>NZ_LMCH01000004.1:0-156557 GCF_001623095.1 Pseudovibrio sp. Ad5 | reverse complement strand
TTCTCAGCTGCAGCGCTGGCGGTCCGTGTGTTGTGCCCCATTGTTCACTCCTAATCTCATGATCATGAGCCAAAACACTCCCTTATTCAAATTAACCGATCTGTCCATAAGGCTTCGATGGGGAACAAAACAAACTACTGAGTTCTTTTACTCCACCATCTTAGGAGATGAGTGGTTGCTCAGTACAGATTTGCATTTTTTAGACAAGCGGTGTCGGCAGAAACCGGTATTCGTCGAGCTAGCCAACTGACAGAGTATTCATAATCAACGCATCATGACATAGATGAATTATGATCATTCATAGTAAGCTCTATATGAATACGTAAACAGCGCCCAACCTGCTAAAATACACCCAACACGCTTACAACATTAAAATTGTAGTAAAATCAAATAAATTCAAGTATTTGACTCCACATACAAACACGTTTACTTATTTCTCAGCTCATGTAAGAGCTAGATTTTGCTACCTACAGATATGATGTCTGTTGTTTCAGTGCGCATGCTGATTTCAATAGCAATTTATTGATATTCTGTAGAGGTATACATTATGGATGTTAGTGGCGTCCGTCTTTCTTTTTCATTCACCAATTTTGCTGGTAATTATGATCCTGCACCGATTATGTCTCAGGATGAAGTAGCTGTTAGTTTGCTTGAAGATGTTGTGCGCTTCACCCCCGACAATGAATTACGTCAGGGCAATGAACTACGCCAGCAAGGGCAAAATGCAAAGAGTGAAGCTGAGCAAAGTAATGATCCGACTAAAAAAGCGATCAGCAAAATATTCGAGGTACTAATCGGCCTCGATACCGATAAAATGCAAGGCGCAGTTCACTCTTATCTGGCACAACGCAGCCGACAAGCTGCAGCAATCCAAAAGTTCTTCGACATCTCAAAAGAATGGACTAATCCGAACAGTTCGGCTGTGTATCAGGAGCTGATGAAGGGTATCTATGCCAGTGCTAAGACTGGAGACCCTATCGCTAAAGAAATGCTGCAAGCGATGAAGGATGGTACACTCAATATCGAAGATATGGCAGACTATGGCTTCGAAACAAAATCCAATTACATCGTTTATTTGAATCCTGATGGAGAGTATGTGTTTGGGACTTCCTCAATTACACATGTCGGCGATTACTCTAATGCAAATGAGTTGTTTGAAGATCTGACCTTCATGGATGAAGAAGGACGCTCCTTCGATAAAAAGACCGGCCACAATGCGTACTATGTTCAAATTGCAAAGAACCTCGCTTTCTACTTTACTTGGCCGTAACCTCCTAAATTAACTCTAGTCCTTTAGATTGCCTTGTGCAAAGGGGAGTAGTGATGCTCCCCTTATCTCAATCATGTGAGTAAGCTGCTGGAGCATCATCCTCGTTTAAGATGAGCGTCATCAGGGTCAGGTCCAGCCAGCGACCGAATTTGAACCCGACTTGGGGGAGCTCTCCGCTGACTTTGAAGCCGTAGCGTTCGTGCAATCGGATTGAGCCTTTGTTGTCGCTGTCGATGGCACCGATTAAGACGTGTTTCTGATCTTGTTTTGCAAGTTCGATCAGTTTTTCGAGCAATACGGATCCTGCCCCTTTTCCACGAGATTGCGGCGTTACATAAACTGAATGTTCCATGGTTTTGTTATAGCCAGGCTTCTCACGGAACGGGCCGTAACTGCCGTATCCCAGCACATCACCGTTGTCGTCTTCAGCCACAATGATCGGAAACCCACCAGCAATCCGGTTTTCGAACCAGTTCTTACGGTCTTCCAATGTCTCTAAAGCATCCGTCCAGATTGCAGCTAAAGTTTTGACTGCATCATTGTGAATTTCCAGGATGACAGGAAGATCAGATTTGGTTGCATGACGCAGTTTCATGGAAGCCCCTTTAAAATACCCGGGCCAAAAAACGCTAGAGCGAAGGTATGCGTGTTGCCCCGTAAATCTACTTTTGCCTAGTTTTGATAGATACGCCTGAACTTTCAGCAGAATTGTCATATTTTACGACAGGCCTCAAGAACACACCGCGCGCAAACACTTGAGTTTATTGCAGGATAGTCTGGGATCTGGAGTTAAAACCGGGCGGACATCAGATAGCTGAAATTTACTAATTATCAGATTATTTTACGTAAATTTAACCATAATTTTTGATCATTACATCAAATTTCAATGGTTGATTTTAAGGTTATCAATTAATTACTGCACCTACGGGTAGTCGTTACTTAACAGAGAGTGAACACGTTACTCAGCAGCAATTATCTCACTCCTTGAATATCAATCTGCTTACACTTTCATATCTGGAGTATTTGAAGTGAAACAGGTTCTGTGTATTTCCACCCTTATTGCGGGCGTTGGATTAATAATTGCCGGAGCATCCGCTGCGCAGGCTCAAGACAGTGGCATGTATATCTCGCTCAAAGGCGCAAAGGCATTTTCACTTCGTAGCACCTTTGACCCAATCGGAGGTGTGCCAACTGATAGCTATGATTTTGACTATAAAAGCGAATGGTCGGCAAGCACTAGCCTTGGATATAGGTTGAATGAGTATCTTCGTCTTGAAGGTGAACTAGGATATCTTGTCAACTCGGTCAAAGATATGAGCAGTGACACCATTCCAATCGATTACAGCTCAAGAGGAAAAATCTTTGCCAGATACACTATGGCAAACATACTTGCTGATTTTGCTCTTACAGATCAGCTGTCGGCCTTCGCGGGAGGTGGTATTGGCATTGCAAAGCCAGATATGGATAAAACAATCCTCTCAAATGCGCTCTTGGGTCAGACACGGCAAATCGAGATCGAAGATCAATATGTTTTTGCATGGAAACTCACTGGCGGCCTTTCTTATGAGGCGTATGAAAACACTCACCTTTTTGCAGATTATACTTACTTCCAAACGGCCGATTTTGACATCAAGCAAAAAACAACCCAAAGCGGCGTTTCAGTAGAAAACACACTGGAGTCAGATCTAAGTTCTCACCTTATCGGCGTTGGTCTTCGCTATGATTTTTAGCGGGTAACAAACGTAAGTACTTCGCTAATTTTCACTATTGACAGAGGCGGCAGGTTGCCGCCTTGTTTTATGCATAGCGACTACTGGTAATATCATCAGACCTCATAGAGATCAGACAAGTTATATCATTGTAATTGATACCTATATTTTACATGTTCTGTGAATTACATCATTAATTATTTGGTAAGACTTGTCTATTTGCGCGAATCTCCCTTTCAGGACTTCAGGAGATAGTGCGCAATGGGAAAGTTTTCCTCTACTGTGATCATGTTAGTTTCTGCGTTATTGGCGACAGGAGCACTCTCTGCCCGTTCCTATGCTGCGGATTTGGCGGCGGCTGCGCAAGAAGCAGCTGCGGCAGCGGCTGAAAAAGCGGCGATGGGCATGTTTCCACTCAAACCTTATGCAGGTGCTAAGGCCTTTGTTTCTTACGCACCTGATGGTGATTTTTATACACCCGGGACTGGGCGGACAAAATTTTTCGAATACAATATCGGCTGGAATGCCGCCGCGTTTGGCGGTGTAACGGCTGGGGACTTTGTCAAACTGCAGCTGGATACTGGTTACATCAGCAATAGCGTTTCTAACCTTTCCGGGGTGGACGGCGGAAGTGGAACTGTGGCCGCCGCCTATGTGATGGGCGGCGTTATTCTTTCTGCTCCCCTTTCTCCCCTCACCAAAAAGGTCATTCCGTTTGCCGGGATCAGCATTGGGGCTGCATTTCCTGTCATCGGGACTATCAATGGCACAATTAACGGGGATCAGTTCACAATCAAAGGCAGCCAGTCGACGGTTGGGGCCTTGTTGGCTCGCGGGGGTGTAACCATAGCGATTAACCCCAAACTTGGAGCAACACTCGAATACGGGTTCTTCCAGACCGCGGATTTCTCACTGAGCACAACGGACAATATCTCCGGCTCCGGCAACGCGTCGACCGATATGTCAGCTCATTTGTTTGGTCTTGGCTTTGAGTATCACTTTTAGCCAGATAGCAGCGAGAATCTGAGAGAAAGCCAATTGCTATTCACTTTATTGGCTGGAAAACGGCAAAAAAGCGCGTGGGCGCTTATTATGTGCTTTGCCATAGAGCAAAGCAGTGGTAATTGAGCGCCCATGACGACCAAAACTTTGTCCAATATTCGCAATTTCTCGATTGTCGCGCACATCGACCACGGTAAGTCCACCCTGGCCGATCGCCTCATCCAGTCTACCGGCACTCTCACTGATCGTGAGATGACGGAGCAGGTTCTCGATTCCATGGATATCGAGAAGGAGCGCGGCATTACCATTAAGGCTCAAACCGTTCGCCTGATCTACAAGGCAGATAACGGTGAAGAGTACACGCTGAACCTGATTGATACCCCAGGTCACGTGGACTTTGCCTATGAAGTTTCTCGCTCTCTTGCTGCGGTGGAAGGCTCCCTGCTGGTGGTTGATGCCTCCCAAGGTGTGGAAGCGCAGACGCTTGCGAACGTCTATCAGGCGATCGACAACGACCACGATATCGTGACCGTTCTCAACAAGGTTGACCTGCCTGCTGCTGAGCCGGATCGCATCAAAGAGCAGATCGAAGATGTGATCGGCCTTGATACGTCTGACTCCGTGATGATTTCAGCGAAGACCGGACTTGGTATTCCTGATGTATTGGAAGCAATCGTCAAACAGCTTCCTGCACCAAAAGGCAATCCGGATGGCCCGTTAAAAGCTATGTTGGTGGACAGCTGGTACGATACGTATCTTGGTGTGATGGTTCTGGTTCGCATCATCGACGGTGAACTGAAAAAAGGCGACTCCATCAAGATGATGGGCACTGGCGCTGTTTATCCAGTTGACCGCGTTGGTGTGATGACCCCAGCTTTCGTTGCAACGGACCGCCTTGGACCGGGTGAAATTGGTGTTCTGACAGCTTCCATCAAGGAAGTTGCTGATACCCGTGTGGGCGACACCATAACTACGGATAAAAAGGGCTGCACCGAAGCACTGCCGGGCTTTAAGCCTGCTCAGCCTGTTGTGTTCTGTGGTCTCTTCCCGGTTGATGCCAACGACTTTGAAGACCTACGCTCTGCTATGGGCAAGCTGCGCCTCAATGATGCGTCATTTTCCTATGAGATGGAAACATCGGCTGCGCTTGGTTTTGGTTTCCGCTGTGGCTTCCTTGGTCTGCTGCACCTTGAGATTATTCAGGAACGCCTGTCCCGTGAGTTCAACCTTGATCTGATCGCAACAGCGCCATCTGTTGTTTATGAGATGGAGATGACAGACGGTTCTCAGTTTGAGATGCACAACCCTGCTGATATGCCGGATGTTGTGAAGATCAAAGAAATCCGCGAGCCATGGATCCGTGCGAACATTATGACACCAGATGAGTACCTCGGTGCCATCTTGAAGCTGTGTCAGGATCGCCGTGGTGTGCAGGTTGACCTTTCCTACGTTGGGTCTCGTGCAATGGTCACTTATGACTTGCCGCTCAACGAAGTGGTCTTTGACTTTTATGACCGCTTGAAGTCCATCTCCAAGGGCTACGCTTCGTTTGATTATACAATCAGCGAATACCGTGCTGGTGATTTGGCCAGGATGTCCATTCTGGTGAACGACGAGCCGGTTGATGCGCTCTCTGTGCTGGTGCACCGCTCACAGGCGGACAAACGCGGTCGTGCGATGTGTGAGGTTCTGAAAGAGCTGATCCCTCGGCACATGTTCAAAATCCCTATTCAGGCAGCGCTTGGTGGCCGCGTGATTGCACGTGAGACCCTTTCTGCCCTGCGTAAGGATGTGACCGCGAAATGTTATGGCGGTGATGCTTCTCGTAAACGCAAGCTGCTGGACAAGCAGAAGGCGGGTAAGAAGAAGATGCGCCAGTTCGGTAAGGTTGAAATCCCTCAGGAAGCGTTCATTCAAGCGCTGAAGATGGATGACTGAGCACCGATTAGAGCTGCAGTAATACTAAGATTCAAGACCGGCCCATGTGAGGCCGGTCTTTGTTTTTGGCAAATGCGACTATGAAAAGGTACGTAGATATGTCCCTTGAGAATGACCTGCGCAGCCGCGCAGACGATAAATGCGAGCTTTGCGGTGTGACAGAGGATCTTGCTGCAGTCGCAGTTGGTCCGGATAGCGATGGCAATGCAGAGAAATCCATTTTGGTTTGTGGCACTTGCTCCGCACAGTTGGAAAGTGAAGCTGAGCTGGATGTGAACCATTTGCGCTGCCTGAATGAGAGCGCATGGAGCACTGAGCCAGCGGTTCAGGTGAGCGCATGGCGTCTGCTTGGCCGCCTCTCCAGTGAGGCCTGGGCACGAGACCTACTGGATACGCTGTATCTGGATGAGGAAACGCTTGAGTGGGCTCAGTCCGGTATGCCAGCGGCAGAGGATGAAGACGCTATCGTGCACAAGGATACGCACGGCGCTGTGCTTTCTGCTGGGGACACCGTGACGCTGGTCAAAGACCTCAAAGTCAAAGGCGCGGGCTTCACTGCCAAGCGCGGCACAGCGGTGCGGAACATTACTCTGGTGCAGGATAATGCAGAGCACATCGAAGGCCGTGTCAACGACCAACGTATTGTTATTCTGACGGAATTCGTGAAGAAGTCCTGAGGATTAGCACTAAAAACCCGAGACGTAGAAAGCGGCCTAAATGGTCGCTTTTTTTATGACGCAGACTCCTCGTTTAAACGGCTGATCTGCTCAAAATCACCAGAGCACGTTTGCATAAGGCGCCGTTAGGCTAGTTCTCTCCGCCATTACGCTGCAGGCGGACCTGCGTGTGCATCAAGATCTGCTCGGGGGTTAAGCGCAGGAGGATTTGGTTGTCTTTCCATTGATAGAGGCTTGAACCAAGGTTTGAGGTTTCGATGCGGTAGTGGCGGCCGCCTTGGCGGGCGTACCAATCTATGCGGTCTTTGTTGAACCATTTGTTGGTCTTGAGCGGGTGCAGCATAGTGAGGTTGCCGGGGTAGTCGGCGAGGAGCAGGTCTATGGCGTTGGCGGCGTTGGTTTCTTCAGCGACGCGGTGGACTTCGCAGATCTGCGGTTTTTTGATGGTAGCGAAGCGCTTGCCGACATGGGCGTACTCGTTGAAGTGTGCCATGCTTTCATTATGCCGCAGATAATCAAACACCACGATGGCGCCATCACAAATGGAGGAGAAATAGAAGGATTTGTTGGTGTACTGGAGTGTCACCCGCTGCGGTTGATTGGCGATATAGCGTTGGACGGTATTGCCACTTCCTGTCAGATACTCGCCCCGCCTTTTCTTCTGCAGGGCCAGGCCAAGGCCAATCAAGTAGTCATCATCAAGAAAGCGCGCAGGTATGGATTTATGCGACTTCCTGTTTGAAGCGGCTGGCTGACCTGAAAACACATTCCTCCCAAACCTGATATCCATCTCTGTTCCCCGTCACCACAAGTGGTCGATGTTTCAAACGTGGAACAATTCCTAGGCAAAAGCAGTCCTTCAAATGCCTCAGATGGATAGTCTTAGGTTACATCTAATTGGGTGGATCTCAGGGTTTTCCTTTCGTCTCAGCCGTGGTCTTCCTCTTTCTGGTTCACGAAGATCAGCGCCAAAAATGCGATGATGCTGATGTTGTAGGAGGTGTCTATGGCCCCTCTCCCGAGTGGAGATTGCCATGCAAGGAACCACTCTCCTGCTCCTGTAACAAAGATGCCAAACCAAAGCAGAATGGCGATGCAAAAGCCGAAGGAGACGGTGGACTTGGAGCGATTGAATGAGGCCGCTGACCGATGAATGCTGGCCAGCATGCGCAAGCTTCCCAGAACCAGCAGGAGAGCAATGAAGCCTTCTATGGCCAGGATAATAGTGAGGAAGGTTGGTGCGGTTTCCAGAGGAAACACAGCCCGGAACTTGGGGCTGGTTGGGAAAGTGTCCACCATGGAAATGACGGTTTCAATATACGCCAGATTTGCCGGTGTATCCTGATAGTTGTTGAAGCAAACCAGAGCAGCAAAACCGCCGAACGCCAAGGAGACCAGAACTTTGATCAGTCGAAGAAGCATAGGACTATCCGCTTTTCCGCCAGTAAAGCAGATTGACGCTAATGCGTGGTTAGGTGCTCTCGTCAGCTCTGGTCTTTTTCATTTGCCCTTTGTTAGTGGAGCGGCCTGCCTCAAGCAATATCCAGAATTTCAGGCCACAAGACCGCGTTTTGCTTGGCGAAGGCCTTCAGATGCCCAACTTCCTTGAGCTCGAAGTCTGCCGGATTAAGGATTTGTCGCGTGACCTGCGCATCTTTGTAGAGAGGTGGAAGGCGTTCAACGGAGGCATTCGGGGCAAGATCATCATCGGTGAACGACATGATTTTGATCGGACCAGTGAAGGGCTTCGGGTTCATGGAAGGTAAAGCACTACCGATGTCATCCTTGAAGAAGGTTGGAGAAGTGCACCATTTACGCCATTGCCAATAAACACCAGCAGGAATATCTGCGCCGATCCCAAGTGCCTTACCGGGCAAATAACCTTTCATACGTGTCACAGCTGGTCCAAGCAAATACCAGAAGGCAACAACAGTCAGGAAATATGGCATATGGTGGTCACGCCAATAAACCTGACCGCAGGCAACTGTCGTGACCTTATCGACCATGTCCAGATTTCGATGGAATGGCAACATGAAGCCGCCAAGAGAGTGACCAATCACGTGAGTGCTGGGTGTATCAGCCAGTTGCAGCAGCGCATCAAAGGCAGCTTGCTGATCATACAGGCCCCAATCAGACATCGTGGCGGAAGAGTTGCGTGGATGTATCTGTTTAGAGGCACCAAAGTCGCGATAGTCATAGGTGAGGCAGAGATGGCCCTGCTCTGCGACCCAGCGGGCAAACTTGGCATAAAACAACTGCGGCACACCGGTTGCGCCGTGAATAATGACTGAGGATTTTGGGTCACCCACTGGCCAGTAGGCTTTGCCAATCAGTGTGGCCCCCTCGCTGGGAATTGTGATTGTTTCCACGCGCTGCTCACTTTCAGCCATCATTTCTTCCAGTTGCTTCATAGCGGTATCTTTTCAACTTACGATAGCCGCATAGGACCACATATTAACGTATAGGTAAAGTCAGAAGGTAAAATATACCGCTCGCTTTTAAGAGAAGGTTTCATGAGTTCATTCTCGGAAACACTCTGATTTCAGAGCATGTTGTGTGTTTTGTCTGAGATGGAGATCAGATGAGACCTGCCTTATTGCAGCGCTTTCGCCAAGGCCTGCTGAATTGCCGTGATTGTCTCCTGCACCGATTTGGGTGGCAAAGTATCATAGCTGTGCACGGCATAAATTGGTGTTGGTTCTGGCTCTGACAGAGTAAGGAGAGGCTGGAGGGTTCCAGTCTTCAGGTCCTGCGCAATCGCGATATCCGGCAGGAGCGCAACGCCCAGGCCATTTCGAGCAAAAGCTGCGATGGCTTCAATGGTGTTGGCTTTGACGGCAGATCTGAAGCTCACCTCAATGCTCTTTGAACTTTCCTGAACCGGGAGGCGATGCCGCACCACAGCAGGCTCTCGTGTATGAGCGATGTATGGCAGGGATTGCACCCATTGCCAGTAGAGCGGGTCATCAGCGGAAGGTGCCTTGTCCATAACAGTGGGCGCGGCACACAGAATATCGCGCAGGGTCCCTATACGGCGCGCCTGAAGCGTGCTGTCTGGCAGTTGGCCGACACTGATCGCAACATCAATCCCCTCAGTGATCAGATTGAGGCGCTTGTCCTCCGCTATTACTGAAGGCTGAAGGTTCGGGAACTTATCTTTCACAACTGCCAGGGCCGGTGCGATGACGGGCGTGATGAAAGCGTGGGGGGCTGTGATAATGATCGGGCCAGACGGGACCGCTCCGAAACTCTCCATCTCGGTTTCCGCCTGCCGTGAGAGCGCGAGGATTTCCTTGCAGCGCTGGTAGTAGCGCTCCCCTGCCGGGGTCAGAGAGAGGTGGCGCGTGGTGCGGATGGCGAGTTTTACATCCAGCTGTTCTTCCAGCCGTTTCAGATTTTGACTAACGGCGGATTTGGCGATGTTCAGCTCATCGGCTGCGCGTGTGATTGAGCCGGTCTCGACAATTGTGACGAAGGAGAGCGGAAGCGTTGAGAGCATGATTGTTCTCTTCATATGAATAGTGATTTCAGAAATAGAGTGTTTTTCAAACAATGCAAGTGCGGCAAAAGACAGTCATCAACATCGCATCTGAACGGAGATCACGTGATGACTTTCATTAAATCTATCGCTCTCGCTGCTACTGTCGCAGTTGGATTGAGCGGACAAGCCATCGCTGACGAAGCAGGAAAACTGGCAGAAGGTGAATACAAGCTCAACACCGCTGTTGCCACTGCAAGCCGTGCCTGGCGTGATGCGTTCAACGCAGGTGATGCAGCGGGTGCGGCTGCGCTTTATGAGGATGATGCCGTGATGGTTGTGAAGCCATTTGGTACATTTAAAGGACGCGAAGCGATTGAAGGCTTTTGGACAGACATCATCTCCAAGGGATTTGATGATGTGGTTTACAGCAGTACCGTCACCACTGTTCTGGACCAGACCTCTGCCCGCGTTGCAGCCAACTGGAAGATGAACAACGCCCATGGCGTTATCACCAATGAGCTTTGGGTTTTGCAGCCGGATGGCCGTGTTTTGCTGCGTGAGGACCACTTCGAGATCGCTCAATAAACACGCGTATTTGCCTTGTGCCCTGATAAAGGACAGCCCGTTATGACAAAGCTTGATACTCTTCGTTTGCGCGTCCGTGATGTGGCGGCTCAAAAGCGATTTTATTGCGATGTCCTGGGTATGTCCGATCAGGGTGACGGGCGGGTCGGATATTGTGCGGAAGAGACGGCACTTCTGTTCACTGAGGCGGAGGCGCCTTACACGCCGCAAGCTACCGATCTTTATTGGAAAATTGCACTCTCAGTTCCCAATATCGAGCTGGCTTGTGCCCAGCTTCAGGCGCGCGGTGTCTATGTTACAGGACCGCAGCAGTTTCGGGATGTTGGGTATCTTGCCAAACTCACAGATCCGGAAGGTTTTGTGATTGAGCTGATTGACCATTGGTTTGAAGGCGATCGGCCTGATCTGGAGTTTGATGAGAGCCGACTAGGTGGAGGTCCGCATCTCAGCCTTGTGACCTTGCGCGCTGGCGACATTACGGCAATTGAGCCCGATATTCTCAGTTGGGGTATGACGCCGCTCTCTGTTCAGCCTGTCGAGCCTTTTGGTTTCACGCTTTACTTTTACGCCTTCACGACTGAACAGCCTCCAAACCCTGATCTCACCGGAGTTGAGAACCGGACCTGGACCTATCAGCGGCCTTATACGGTGCTGGAAATTCAGCATGTTTCTGCAGTGAAGACGGAGAGTTTGCCGGAGGTTGGTGCAGCAGGTTATGGCGGCCTGATATTTGGCTCAGCCGGTGCGCCTATTCATTCTGAGCGGCTGATGATTACGGCATATTGAGACTGCGTCATCCCCCGCCCCCACGTGCGGGTTGGCTGAAAACGAAGAAGGCGGCAGAGCTAGAGTCCCCCTATACCCTAGCTCTAGCCGCCTTATCGTTATGAGGTGATGCCGCCTTCAAACCGTCCTTTAAAGTCAGCGCCTCACACTTCGACTGAATCTCTGTCCGAGTTATTCTTTGCTGAGATCAGCGTCTAAACCCGCGATCATGCGATCTGCAGTTTTATTCCGTGAAGAAAACTCTGAAATCACAACCATCCCAAGGATCGCCAAGAATACGCAAATGAATAGTATCAAGCCGAAAGTCATAGTGCCTCCACTTCAATGACATTTAAAGCGTAGATAGCATTTTGACCTATGTCAATATGAATTTATAATTTGACTAATGTGAAATTTACTCATGGTCAGAAGCGATATTTCTTCATCATTTCATTTCGCACTGCACAACTTAGTATAATTATTTCTTTTATTATTCTTGATCACAAACTTTCTAGCACTGACCTCACCTTTACTCGCAGCTATGGTACATATACGTAGATTACCTAAGTTAAATCGATTTAAGAGTCAGCTGAAAATCAGTCACTTTTGCAGCGCGAAAACCTGAGCTAAGGTCGTACATAGAGCGATCACCCGTATTTTCGGAGTTACCTTCATGCCTATGCCTCAGGAGTATCAGCTGGCCTCTCAGCAGTACGAATCTTTCCTTGCTGATGCTCAGGACGCGCTTGGCCTGACCACTCGTAATCAGACCTACACATGCGTCCAGGCTGTTTTGCTGGTGTTCCGCCGGAGACTGGACGCTGAGCAGGTTCTGTCCTTTGCTGATACGCTGCCAGCGGTTCTTCGGGCGATTTTCACGTCAGGCTGGAGCAGCAGCGACTACACTGCGGACTTTGGCGCTGAACACGATTGGGCTGCTGAGGTGAAAGCTCTCAGGGCACATCACAACTTTGCGGATGATAAGACGCCTGCACGTGTGGTTGAGGTTTTGCGCAGCCGCGTTGACCTTCCCCGCTTTGAGCAGGTGTTGCGCCAGATCGGCCCTGACGCTTTACGGTTTTGGGGATTTGAAGTTTCGGCTGATGCAGAGGCGAAGAGAGATTTATCAGAATGCACTCCCTCACAGACTGAGACTTTGTAAAACCTTTAGTTTCTTCAGTAGATCCGTTGACTGTAAGGGGTGGCTCAGGCAGGGAGGGAAAGATCTCGCCTCCTCTCCTTTAACTTTCCAGAGGCCAGGCGCTCATCTCTCATTACCCACTCATATTCAGAGTGTTGCAGGGCGGAAAGTTGCGAAGGAAATTTCAGCCATGTTTATGAAGCGTTTCGGACTGTGTTTTGCTGCTTGTGTGTTGGCCACTGCCAGCAATGCAGAAGACGCTGCAAGCCCTGTTTATGACGCTGCCTCAACCACCTCAGCTCAGAATATGGTTGTCTCTACACAGCCGCACCATGTTGCCATCGGTGATATGAGCGTTTCCTGGCAAGAAAGGCCTTCATTTCAGGAGCAAACTGGCAGCACGCTAAGCCTGGTCGCTGTGACGTTTACTGAACTTGATCCTGAGACCCGTGCGCCCATCGCCTCGCCAAGCTTGTCTGTGAATGAGAGATTGAAATTAGCAGAGACAGCGATCGAGCTCTCGCCCGGCTGCTCATATTACGGTTACGACCCTGAAATCAACGTCATTGATGGCTTCAGGTGGAAGGATCATGACAACATCATCGTAGTGCTGGCTGGCTGCTAAGCGCCAGCCTGATGCACTTGCTGCCTATTTAAAAACGCAGCGGTTGATGGCCGGATCCTTACCGTCCAACTTTTTCGAGAGCAATTTAGCTACTCCCAGAGGCGCACCTACCATAAGCTCAGTGCCAGTGGAATTGACTGATTTGACTGAACAAAGCTTGTCGTGGAACGACTTATCGCAGCACGTGCCATCGGTGTTGCGATCGCCGGGTGCGCATAACCAGGGGCCAGCCATCTGAAAGCCTGCAGATGGGCTGGGCACTGCGGGACAGGAACAGATGATCTCGTCTTCCTTGACCGCTCCGATGCCGGGGAAGTCTTTCCCCTGCGTGCTGTTAAAACAGAAGCCGCCATCACATTGAGCAGAGTAGCCAGCGGGTGCGCTCTCGGTGTTAGGGCAGCTGTACGTCGCCATGGGTGGCCCCAGCTTTTCCGTATCGGGATCGTAATCGGTTTCCATCTGGCGCGGTGTGGCATAGGTGCTTACCGTGAAACCGTTATCAATGCCGGCCTTTAACAGATCACAGACATCCTTTTTCTCGTCACCCTCTTTATAATGAAACGGGAGAGAAATGCTCTGTTCGTTCATCACATCGCATTTGCAGTAGGCGACAGTGTCGACTGTCCAGCATTTGGCTGTGGCGCACAGAGCGAATGTGTTGGGATCATCCTGAGATACCGGGCATTCCTTGAAAAGACTTAGGTCTGTGCTCGCATCTGTGCCGGTTTCAGCGTTGGCTGCACCTATACTGAGCAGCGGGAACGCGAGTACGAGCCATAGCGTTGCTAATCGTGAAGCTGATTTCAGCGGCATTTGTTATCTCCTTTTTGCGCTGAACGGTTGCCGTCTTTTGGGCTAACAGTCAGGGATGCTTATCTGCTTGCTTATGGTGTCGCGATGTCGCGGTGTCAGAGTGTCCATCAGCGCCGCAAAGGTGCGGGGCTGAAACTGTCTTCATTGTTCAATGTATGGGGAAGCAGACGTTTCTTCAGGCGCTGTTCAACCGGCACCTGTTCCAGTGCGTGACGGATGTCATTACCAATACCCGGCGTTTGGCTGACACCGGGTAATGATGGGTACTGGCCAGTGTAAATGCTGGTTCGGCGGGGAGCACAGGCTGTGGTTGCAGTGTGGTGGTTGAGAAACTCCAACCCGTGTTGGCGCATTTTTCCAAGCGCAACACTATTCTGCAACCGGTACTGCTTAGCACTGTCATTTTCATAGACCGGCGGAAAGCGCTCATCATCCGTCGTGATAATCAAAAAATTGAGCGGCTCGCCGTTAATTTTCATGCTGTGTCCTTATCGTTTTTGTTCGTTTTGGACATCGTTCGCTGGAATGTATGTACTCAAGTAAATCTGAGTGACCGACGCAGATATAAAGCTGAAGAGCTCTGAGAAGCGGGTGGGAAAGTTGTATGACAGAAACATGAATCACAACATAAAGTTGTTACGTGTTTTCATCTTGAAATATTGGGGGAGATATTTGCGTGAGGAGCGGTTGGAACAGCGTGATAGTCAGTTAGCCTACCCGACTTTCTTTCTAAAACAAAGCACTCCCTGCGAGAGTGATAATTGAACCTTATCTGGGTCTAATTCGGCAACACGTAAAGAGTAGGAAGTAGGCTTTACTGAGAAATAACCTACTTCACCTCAGGCCAAGAACTACCTAAATCAATTCGCAATTAAGTTGAAACACATGAACTGCTTTAGCCTTTGTTTTTGCGTATCTTTATCCGAAGGCCGATTTCCACCTTTCGGAGATACGCTGTAGCAAACGATTGTAATTAGCCCACTTGCTGTAATGTGTTGATGCGATTGAGGCCGAGTTCAACGATCTTCAAGGCAACCTCAGAATGCGTCATCGCTGACGGCCTGTTCGTCTTCGATTTTGACCCAGTTTGTAATGAACAAGCCCTCGGGAAGTAACTTGAATCGGGCGTCATACCCGGCACTAGGTTTGCTTCAAGAAAATTGGGGTTTCCTTCTGCATCAAGCTTGATGTCAATCCGACCAAAACTCTTAACTCCTAATGCCGTAAAAGCACTGCCTGCAAGCTCGGAAACAGCGCTCAAAGTGGGTTCGGTAATAGTTCTGAGTAACTCATGATTTTGCTGCTTTGCAGCACATCCCAATATTCGATCACCCTTTTCATTCTTGGGAACTATGATTTCTACAGGCATAATAGATCTTGAATTGGTTTCCGGGTCGTCAAAGATTGCAACGGTAAACTCTCGTCCCGGTAGCACCTCCTCGACCAGAACATCTGCGCCATAGCTTTCGAAAAGTTCTTTGACTTTACTTTGATAACTTTCGAAGTCGCGAACTATCGAGTTTTCATCAATTCCATTTCCATTAGCAGCATCTATTGGTTTAACGAAAAGAGGAAGAAAAAGAGGGAGTTTGTCTTCTGTTTCGAACTGGCCAGGGCAGGCTTGGAAAAACTTTGCAGTAGCAATACCGTGGTTTTGTATAGCCGTCTTAGCCTTTCCTTTATTGGAATCGAACTCCAGGCTGTTACGATCAGATCCGGTAAAAGCAATTGCATGCTTAGAAAAGTAATCTGAAAACCAAGTTTTTGTATTATTACTTACATCCAGGAAGTATTTACTGCAAAGGACAACAAGATCTGGTCTAGACGTAACAATATCATTCAAACTGGATATCGAAGAAATCTCGTGAAACGTAACTGTTTGATATTTTTCTTTTAGAGCATCGTAAAAGAAGCGACATGTCTCAATCGATCCAAATCCGGTTTCTTTCAAATCATGTGTATTGGTCGCTACAACTGCAATGTGGCTCTTCAATTTTGAGGAGTGTTCCTGCAAATCTTGCCGATGGTTATTGTTTGCAATTGGATTGGGAAACTGGAGAGGACCAATTAATTCTGCGGTTAAGCCAATTTTAGCAAGATCAGTTCGTTCTGTCATTGGACCATTCTTTCGTTGCTCAGTCATCAGTTGACAAGCAAATTGCCGGCCCTTTGTTTAGAGCACGGGAAGTGGCGAGGATAATTGACCGGTAAAACGTGGATTTAACTCACACAGTGCCGGGTGAGGATGGCTGTATTCACGGCACTAAGATCTTGTAGGAATAGGGGGAGCAGCTGTGAGGTAGTGTATATGACCAGCTGCAAGTCTGATAAACACCACTGTCATGAGTAAGAAAGTTACGTGTCTAGGGACCGTCTTTTGTTAGGCAACTTCGATATTGTTGACTTCTATTTTCCCGTTTGCAGGATTTGTAAGCGTATCGAAACGTACTTTTTGGCGTTCAGCCAATTTCTTAATACCAGCACGATTTAAGGACGCACGAAGGACGCGAAACTGTGAATTTGTACCTTCCTCCTGAATGTAGCCAAAGCCTTGCTCAGAATTGAAGAATTTCACGGAACCATTGATCATTTAGGATACAATCTGTGATGACCAAAAACGCTTTAGTACTTATGTACAGTCGCTTGGCCAGAGAATACTACTTCCCCAAAAGCAATATTCCATTATGTACATATTGCACATCTTATCGCACTGGTTCAATCAATTTAAATTTTAATACGGATTTATTTGGCTAGTATAAGTAAATCTTAGAGAAAGATAGTTTCTTGAACTTTATATCTACTAGATCAAAGAATAGATCTTAGCCCAAGATATTTAGCGATATCTTGTGCACTCGCTGATTGCCAATCACTTGGTAGACTATTTTATCAAAGGGCGAGGCTTTTTATCGGTAGCTTCTTTAGCAAGACGGAGTTCTTTTAGGCGAGACGTTTTTTCACTTAATTGCAGAGCCCGTTCCTCTTCATCGGTGAGTTCTTTTTTTTTGTTTTTTTCAATCGCAGCAAATCGATCTTTTGCACATGACATTGAAATATTAGGCATATTTTGGTTCCTTCTATAAGGACTAGGGCTACGCAACAGGCGCAGCCCTGATCTTTTATTAGTCAACCAGCTGCAAATTCACAGCTGAAGCTTTGCCATCGCGGCCGCTTTCTAGTTCATAAGCAACTTTTTGACCTTCTTCGAGACCCATAAGTCCTGCCCGCTCAACAGCAGAAATATGAACAAATGCATCCTTTCCGCCATCTTCAGGAGAAATAAAGCCGAAACCTTTTGTGGAATTGAAGAATTTTACAGTGCCGTGTGTCATGGTTGATACCTTGTAACTTTACCCGGGCTAAGCGGGCGTATTTCCCATGTTCGATATGTACATGGGGTGCAACATTCTCAAAATCAGGGGGAACCTAGCAAACCGGCAAGCCGGAAGAAAAGATAGCCAATGATGGCTGTAAACGCGCTTTGTTTATGTAGTTATTCTCAGCTCTCTTTTCAAGAGGCTATGTAAGATATGCTAAACAATCTACAATTCTTGCTACTCTGATCGGTCCTGAAAGCAAGAAAAACTCGTTCTCCTTCAACCCTACACCATGATCATTTAGTGCTTCGACTGCGTGAATATTTATTTTCGAAGAAAATACCGGAGGCGTGTATTTTATAATATTGAGGTAGTACGATCTCAAGCCTTGATTGACGCTATCGAATGTCCACTCTGGCCCGACACTCCAGCTCTGACCTTGTTATTGGCGCGGTACTTTGCAAATGCAACAATGGACAGCTACCCCGCCTGAATTGCCGATCTGATATTTGGCACTCGGTGTTGCTTTGCGTTTTTGGTGAGAGGTTGCCTGAGGGCAAACAGTCGTCCTCTTAGAGCGCGGTTTTACTTTCGACTACACCTGATCAGTCATTGTTGGAATAGACAAAACTTGCCGCAGCGGGAAGGGCTGCGGCAAGTCTTTTGCTGACATTTGAGGGTCAGTTGGTTTGATTGCGGGGGCTTGTGGTTTGCCTCGCAATCAGGTTTTGCCCCGACTGAATAGTCGTCTTTATTGCTTTCTCTTCAAACGGATTAGCCGAAGATTGGCAGGTTACCGGTCAGTTCGAATGCAGTGATGATGAACACCAGGATACCGAAACCGAATACCATTGCCTGACGGGCGTTGCCGCCTGGGACCTGGTACATGTCCGGGTTCCGCTCACGACAGATGCGAACCATTACGATTGGCGCCAGCAAGGAGAAGATCACCAGAACCACACCAGCATAACCGATTGCTGCGATGAACCCGTGTGGGTACAGGATAGCAAGGATGATGGTTGGTACAAAAGCGATGCCTACAGTCTTTGCTTTGCCAGCAACGGTAGCTGTATCGAACTTGAACAAGTCGGAGATGTAATCATACAGGCTGAGAGAGACACCCAGGAAGGATGTTGCAACAGCCATGTTGCCAAAGATCTGCAGGATTACAGAGATGTTTTCACTGATACCAGACTTACTCAGAGCACCGATGATGTTACCGATGTTGCCACCTTCAGCGATGATCGCAGGGAAGTCATCACGGGAGATGTTTCCGAATACTGCAAACATCCAGAGGAAGTAGAAGAAGCCTGCAAGGAAAATCGCGATCAGCAGCGCTTTGCTTGTCCGCTTCGCATCCAGACCCAGGTAGTTGGTTACAGTTGGAACTGTAATCTGAAGACCAAAACTCGCCACCAAGAAGGAGATGGTGTAGAACGCATATGGCATGCGATCGCCGAGAGAGATCTCTGGGAACAGGTTCGTTGTAGATGAGTTGCCGATCAATGAACTCAAGCTGATCATGAACGTGATGATCATGCCGCCGATGAGAACAGTGTTCACACGGTCAACAGCTCGGGTCCCCATCATCACAATCGATAGTAGCACGACTGCGAAGATCAAACTCGCCACCCCTGATGACATGTTGACGTCACCAAAAATCGACAGCGAGTATGTGATGATCGAACTACCACCTGAGATGTAGGCGTAGGTGAGAACGTAGCACAGGAAGGCAACGGACAGACCGTTGACCACACGGCCCACGTTACCAATGGTGCCCTTGGCAAGGCTGTCGTAGTTGGACCCTTCAGGGAAATGAAGCGTGATTTCCATGATGTACAACGATGCAGTGTGCATGATGTAACCAACAACGATCATCAGAACCAGACAAACAGAGAACCATACGCCACTGTTTGCAACAGGGAGCGAGAACATGCCCGCGCCGACGGCGGTGCCAGCAGCGATCACACTGGCGCCTAAGATTGTGCCCTGGCTTTTCTTGGTAGATTTTGGTTCAACTGTCTCTGCAGTAGGAACCTGCTCAGAAGCAATGGTCATGTTGAGCCTCCCAACTCCGGCATTTGCCGTGACCAATTGAGAAAACACCTGCCGATTTTGTAAGTGCCCCGTGGCAGAGCTTTCCCGAAAAGCGCACATAGACTTACGATGGGTAAGATTTGTGCTTTGATAACAACAGAGGAGAGCACACGGGCTCTCCTCCAATGCAGTTTAGTCTTTGACTATTGCTAGTCACTTCAATGGCTTAGTTCTTAGATTTCTTCGAAACGGCCAGTGAAGAAGCGAAGTACCTTAGGTTCGAATACGAACTCGAGACCCTTGATGCTTTCGCGGTTTTTGTAGAGCTCGATGATCGCATCTGCGACGTAATCCATGTGTGCGTATGTGTATACGCGACGTGGGATAGTCAGACGAACTGTTTCGAGCTTAGGAACGTGGTTCTCACCGGTCTTAACGTCGCGGCCTGCGGATACGATGCCGCGTTCCATGGTGCGTACACCGGAGGTGCGGTAGATCGCTGCGGCAAGTGCCTGTGCAGGGAGCTGCTGCTGGTCAAGGTGTGGCAGGAATGCGCGTGCATCGAGGAAGATTGCGTGACCGCCGTAAGGTTTAACCATTGGCACGCCAGCAGCTTCCAGACGTTCGCCGAGGTAGCGGATCTGGTTTACGCGGTGTGAGATGTAGTCGTATTCAACGGATTCCTTGATGCCGATTGCCATTGCTTCCATGTCGCGGCCTGCGAGACCACCGTAGGAAGGCATGCCTTCGAACTGAACAACCATACCTTTTGCTTCAGCAAACAGGTCGTCGTCGTTCATGCAGAGGAAACCGCCGTTGTTTGTCAGGCAGTCTTTTTTGCCGGACATGGTGCAGCCGTCGCCGTAGGAGAACATTTCAAGGAGGATTGCCTTGATTGTCTTGTCTTCGAAGCCAGCTTCACGGTCTTTGATGAAGAACGCGTTTTCTACACAACGGGTTGCATCGTACATCACTTTGATGCCGTGCTTGTGGCAGAGTTCGCTTACTGCTTTGATGTTGCCCATGGAAACAGGCTGACCACCAGCCAGGTTCACGGTTACAGCAAGACAGATGTAAGGGATCTTTTCGCCACCAACTTCGTCGATGAGCTTCTGCAGTTTTGCAAGGTCCACGTTGCCTTTGAATGGCACGTCAGCCAGGTCAGGGTTGTGGGCTTCGTCGCAGATTACGTCAACAAATGTTGCACCGTTACGTTCCTGGTGGAAACGTGTTGTGGTGAAGTACATGTTGCCTGGAACGTAGTCGCCTGGCTTGATTGTGAGCGTGGACAGGATGTTTTCTGCGCCGCGGCCCTGGTGAGTAGGGATGAGGTGTTTGAAGCCGAAGTGCTCTTTAACAACTTCTTCAAGGTGGTAGAAGTTTTCGGAGCCAGCGTAAGCTTCGTCACCAACCATCAGGCCAGCCCACTGCTTGTCGGACATCGCGGATGTACCGGAGTCGGTCAGCAGATCGATGTAGCAATCTTTGGACTTCAGCAGGAATGTGTTGAAGCCAGCTTCCTGGATTGCCGCTTCGCGACGCTCGTCAGAAATGAAGTACATTGGTTCAACAGATTTAATCTTGAACGGCTCTGGCATAAACTTAGTCATAAGAACGTCCTCTTACTTGCTTCTTTACCAATAGGGCGGAGGGACCATGTCTCTCCGAATTCTCAAGGAGTGAAGAAATTATCGATTTCGAAGTTTATTTACTTACGAATCGAAAACAATTTCGCTTCCCAATCTTCGTATTCATTAATTATCCAAATATTCGATCATCACAATAAGTAACAATATGGATATGTGAATAAATAATCGTTTATATATACAGATCACAGACACATGTACCTTTATGCAATACACAAGGCGCTGATTTTTACATGAGTATTACTTGATCATGCAGAGTTATTGCCTGCATAATCTTGGCTGTGCTGTGATCTGTATATTTCCCCGCTGCAAGTCTCAGGCATGGCGGTGCCGTTCTTCTGCCCCAAGCGCGCTCAACACTTGGGAGACAGGAGCAAAGACAAACGTCATTATCTGAAGCAATCACGACACACCTGCAGCGCAAACCGGAGGTGCCGATGGTATTGCCAATATCAAAGCACAGTTCTTCTGCTGCGTAGGGGATGCAGTGTTGGAATGAGTGCCTAATATTACTTGTTTTGGGGGTGTTGCATGTTTGGCTGGCCTCTACACTCTGCATCTTTGGTGGACTATAGGAGGCAGGAGGCTAGCTTACATGCGGCCGTGCAGCAGGAGCGACTCCACTGCAGGCGGAGGTCGTCAGACGAGATGCAGATTATTGGCCATGGAAACATCTTCGATGTGCCAAGGCAGCTTATCTCTCTTTAAGATATTCAAATACAGCTGATACCAGCGCATTTTCCTAGTCCCAATGTAACTTCAAGACCTAATTGATTACACACAACGGAGTTTGGGCGAATTGGCCTGAAAGTCAAAAGGAAAAACTACTTAGAGACAGTGGCTTGACGGGGGTGCCTTGCCGCGGCGCGACACAACTGCCGTTACAAGCTCCCTGAAATACCAAGGGTTTTTGGGTTTTACGGGGTGTATATCACCCGGTTTGGCCGGCTTCACGATTCGTCAAAACATCCTATTTATTCCACAATAAACTTATATATTAGCAACTCCTGCCATTATTTTTTGATTGATTAGCATGAATCACTTTCACGCTCAGAGAGCCTAATTGCGCTGCGTTTGATCAGATTGGAGTGCATCCCCTGCCCTTTGGGATGCTGGCCTGCGGGCGCTTGTTGCCCGGCCGCAGACCAGCAGGGTGCTCATTTGCGGGGTTGTGCCTTTCACCTGAGGTTGGAGGCCTTGGTGTGGAGGCTTCCCTGTGGCAGTGAACACGGGGTGCGTGTGACACCGCCCGAGCACCTGTCACAGTGCGTTAATCCAGAGACACAACATTGGTGTTGACCGGCTGCGGAAGGGCGACCCGCTCCAATAATCCGCAGGACTTTTTCAGTGCCTCCAGGCGGTCACATAAAGCGTGGTGCAAAGTGAGCAAAGCATCCCGCTCGCAACTGTTCTTCACGCGCTCGCTGAGTACAAGCTGTTGCATGTACGCGAGGTTCTGAAGATCAGAGACGACGATCTGGACTTCGTCAATTTCATTTTGAAGAGTGTTTGTGGCGCTGCATGCGCATGCGGAGTCGACCATATTCAATCCCTCTGTTTAGGGTGTTGAAGGCCGCACGACAAAGAGCTTTTGGGACTCGCTGGCGAGCGGGAGGCCAAAAACCTGCAAACAGACAGGCGGGTTTATTCCCCTCCGAAGAAGGTATTGTATTCACCGCCCTCCCGCTCATAACGAAGGGTTTGCGCACTTTTGGAAAAAAGGCACAAAAAATCCGCTAGTTAACGGGAGCGGGTACCGCTGTTTGGAGAGGTTTTGGGCCTCACCCAAGAGCATGCAACCAGATGCATGCGGTGTCAATGGCCAACGTTTACAAGCATGCGTTGTGTGACGGAGGGGAGACGGTGGGAGGCGAGCCACTTGCCGTCATCCCGCACTAGATGCGGGACCCAGCTGGATGTTCCCAACTTCCAAGAACGAGGTGTTGTTGCACCTCCAGTTCGACCGCTCTGCCTTTTCGCTCTGGGTCCCGCATCGCGCTGCGCTTGTCCGGGATGACGGCGGTGGGGGAAGTGCAGTGACGGTTTAGGTAGAGCGCTTGCGTGGTTGTAGCGACTGTGGATCCAGCTCACCCAAAGCCATCCGGGCATTCACCGTTTGCGCTCCAGCACCAGCTGCGAGCCAAGGCTTTGCTGCGTCCATAGAAAACCGAGGGCGGCGCGCGCCTGCTGTGGATTGCTCAACTTGCTGTTCAAGCGATTTTGCCAGTTCAGTTACCCGATAGAGGCCTTGCACTGCAGGTTGTGGAATCTTGCGCTTTTGCAAGGCTTGCCGTTGCACACTGAGTTTTTTAGCAACATCAGCCAGACTCACCAGATCAGGCCGCACTTCTCTCAAAGTACTTCCTTTTGGAAGATGCGGGAGAATGGAGCGTGCGGCCTCCAAAATGACCTGATCAGGTTGTTCACCTTCAACCTCCAGCGCAACGGCGAGCAGGCCCGCTTGCCCTGTTCCGACAACAGCATCATCAAAACCCACCGCATAGACAGCATCAGCTAGCTCAAACACGTCATGCTCCCCTTCCCCCAGAGCAAACACGAGATCGAATTCAAACAGGTTCGACATCCTCAGCCTCCTTCTGGTTCAGGTAAATGCAGCTCAGTGCCTTCTTCTTGAGTTTGGCTGCATGCGTTGACGGATTTTGTGGTGTTGAACTGATCGACATTTGACAGAACTCACCGCAGCGGCATTGCTCATCATTAAAGGGGCACAACAGCAACCCCCAAGCATGGCCTTTGCCATTGCGAAGCCTAACCGTCCATCCAAGCTCTTCCAGCTCGCAAAGGACCGCCTCAACCTCCTTCTTGGCATGCCGCCTTCTCCCCAAAAGCCTAGTCCCTCGTCGGTTAAGTTGTCAATCGACAACTTTGTATCGCTACCCAGTCGATCTTGCTGGGTACATTTGTCAGAGAGTAGGGTGCGCGATGGTGTTGGGGTAGCTATGGGATTTTGTGGAGAGTGTGTTTCAGGTTACGATCGCAAATAAGTAAGCCAAAGAATTCAATGAGATTTCAGTTTAAATGTCAGACCCAATACGTCACCATTACATGCCTCGCTTTATTCTCGGTAAGTTCGTTAATAGCTCAGATTTGCTTTGGGTACGAAGGCAGGGGAAAATTTTTCAAACAGGGATCAATAATGTCTTTGTAAAAAAAGAGCTCAACACATTCATCGATAAAAAAGGAAACAAAGAAAGGGAGCTAGAAAAGAAATACTCACAAATTGAATCTGATACAGCACCCATTACCAAGAAGATAATCGAGTTTACAGAAAAAAATATTTATCCGAATATCTCTGAAAATGAGAAATACACTTGGAATGTTTTCTTTTTCCACCAGCATAGTCGAGCTCCAGATTCATTTCTAAAACTTGGCATCAATTCTGACTTCGACGAAGTATGGGCGCGAGAAACAGAAAATTTTGAAAAATATGCAGGGCAAAATAATATAAGAGTCGATCCAGAAGAGCTAAAGCGAGTAAAAGACCCCGCAAACTTTGGCAAATTTAAACAAAATACTAGCGTTCTAGCACGAAAAAATCTCGGGCACGAAGTACTTCAAATACTTGACCGCCGTGGTCTTGCATATGGGATAATTCGAAATCAATCTGACGAGTTTATAATTGGTGACCATCCATTTGTTAGACTTCAAGGAACAGGAAATTTAAAGAATCCAGCAACGGAACTTTGGTTTCCAATATCCCCAAAAGTTGCGATCTCACCTTACGGTAAGAACTTAGACAGAAAACTTATCGAGCTAACGTCCTCACAGGTTCACTTAATTAACTCTACCATTTTTGAGCAGAGCAACATTATAGCCAGCAAGCAAAGATCAATCATCGAGGGCTTACTGCCTCAAACATCACCCTGAACGCGATGCAGCCCCCTGCTGTGCACTCACAGATTTCAGGCGAGGGAGTTGTTGCATCCTTAAACGCAACCTCTTTGCCTTCTCGCTCTGGGTCCCGCATCGCGCTGCGCTTGTGCGGGATGACGGTGGAGGGAAGCGCTGTGAGTGCAAGGGGATGGTGAGGGATCGGCAAGGCGTGAGATTCAGCTGGAGAGTATGTGAAACGGCTGCAGCAGCGATTGAGGCGAGAGCCCCAAAGGACGTCATCCCGCACTTGATGCGGGACCCAGCTGGAAATTACCTCTGATAACGAGCTGGCTATTTCATGATGTTGCGACCGCACTTGCTTCAGCGCAGAGTGAGGTATGGCCTATTACGTGTACATGACAGCCAGCAAGAGAAACGGGACCCTATACACTGGCGTGACCAATGACTTGGCGCGGCGGGTTCATGAGCATCGGGAGAAAGTGGCGGTGTCGTTTACGGCTCAGTATGACGTGTCGCGGTTGGTTTACTTCGAAGAATTTGAGCGAGTTGGGGATGCAATTGCTCGAGAGAAGAAACTGAAGCGCTGGCGGCGGGCGTGGAAGCTTGATTTGATTGAGGGTGTTAATCCGACCTGGCGGGACTTGTATCTGGAGTTGGTTCGATAGACTTCTGGGCTTGGCTCTAGGTCCCGCATCAAGTGCGGGATGACGAGAGGGAGGTGTGTGGGATGACGGTGATGGGGGTTTGCCGCGGGATGTACTCCAGCTTCCAATAGGGCCAAGTTAAGGACGAGTGTTGTGAGTGGCAATGGCTTGATGGAGCGGGCGGAAAGTGGCGAAAAACTATCGATGATCGGCAGAATACTTGGCATTAAGTTTTACTGGCTCATTGATTAAAAATATTGGCATGTGCCCTGCATATCTGCTAGTGAAATTCCCATTATAAATTGCGGTTTCCGGTTTGTGTTGGGGCCGTTTTGGAATACAGGCTAGCCTGAGGCCAAGCCTGATGGGGACTATTTTGCGTTTCACTAAAATCATCATTTCCGTTGCGCTTGCAGCGGGTCTTGCTGCTTGTGCTTCTGCAGGCAACGAAAACCTTCGTCATGAAACTTCTGCCAGCCTTTCTACCAAGCTGACCAAGGGCAAAACCACCAAGGCGCAGGTGCGCGCTCTGCTTGGTGACCCTGATAGCCTGGACTTTAGCGACAGCGGTAATGAGATCTGGAAGTACCAGCACATTCGCGCCAACGTGAAAGCTGAAAACTTCATTCCTGTTGTTGGCCTGCTGGCTGGTGGCCAGGACCTGAACAAGAAAGAACTGGCTCTGTTCTTCAGCAACCGTGGCGTTTTGAAAAACTACTCCATGCTGGAAACCAAGAGTGAAGTTCGCACTGGTTTGATCAACTCCAACCTTTAAAGGTTGCGGGGATAGATTGGGTTTTGGGCGGTGTGCTTGATGCGCTGCCCAGAGCTTTTTGCTTGGGACTTATTCTCCTTTTTTACCGTAGATTTCGGGTTTAGTGGTGCGCTCAGGTTCGTTGATCTCCCGAATTTCATAGGAACGCAGAAAAACACAAAGTTGCGCATAGCAACGCAAAATGATGTTTACCGGGTTATGCCCGTTGGTGCGCGCGGGCGTGTGGCGGTTTCTTCCACATGAAGTGTGCAGGCTTTTTTGCCGGCTTTGGTGTTTGGCGCACACTGAGGCGCCCTCTAGCGCTTTGATTTAATTTTGCAATTTCCTCTTTCTATTGCCCCCTGACAGTTCTTACACGAGTCTTATCTCAGGTTTACAGGGCTGCGCTCTGGCGGCACGCTCGGCTAAGAGAACGAAGTTCTATTCCCAGTTAAGAAGAACTCGCTGTGCGTTGCATTTACGGAGCAACGCAAAACAACGCAAAGGGGCATAGATTTGCGAATTGTGCACGTTATCCTCGCTCTGGGGCTTGGGCTGGTTGTGGCTGGCTGCGCTTCTGTTGGCAATGAGAGCCTTCGGCATTTGACGCGTGAAGGGCTGGAAAGCCAGTTGGAGAACGGCAAGACAACCAAGGAAGATGTGCGCGTTGCGTTGGGTGATCCGAACACCACTGATTTTACCGATAGCGGCAATGAGATTTGGAAATACAGACATGTACGGACGCAGGCGAAGGTTGAGAACTTCATTCCTGTGGTTGATTTGCTTGCCAGCGGGCAGGATGTGACCACCAAGGAAGTGGCCCTGTTTTTTGATCAGGACGGTTTGCTGAGGAACTACTCCATGATTGAGGTGGAGGACGAGGTTCGCACCGGACTTATCACCGCGAACATGTAGCATAGAATTTTAGATGGGTTGGCGCGCTCGGGGTGGAAGCTTCGGGCGGTTTTGCTGTTTATGCCCCTGTGTGCTGCTGGTTATGCCCGTTGTGGTGAGGTGGCATTATGAGCATATGTTCTTTTCCTAGCTTGTCAGTGACTGATAAGAGGCGCAATATAATGAACATATGCTCATTAGGGCTGGCCGCGTTCTCTTTTCCTCACGCCCCCTGCTCTAGGTTTATGTTGCTGTGCGTCTCCCCTGCCTAAATCACTGATGGTTCTTATGGGAGAGGCTGTGAAAGGAGTGTTTGTTATGCCACGTCCAAGAAAACCACGCCGAATTCATGGAACTGCAGGAGTGCGCTTTTTCAAGCCGCAGGGCGTGCCGCTGCGCACGCTTCAGGCGGCGGTTTTATCGCAGGACGGGATGGAGGCGTTGCGTCTGGCCGATGCGGAAGGGCTGGAACATACGGCTGCAGCTGATCTGATGGGGATTTCACGGCCTACGTTCTCCCGCCTTGTCTCCCACGCCCGCACGGTGGTTGCGACGGCGCTGACGGAGGGGCTTGCGCTGAAGATTGAGGGTGGTGCCGTTGCGGCGGACGACTCCTGCCTGCCCGAAGCGGAGTTGAGTGACGAGGACTGCCAGCGTATGCAGCGGCGTCGGCGGCGCGGGTTCTGCGGGCGGGCGAGTGTGATCTCTGAGCCTGTGCAGCTGGATGAGGCGGACGGGCACGAGGGTGCGGTTTAGGCCGGCGCTGGGTGGTTGTGGTTTGTGGTGCTGGGGCTGGGCTGGGCTGTGCTTGACGGGCTGGATATCCCCGTGGGCGGGTGAGGTTATGCCCCTGCTGACGGGTCGAACTTCGCCGATTTCGCATTAAAAAACGCGGATTCCGAAATTTTCCGGAATCCGCGTTTTTGTGTTTCGTCAGCGCTGTTCAGCGGGAGTTATCCGCGCAGGGTACCGCCGGTAGCCTTTTGAACGGACGCAACAATTTTGTTTGAGACCGCCTCGATATCCTCATCGGTGAGGGTCTTCTTGGTCGGCTGCAGGGTTACATCAATCGCGAGAGAGCGCTGGCCTTCCGGCACGCCCTGCCCTTCGTAGATATCGAAGAGATTCACGTTTGTGATCAACGCCTTATCCGCGCCTTTTGCGGCCTTCAACAGCTTCTCAACCGGGATAGAGCTGTCTACCAGGAACGCAAAGTCCCGTTTTACCGGCATAAGATCCGCAGCATTCAACGCACCCTTGGATTTGGTCGCTTTCTTCTTCGGCTGAGGAACAGCGTCGATGAAGACTTCGAACGCCACGAGCGGGCCTTCAATGTCCAATGCTTCCAAGGTCTTAGGGTGGATCTCACCGAAGTACGCCAGGGTGTTTTTCGGGCCCATTTTGAGGGCGCCGGAGCGGCCTGGGTGGTAGTAATCCGGAGCGTCGGTGAAGACCATCAGGTTGTTTACCTGCGCACCAATGGACTGCAGTACCGCACCCGCATCGGCCTTCGCGTCGAAAACATCAATGTTTTCAGCGTTTCCGGACCAGTGGCGACCAGAACCGGTTGGTTTGGCGGTACCGCGGCGGATGCCGGCGATGACTATCTTCTGCCCTTTTTCGCTATCGATTTCAAAGACTTGGCCAACTTCGAAGAGAGCAACGTCGGCGTAGCCGCGGTCTGCGTTGCGCTGTGCTGCGGTGAGCAGGCCAGGCAGCAGGGACGGACGCATGTCGGACATGTCTGCTGATATCGGATTTGCCAATGATAGCAGTGGGTTACCACCGCCGAAGTGCTCTGCGTGGGCTTTTGGAATGAAGGACCACAGAACGGCCTCGTCCATGCCGCGTGTTGCGAGTGCGCGGCGGGCATTAGAGCGGCGGATCTGGCTAACAGTCAGAACCTTCTGGGAGATTGGCTCCATGCGCGGCAGGGTAGCAGTTGGTACTTTGTCGATGCCGACAATGCGCATAACCTCTTCTACCAAATCAGCTTTTCCATGGATGTCCGGACGCCAGCTTGGGGGAGAAACCTTGACCACATCGCCATTGCCAGCGACCCAGAAGCCGAGCAGGGAGAGGATAGCTTTGATCTCACTGTGGGATACTTCCAGACCGGAGAGGCGTTTGACTTCGCTGAGTGGGAAGTCGATGATGCGCTCTTCCTGTGGCACTTCTCCTACAACGTGCGCGTCGGAAGCTTCGCCGCCGCCACACAGGTCCATGACCAATTTTGTAGCAACTTCAAGGCCTTCCACCATGTACGCCGGGTCCACACCACGCTCAAAACGGTAGCGGGCGTCGGTAGATACTCCCAGTTTACGACCTGTGCGGGCGATGTTGAGCGGATCCCAGAGTGCGCTTTCAATCACCACGTTTGTGGCATTTTCGTCGCAACCTGTTGATTCTCCACCCATAATTCCGCCGAGGGATTCCAGACCGTTGTCATCAGCAATGACAACGACGGTTTCGTCAACGGCATAAGTTTTTCCGTCGAGGCCAACAAGTTCTTCACCTGCTTTACCGTGACGAACGGTCAGGTTGCCGGAAACCTTATCTGCATCAAAGACATGCAGCGGGCGGCCCTGATCGAAGGTCATGTAGTTGGTGATGTCCACGAGGGCATTAATCGGGCGTAGACCGATAGCAACCAGACGCTTCTGCATCCATTTAGGAGACGGGCCGTTTTTGATGCCACGGACCACACGGTAGCCGAATGCAGGGCAGTGTTCCGGGCTATCCCCTAGATTTAAAAGGATTTTTAGGTCGTTTGCGTTGCTATGTGCGTTCACTTGCGTTTTTTGCGGGGTTTTTAGCGTTCCTAAGCCGGAAGCAGCCAAATCACGCGCAATTCCAAACACGCTTGCACAGTCGGAGCGGTTTGGGGTCAGGCCGATTTCGATGACCGGATCGTCCAGACCAGCATATGCAACAAACGGAGTGCCAACTGGTGCGTCTTCCGGCAGGTCGATGACACCGTCGTGTTCGTCGGATAACTCCAGCTCGCGCTCGGAGGCCATCATGCCGTGGCTTTCCACGTCGCGGATTTTACCAACGGACAATGTTACGTCGAGGCCGGGGATGTAATCACCCGGTTTTGCGAAGACGCCAATCAGGCCTTTGCGGGCGTTTGGTGCACCGCAGACAACCTGCAGGGGCTCACCTTCGCCGGTGTCCACTTTCAGCACGCGCAGACGATCTGCATTCGGATGCTGCTCGGCTTCCAGAACGCGGGCAATTTTGAACGTGCCAAGGCGATCAGCTGGATTGGAGATTTCTTCCACTTCCAGCCCGATCAGCGTCAGGCGCTCTACAATTTCATCAAGGCTTGCATCGGTCTCAAGATGGTCCTTGAGCCAGGAAAGGGTGAATTTCATTTTATTAGCTCTTTACGTTTGGACCAAATTACTTGGAAAGACCGGAGACCAGCGCTGGCATATCCAGCGGACGGAAGCCGTAGTGCTTGAGCCAGCGGACGTCTGCATCAAAGAAGGCGCGCAGATCGTTCATGCCGTATTTCAGCATGGCCAGACGGTCGATGCCGATGCCCCATGCAAAGCCCTGGTACACATCCGGGTCAAGACCACAGTTGCGCAGAACGTTGGAGTGCACCATGCCGCAGCCGAGGATTTCCATCCAGTCGTTGCCAGTCCCGATTTTCACTTCAGCGCCGGAGCGGTCGCACTTCACGTCAACTTCCATGGATGGCTCGGTGAACGGGAAGAAGCTTGGGCGGAAGCGCAGCTCTACATCATCCACTTCGAAGAAGGCTTTGAGGAACTCTTCCAATGTGCCCTTCAGGTGGCCAATATGCGTGGTCTTGTCGATCACGAGGCCTTCCAGCTGGTGGAACATTGGTGTGTGGGTCTGGTCGCTGTCACAACGGTATGTGCGGCCCGGCATGATCAGGCGCAGCGGTGGCTCCTGAGATTTCATTGCGCGGATCTGCACTGGGGATGTGTGCGTACGAAGCAACATGCGCTCGCCCTCTTCCTTCTCGTTGAAGAAGAAGGTGTCGTGCATTTCGCGGGCCGGGTGGCCTTCCGGGAAGTTGAGCGCGGTGAAGTTCAGCTCATCAGTCTCGATGTCCGGGCCTTCAGCAACGGAGAAGCCCATGTCAGCGAAGATGGCGATCAGCTCGTCAGTCACCTGAGAAATCGGGTGAATGCGGCCTTCTTCTGCCGGAGTGGTGCGCAGTGGCTGGCTCACATCAACGGTTTCAGAGGCGAGGCGCGCGTTGAGTGCCTCAACCTTCAACACGTCTTTACGAGCGGTGATAGCCTCACCAACGCGGTTTTTCAGGCCGTTGAGCGCAGGACCCATTTCCTTGCGCTCTTCCGGGCTCATTTTGCCAAGCGTTTTCATTTTTTCAGAAACGCTGCCCTTTTTGCCAAGGGCGGCAACGCGCACGTCTTCCAGTGCGGCTTCGGAGTCAGCACCGGCAATCGCGGTGTTAATCTCGGCTTCGAGTGTTTCGAGGTCGGACATAATCCCTCAAGGGTTTGGATGTGCCAGCAGCTGATTGGGACCTGAGTCCCAGCCGGGCAAATAAAATTCGTGGAGGTCTTTTAGCGAATGCTGGCAGCGCAATAAAGGGGCTGATTGAGTTTCAGCCTCTTAGATTTCCTCAATACTCCCGTTTTTCAGCGGAAACTTCAGGATTTGCGATGAAAACACCCGCTGGGGCTGCTCGTGGAATGGCACGCCCTGCCCCGCTGCCTAAACGCTCTTGCCTGAATGAAGACGCACAAACAGGCGAGCACAAGGGCTCTGCGGTGCGGTTCTCACTCTTGCATAGCGAGCCTCAAGCCAAGCACATAAATCGCCCACACGCCGGACCATCATGGACACGGGTGGTGATTTTTTCGGCGATGTGCATGCGCAACGGCATTGGGAATCCTTTGAGGATTGGTGGTGGTGTGCGGAGGGTAGCGGAAATGGCGGAGGATGGGAAGGGGAGCCAGATTGGGATCGTTCAAGAAATGCGTTGTTGGATCTTCACGCTAGTAACAATTACAAGGTACATTATGAACTGAACGCCTAACAGCTATCGAAATGGTACGGCCCGCTTCAACATTAATAAAGACGAGGTACGCCAGTCCCAAAATGAAATAAAATATAAATACTAGAACCAAACCAGCTCCTCTCATGAGAGAGAACAACGCTTTTCTAAATGAAAGAATTGAGAATTCACAAAACTGTAGCTATACAATAGCTACTATATAGCTTTACCTAGCATACCAAATCCCGATAATACATGCCTTAACTTAGCATTACCATCTTCGCGAAAATAGCTAATAAACTCACCTTGAAACGTCTGTACAGTCTGCAACTTTGCATATTCAGAGCATTCTTGCATTGAACTCCACCTATCTAGTTGAATTACTGCGGATCCCTTTAATTCTAGATATGCCTTTGGAGCAAAAATATCGCTTTTGTCTGTAGTGAGTATTATCGAAGGTATGCCTAATTTTGCAGCCATTGTCTCGGCTGCGGAAACATCAACAAGAGCATAGCAAAAATTTAAACTCTTCTCTTCAACAGCCATTTTGCGAACTCCTAAAAGAGCTCGCTGCCATACTGAAAGCGTTTCAAAACCTTTTTTGCCTACGACGATCTGCACGTTTTCCCGCTTGAGTTGCTTCAATAGAGAAAAATACGCATCTTTATACTTTGAATTTCTACTGCCAATATTAGGATGCGGCCTGAAAAATATAAAATTGGCATTATTTATTTTCAAAGATTCAATTAAAAATTCCAGTAATCGTGGAAAACACAATGTCGAAGAGTTTTCCGATTCAGTCCCACCTTCCCAAGTAGGCATATATAATAATCCACGCGCCTCAGAATTTAACTTATTCTCTCCAATCACTCTCAAATCATCAAAATCGATATTTGCAACTCCAGAGCTCCCAATGTCCAAAACTCGCTGTGCAGCGGTTTCTTGATTCATAACTCCATATTGTTGTAATCTATGGCTTGCAAATGGGCCAGCCACTAACAAATAATCATAAACACGGTACATCGGATGCAAAGAAGCTCGCTTATTACTCTCACCGTGTCCCAAAAAAAAATGATTTACATTTCTATTTTTCAGGAGTCTAATATTTTCTACTGAGTTAAAAAAATAGAATACATTACCGCACTGAGAAGAAACACAGTTCTCCCTAGTTCTAATTACAAACCGAATTTTATATTTATACTTAAGCCAGGCCCGAATATTACTCAAAAAACTACGAAAGCGAAATCTTATTATTACTTCAATATCTTCAGGCGAAAATAAACCATTTTCAAAAGCAAAAGTGTATTGGCTTGCGCTCGACTTTCCTTTTGAATCTATAAAGAAATAATTCTGCAAAGCTAAGCAAACCTTCTATACACATTTAAAAGAGGACTTTAAGGTCCCCTTTTATCAACTCTGCGATCTTGATCGCAAGCTTTGTTCTTTATGCACTAAGTTTATAATGTGAGTAAACTCGACCCAAACCATCCTCCAGAGAAACACTAAAATCCCAACCTAAATCCATAATTTTATTTGACAATAAAATACCAGTATCATGTTTTAGATATAGAGATGACTTCTCCGGAGTTATCTTCCGCGTCACCTCAGCATCAGGACTATTGTCAGCAGCAATCTTAGCGATGTCATATACCGAGTATATCTCTTTATGATTGGAGATATTGTAACACCCGTCTTCTCCACGTATCAGACTTACAAGCAGCCCAGCCACAACATCAGCAACGTATGTCGGGGAAATCTGATGCGTACCATCAGATTTAAGATTGATATCATCATTACTTACCATGGCACCAATGATATCGCTCAAAACCCGACCATCGTTTAGCTTGATGCCGGGACCATAAGTGTGGGAAATTCTAACTACACGATATGGATTTCCAAACTGCATCCCATAGGAGGCTACCATATTCTCACCGAGCCGCTTACTTTCCGGATAAGCAGAACGTATTTCTAGAGGATCGAGTACACCGTAGTCGGTTTCGCTGACATACTTCTTAGTCAGGTCCACTTTCTTACCATAGATTTCCCGAGTAGAAAAAAAGACAAAGTTACCTGTTTTTTCCTTCAGCAACTTTAGTAAGTCATTCGTGTACTGTACATTAGTTTCAATAACATTCAGCGGACGCTTAGCCAATTCTACAGGATTTGTTGAACTTGCCGTATGGAAGATAAGATCATAGGGGCCAGAAATATTTTCTTTTCCGTATTCAACAACTTCTATTCCAGAACATTCGAAATAACCGGAAAATAACTTCATGGCCGCCGTGATATCTCGACTAGAACAATACAGAGAAATACCCAAGTTATGTTTTTCATTAAGGTACTTCATCGCTGCAACTATGTAAAAACCAATCAGTCCTGTAGATCCAGTTACCAGTATTTTCGCGTCTGATAAAAAGAGCAGCTCATTAGCATCAATTTTGCTACCGAACTCAAAAATATCCTGCTTTATTACTTCCGCCTTGGAACTAAACATGCAATTCTCACATTCTACTTCATTTGAATTGGCAAACCGTCATTTCAGCTTGCTATAATTACTCTAAACGCTGATCTTAATCAGCGTCTTCTTCTGACATCAAAAAGCCGAAGGCCAATGGGTTCTTATTATTTCATCTCATGAAGGTCCAGAGCCGCATACAGAAATGGCGTTGTCTGTTTTACAAATGAAGTAAATCTAACACGAGCAACTTCATAGTTAGATTTTCCAATAGTAAGTATGCGAGTACCATTTTTGCAAAAATGCCTGCCGTAACCAGCTGTTGCTAACTCCTCAAAAACAGGTGCAAGCTCCCTGTCTCTCTGCTTGGCTCTTAGGGAAATAAAAGCATGTTTCGCCTGCCCGCCCCAAACTACATGATAATACAGCCTACGATTCGAATTTCTTAAAGTAAACTTAGCAGCTTTCCCATCAAGGGCATCCCATGGAACAACTATCGGAAGTCGTATTTTCGAAAAGAAAACAGTCCAGACTTTCGAGTATAAAATCCTATCCTGTAAAGATAAACGCTCCGACTGCATTTCATGCACGATATTAAGTGCATCTGCTCTAGCATCTATAGAATATTCAAATTTGATAGCATTGAATATGAGCCTGAACTCTTGTACATTATCAAAGGCATGATGTGTGGAGTTAGCTCCATCGTTTCCAATTGACCGGCAATAGACACTAAAATTTCCATAATTATTTAATCCATAGCTTACAGGAGAAAGTCCCCAACTCTCCAGAAGTGGAACTAATTGATCTTCATAATCATTCTTTGACTTGGCGTTGATTTGGCTAAAAAAACGAGACCGATGATTTTGAGACAAGTGCTCTAAGCTTACTCTCTTCTCAAACTCTGGATTTGTTAAGTCAATTTGCTCCATCGCAAATCGCTTAGAATCTGGCCATCTGGCTACATAATATTGAGGGTTTCCAGCAAATCCGATTGCGCCAACTACAAAATCTGCCAACCAGAGCGCGGCAAAGCCTCCCGAAGAACTTCCGATAAAATGAGTATCTTCATTTGCGATTCCATATTTACTTTGAACCTTCCTGACAATTGCAGCAACAATCGGAAGTGCGTGTATCTTTTCAGAACCAAAATACCAACCCGCAGTAATGTTGGAAGAAATCGACTTTCGAGTGGGGTCTTCTATAAATAAACACACCCCGTTAAACCACGGGTACCAGCTAACTCTCTCAAAGCGCGTAGCATTTTCACCCTTCCTACTACGACCTGAACTTAAAAATACAAACAACTTACTTTCTCGAGAGCAAACACCAAAACACTCTATGGTTAATCCATCTTTACTCATGTTAATACGCTGTTTTGAGAGATCACCATTCCACAAATCTAAATCAAGACATTGAGGGGCGGCGGCTAAGAGATGTCGTCGAAGCTTAATAGCATGCGCTTTGGCTTCATCATATTTCATAGGAGAAATATCACCTAATGGCCAGTTTGTAACACCCCTCTGCCGCCCCAAAATTTCAGTTCCTCTTCAAACTTCCCTCAGGGAGCTATCGATCATTCTTGGTTTTTTTTAAGAAGGTCTTCTGGTACCACACCTTAAACAAATCATTACTCCGGCCCCACCACAAAGTTTTCTTCATAACACGCCTGTCATATTTTAGGTTTTGCGTAAGACGCATGAGAGCTTCGATATCATCAGTATATCCGTAGCATGGCGCCTCACCATCATGACCAGTGAATGCTTTTGTTCTCTTTATTAAATCTTCTCGAATTACCATATATTTATCTGAATTCGACGGAGGGTTATCTAGGTCGAAATCTGAAAAAATCTCTTCCTTCTTGTTCTCATGAGTTACATGCAAACAACCTTCATAACCAGAAAATCTCGATTGAATATTGTTATTGTCTTTTGCCAAATCCACCCTCAGAACTGGCGTTTCCAGGGCAAGACAAGGTAAAGCTGCATGTAATCTTGTTGTTACCACACAATGAGCTCTAGAAAGCAGATAAAGCACCGTTCTTGCCAAATCAAATCTTTGATTTTGAGTAAAAGACGGTGTCATTATAGCAGACATCCTAAAAACGCGTCTTTTCGTTGTCTGTCTAATCTTCTTAACAACAGCATCCGGTAGATCTATCGCAAGAATGAAGTCCCCGCGTGGAACATCAGGATTCCTCTTCAATGTTAAAGTAAGACAACCAGAGAAATATGCATCAATTCCTTTTGACTCCATATAATCTCGAGTGCTCAGATCGCGACAGCCAATTGGTCCCACTTTCTTCAAATAATCAATAGATTTTTTGTTAAGAGTGTCACGAAGCTCATCGCGAATGTACATTGAGATTGGCAACGGCGCGATAGAGTCACTAGGAGGAAAACTCTCTGGCTTCCACATCCACCAAGCATTCATAATTAACTTAGTATCGACCTTAGACTTAAAGGAAGCGGTTTGCTCGCGATGCACTAAAGTATCAATACTCGGCAAAAATCTCAGCGCAGCAATACTTTGAATCTCATCTCCAATATTCATTGAAGAGTAGCTCAGCAGCCCAAACTTGTGTTCGGAGTCATTTACAGTTTTCATTCAGCAACCTCAACATGCCCTTTTCCGGATTGCGCTTTGTTCTGCAGCAATTGAGCGCCTCCAGCCTTTTCTTTTCTGGCAATCTCAGAAGACGAAATCCCTTCCAGATCACTAATATTCTTATATTGCAGGCGTAATCGCGCGACACTTACACCTTTTGTAAGCGCCTTTATAATATCAGCCGCATTATCGGCAGCACGCCCATTTTCATACGATCCAGCTTGCTCTAAAAAACTATCCACTTGGCCGAGGAAACGCATTTCATCAAACTTTCTAATATTTTCGGTCAGAACGCTCGAGTCAAAGGACGTCGGAATAGGGGTTTCTAAAAAATCAAAATACAAAGTTCCTTGCAAACTTTCCCGCATCAGCTCTTCCAAATGAAAAAAGCACGGTCGTTTGGTAAGTAGAAAATCAAAAATACCACTAGAAAAGTCTGTAATCATCGCGTCCGAAGCAACTAAAAGCTCCTGCATATCTGAATGTTCGGATAGATCAACTACATTTTTGCCATTTAGACTTTTCAATGACAATCCATTTTTTAGGATCTTATTGCGTGTCCTCGGATGCAAACGCAAACCAAACACCCATTCCCCATTAAATCTATCTTGAAAGGCCCTCAATATGCTTTCAACATCAATCTTTTTAACGAAATCGACATCAAATTCGCTGTGAGTTGGAGCAAATAAGACTAGCTTCTTACCCTCGTAATCATATTTTTTACAAATTTCTTTTTTCAGAGAGAACTTCAATAAATCATCAAAAAACACATCACTTCGCGCATGGCCAATCTCGATAATTTGCTTCGACTTAAAACGAAAACCATTGGAAAACACTTTAGTCTCAAATACCGAGTTTGAGAGAAAAACATTTGTCCTCTTGGCTTCTCTTATAATTTTTTGCTTTCGTTTATTGCCTAAATCGAGGCCAACCTTCTTGATTCCAAATGATCCGTGTCCAGTTTGAATCCAGATTTGTCCTTTCTTTTTGGGCCAATCACTCATCGAATTCAATGTATTGAAAACAACCACCTTAGCTGAAGCTAGCGCAATACATTTCCCAACGAAACCGCCACCTCCATAAGTAATCCAGTCGCCATTATAGCCTTTGCGGTTGTTAGACAACAACCAAACAGTCTTCAAATCCGCATGCCTTGTAGACACTTTTCTTGCTATGTAACCTGGATTACATCCAACATCTAAACCATTAAAATGATCAAAAACGACTTTATTCTTATCGATCTTCACGCACGCAAAAATCAGCCGTTGCACCAACTTTAATGAGCTTGACACTAGAGACTTCTGAAAGCTACGATATTTTTTCTTCAACTTATTAAACAACTTACTTCTACCTTAAGGCAATCCGAAAATAGATTCATAGTGACTTGCATCGACTAATGCTTTAAAGATGAAGTAATCTTTAGCTGTCGTAATTTTTATATTATCATAACTTGTCTCTACTAGATGTATATTTTTCCCATAATGTGACATGAGAGTACAACTATCTACCAAAGCATCCTCCGGCAAATCCTTTCCATTTATATGAAGCCTGTAAGCCTCAATAAAATTGAAGGCCTGAGGTGCTTTAACTATGATATAGCTACTGCGATTGTGGACGGTTGATATTTTCTGAAAATCGTCTGTCTCCGCAGGCGTCTCCGTTAAGGAAACATATGAGGCAGCTGCGCCGTGCTCTGTCGCGCCCTTAACGACATTTGTGATTATATCCTGCGTAATGATTGGACGAACAGCATCATGCATTACCACCGTCTCAGTGCTCGGAATATTCTTCTTTATGTAATCCAGTGCATTTAGCCTGGATTCATGAGAAGTTGCACCCCCGGAAATAATATGACATCGCTTTCGAATATTAAAACGCTCGATTAGATCCTTTAAGAAATCAGCCCACCCGGCAACGCAGGGAATGACAATTTCCTCGATATGAGGATTATTGGAGAAATGCTCTAGCGTATAAACAATAATGGGCTTCCCATAAAGTTCTACGAACTGTTTTGGGGTACCGCTCTTTGAAAATCTAGCTCCGACCCCACCACCGAAAATAATCGCAACGCTCAATTGGGAAAACTCCGCACCACACTATCATGAAAGATTCAAACGTGGTTTTTCTTTGCGCCTTCTCAACTCAGGCGTCAAGGCCATGCATACACTTTTATGACGTTATTAAGACGTTGTGCCGCCAAGGCAGAATCTTAGAAGAAAACACTTATCTCACCAACGAGTAAACTAAAGCACAAAACACCCCCCACTCGTGACTCCTCACATAAACATAGAACAAGAGAAGCTCTATCATCACTCACACGCATATTGCTCAGTACATATTATTAATATTTCGACACAAAATTAGTAATATATTTTATTTTTACCAAACGTTTATTAGTTTTACCTTATGTTTACATCACACCCTAAACAAAACTCATATTACACAGATATTATACTAATATTTTATATAATTAGCGTGCTTTTACAGAAAATGCCATTGAACATTGACTTCTACTATGTATTTTTGTAAAATTAAGTATATTTAATTATAATCGTTGTTTTAATCTTGAAAATATCACTTATCTTCAGCAACTTATGCTGAGTGAGCGGGATGCTTTGTTCACTTTGCATTATGCCTTGCAAGACCGCATAGAAGCGTTGAGAAAGACCTGTGGGGTTCTACAGCAGGTCGTCGACCCACAACCGGTCAGTACAACATTGACGCTTCTTGAGTAACGGGTTGGGCGCGGGGCGCTAAGCCCCCTGCCCTGTTCGGCTGCGTTGGGTCGCCTCTTCTCGTCACTCTACTCGATACATGAGGTGTGCCTTTTCACTGCGCCGGTGCAAAGTGGCGTTTCGCCGTGGGCGGAGCCTCACCACGCTTTGTCTGCCGCCCTCTCGCTTGTTGTTTGCCCGCGACCGGCATTCGCAAGCGCATGCACCCTGCTGGTCTGCGGTGAGTAACGCGCTCCGCAGGCCAGAGCTTTGTGCTGGTGTTATGGCGTAAAAATGCAGAACAGCGTGAAGACGACCGCGATGATAGAGGCCAACGCGATGTAATAGGGCCGTGCGCAGGCGCTGGCGTAGTTGGTGTAATAATCTTCCAACTGCCGCGGCGTTGGGTTTGGTGGGTGCCTGTCAGGTTCACGAAGTGGGAAAATCAACATTCTGGCTTCTTTTCTTTGAGGAGAACTAAGCCTATCTTTCCCTGTGTTCTTTCTGCCGGATAGCGGCCAAATTTCAAAAGCAGTTTTCAAAAATGAAGGTTCGATTGCTGGATAATCTCAATGCATTCCTCGTGCTTGCGGCTTGCGGTACGCTGAGTGAAGCCGCGCAGAGGCTGTCGTGTAGTCCTGCCACGCTCAGCCGCCGTATGCAGCAGCTGGAAGAAGATGTGGGGCTGAAGCTGTTTGACCGGGTGCAGGCCGGGTATGCGCTGACCGAGGACGGGCGGGATGTGCTGGAGCAGCTGGAGCCGTTTCAGTGTGCCTATGCCGGGTTTGAGCAGTGGCTGAGCGCGAAGTCTCGCAAGCCGCAGGTTCGGGTTTCTGCCGGAAGCTGGACCATGAAGTTTCTCAGCATGCATATTGGCGCGCTGTGCAAGCCGGAGGACGGGTTTGAGGTGGTGTTCATTACCAGCGAGGACCGGCTGAACATCAAAAAGCGCGAGATCGACATTGGCCTGCGCAGCTCAGCACCTGCGGAGATCGGGCTGGCGAGCAAGCGTCTGCCGCCCGTGGAGTTCGCGCCCTATGTGGCGGCGGGAGCTGATGCGGCGGTGCAGCAGCGGTGGCTCGGCATCGCGCCGGAGTACGCCACGACAAAGTCCTCACGCTGGTTGCTGGAGCAGCATGGCAGTGAGATGGTGATGCAAGTGAGCTCTCAACACACTCTGCTGGACATGCTGTGCGCAGGCGCTGGCACTTCCATTCTGCCAAGCTTTCTGGGGGATACGTCGCCTCAGTTACGGCGATGCGGGCCGGTGATTGAGGAACTGACCAAGCACCAATGGGTGACAATGCATGACGACCGGCGGCACTTGCCCGAGGTGCGGATGATGACCGACCGGATCGTGAAGGTGATAGAACAGCATCGCGGGCGCTAGTTGAGCACGGAAAAGGTATGGATGTAAGGAAGATAATCGCAGAAAATCGGCGCCGGTTGGCGTTAATGTGATCTGCTTTTCAAGGGAAGTTATGGCGGAGAGACAGGGATTCCTTGAGCAATAAAACGAGACACCCACTCATTCAATTTATCTATTTAATTACAATATCTTACAGTAAATAAAACCGCCCACACTCTATCGAGCAATCCAAGAAATGTTATGTAGTTTGTTATGTAATTATGCGTTACTCATAGGCCACCAGATAAGGCTACTTGATCCAGCCCATGAAGTACAGATATTAGCTTCAGGAAGCACACTCAACAAATAGAGCGAACAATGGAAGAACGCCCCGTCACTTTGGCAGACCTGAAGGAACTCAACGCCCCGGTTCGCGCTTACTGCGACAACTGCCAAAAAACTGCTTACGTCTCGACTGAGGGAATGCCTGAGCACACAATCGTAATTCATATTGCACGAAGACTGAGATGCTCGCGTTGTGGATCTACTAACATTGTGACCCGCCCCTGCTACCAGCACATGGTGCCGCAACATCCCGGCGAGCAAAGCCGCTGATCTGCTGTAATCTGCATTAGTAAACTGTTACCTGTTTGCTGTCTGGCGTTTGCTGTTTTTGGTTATTCGCTCTCTGTTCCCCGTTAATTATTACGGATTGTCTGTTATCTAGTGGCTAAATACTGTTGTCCGGCATCAAGCATTTGTTGAGGGCACAACATGACACGCACAATTTCAGTTATTCAGAAAAAAGGTGGCTGCGGAAAGTCTACTTTAATCATCTCTTTAGCGAGCATTCTTGCCGGTGAAGGACACAGCGTCATCATTCCAGACACCGACACGCTGCACTCTTCCTCACTTTGGGCACAGCAGGAAATCTCAGGTCGTGGCAGTATTGATTATCTCCGCGAGACAAACGACAACGCGATCACCAGCCTATTGCAAGAGGTCAGAAGCACCTACGATTACACTCTTGTAGACACCGCAGGCTTCAACTCCCGTATCGCTGGCTTCATCGCCGTTGAGAGTGATTTGGTGCTTATCCCTTGCACTACAACGATCTCCGATATTGCTGGCGCGATAGACACCCAGCGTTTTCTCTCGAAGCTCAGCGACAAGATAGGAAAGCCAATCAAGAGCGCCGTGGTGCGAATGGACTTTGATCGCGGCACTCGCAATGTCGAAGACATCACAAACGAGCTTTCCAACGAACCAGATCTACAAGTTTTGGATGCCGTCCTTTGGCACACCACAACATTCAAAACAGCTATGAACACCGGGGAACCAATCAAAGCACGCGCCAAGATCTACACTCAAGAACTCGTACGCGAGCTGAGAGCAAAGGATCTAATCCCACCAGCCATCATTCGCAAAGCAGCGGCATAAAGGTGAGCCATGGGAGACTATAAAGAAAAACGTCGCCTGATCAGCCGAACAACCCCAAAGGAAGATCAACCTTCAGAACCGGCTGAAGAAGCCACTGAGAGCCGTTCCATTCAAGAGATAGTTTCTCAGCTCGTTGAAGATCGACCAAGCGAGCACGAGGCGATGCTAACCGCTCTGCGCCGATCTGAGAGAGGAAGCGTTTCTTATACGCTGGTTCCTACCCCTATCATTAAAATGATGGAAGCCCGATGCGAAGAGCTAGGACTTGGTAAGAAGGAGTACTTTTACCATTTACTGCGAAACGATGGCTTACCAGTGCCTTCCCTAAAAGAACTTGACGCCCGCAATCGGAGATGATTGCGAGCGTCAAGGTTTCTCATATTGGATTGTTAAGCTAGTTGGAGATGATCAGCTCAGAGACCTGCTTACCCGCACCTTTCGCAATGGAATAGTTCAGGCTGACAACATCCTGCTGAAAGCCATCAAAGGTCTGCCGCGTTTCATCTCTATCATTCAGCGAGAGAATGAAACGACCTCCAATCGCGGAAAGCCGTTCTGCCATCTCTGCAAAGTCGGAGCGTTCAAATACCCCTTTGCCGTAATCTGTCTCACCACCCCAGTAAGGCGGATCCAGATAGAACAGTGTCTGCTCTCCATCGTAACGCTCGATGCAAGCACGCCAGTCCAGGTTCTCTATGGTTACTGCAGACAACCTGTCTGCGACCTTCTCTATGTTGCTCTGCACACGCTGTACGTTAAAGCGGGATGGACGCTCTACCGCTGTCCCAAAAGACTGCCCCACAGACTTACCACCGAAGGCAAGCCGTTGGAGGTAGTAGAAGCGAACAGCCCTTTGAATGTCAGTCAGATGATCCAATCCACTGCCTTTCAAGGATTCAAATTCCTCACGTGAGGCAAACATGTATTCCAGGCTTCGCAAGAACTCAGCCTTGTGTGAGCGCAGAACACGAAAGAACGTGACAAGCTCACTATTGATGTCGTTGATCACTTCACATTTGGTGACAGAGCTTCTCTTGAAAAACACCCCGCCCATTCCACAGAACACATCCACAAAACTCTGGTGTGATGCCTGATTGATCTTACTGACAATACGAGCAGCAAGCTGGCTTTTGCCACCAAGATAGGGTGCCACCGGTTCAGCATTGACCGGAGCGATTTCTCCAAACAAGTTCATCTTGAAGTTTACTCTCAAGCTATGGCAAGATTTCCCAACCATACAATTAACAATGTATGGCTTGGTGGGAATGAGCCTTTCAGCTTGCTTAACGCTCTCACGGACTGGTTTGACAATGCCCGTGGATTGACGTGTCAACGCACGTCTTTCTTCCCACCATCACACTGACGGGTATCGAAAAGGGAGGGATCATGGGAAGTAGTAGCTCGTGACCATTACCTGCCATTCGACCTGTCTTGGCAAACTATCTGCTAGAGTGAGGATCCAACTTTAGGTTGGTCTTCTGTTGCATTAGTAAAATTTGTCTCCTGACAAGGCGTTTATCAACGTGTGGACAGATGCATGACAAGCTACGGGACTGGTTTGTTACACTTAATGCAAATTGCGAGCTGACCACAACCGATCTATTTAGAAACGGCGCTCAACTTGTCCAAGCAAACCGAGCCACTTCTGTTCTTCGCGTGACACGAAAAAAGGATAAAATCTTCTTGAAGAGTTTCAGACGAACCAACGAAAGACAGGCATCAAAATATATACTGAGAGCAAAATAGGTGTGGCGCAACCTGGTTGATAAGACATACTCTTATGTCTGTAGAGTTGTTTCATAGATGGTCACGCAACATGCTTCAGTTCAATAAGATTTGGTGGTTTGAAAACGAAAAACGGATTAAATACCTCGCTCAATGCCGTCAGCTTTTTGAGCGTTATTTTGATCAATTAGAGTATCCAAGATTCGCAGACTTTCCCGTAGAAACCGACAATTCAAGCGAGTTGCGAGATGACCTAAATCGTGACCTACAAAAGCTTAGGTCCATTCTTCTTGCTGTGAACGTGAATACTGTTGGTACTGTTCAAACAAATCACGCAACATTAATGGGTGCCAATCTCCTGCACTACTTCACCATACTAAACAGGCACAACCAAAGATTACTTAGAGATTATCTGATCAGAGCAGAAGGTATTTATGAGGGCAATAAGAAATCTGCTTTCATTCGCACAATCAACCCATTATTTTACCTAAACTTTTTACTGACTTGGATAGCTCACTTACCGATAACCTGGTTTGCTGATTGGTTTGGAAAAGACTTGAACGTTGTTCAGCAATCTCGCATAGGGCGCGTAATTTCCGGCTGCGTTTATTTAATCACATTGTTAAGTGGGATAGCCACACTCATCCTAACCTATGCAGATCGCGCTAAGATCTGGCAGATGTTTAATTAGTTAAACTAGAATATAAGAAGCGCGTGAAGGCCGGAAGTACCTTCAGAGTAGGCCCCTCTGATCAACAAGGATCATGCATCCGTTTGCTAATGCGTTGTAATGCTCTAAGCAGGCTCTGATTGATTTTCAAGATCTGGGAGATCGAGGCTATCTGCAAATTCTTTGCCCAACCGACTTATCGCAATTTGCTTGATACTAGCAAATCTTGGCCCATCACTTATTATTTGATATTTTCTTAGTTCTTTTAGGTTCTCGTTTTTCAAGCAAACATACCAAACAATATGTTCTTCTTCTTCCATCTGAGTATGTAAAATACTCTGATACTTGGCCACTCCTTGCATCTTATCCGAGTAACCCATGTTCACATAGTCGGCACTGTCGAGGAACTCATAGACGCTTCCGAGTTGCCAGAGATAAGTAGAAAGAATACCTCGATTGAACAGATAGATATTTTCTATGGTATTATCGATACCCGCTCGAGTTTTAGAACTCCGATTATTAGTGAAGTCGGCAATAACACTAGCAAAAATCTTTTTGCCACTGGAATTTGAGTGCCTTAGATCTTCTCGAATTTCTCTATGTGTCTTGAGCAATTCAAAAAAATGAGTTTCAAATGCCTGCCGTCGATTTGCTTGATTTTGCTCATCTAAAGCTTTGGTCTGTTCATCAAGCATCTCTTTGGTCTTTCGGGCATCTTCTCTTGCGAGGTTCAGCTCAGCTCGAGCCATCTTCAGAGCAGCCTGTTGCTGCAAGATGCCATAAACAAGACCGGCAAGTGCCAACCCTGAAAAAAGGGCATTCACTGCACCAAACTGGTCTCCGAATGTACCACGCTGGTCTCCTGGAAGAAAAAAGCCCACAACAGCAGTAATCACCCAACATGCTAGGACTATAAAAATAGCTGTCTTTGCCCAGAACTCGTGGCTCCGGTTTGCAACCCGCGCGCCTTCTTCAGTTTCCATAACGCATACCTCAAAATAAAATTCATAGTTGAATAATACGATTCTCCGCCTACCCAAAGTCATTGCGGGCAGTTTCTCGTTGCGATGTGCATTGGTGTGGGAGAACAATAAACTATCATACTGACAAGCACTCCAAGCGGAAAAAATCAGCCGAAACGAGCGACCCATCAAAAAAATAGAGTTGCATACTGGTCGCAACACATGTTCTCACTACAACAGCTTTTTGAGTATTAAAGATTCATACCGAAGCGGCCACTGCGAACTTTGACCGGAACACAGGGCTTCGAAAGTGCAGCAAATTGCTTTGAGCAAAAGCTGTCATTCGCGCTTGTCCGAGGCATTCCCAGTAAGAGCGAGGCTTCAACCATAGGTCGATCTCTCTAAGCTCACGATAGAAAGCGGAACCTCACCTCAGAGCAATAGCTGGCAATCACACAATCAGTTTCTGCACAACTCATATTCATTTGATTATTGCACCCAACCAAAGGGGTAAGATACCAATATTCCAACTTTTTACCGGCCCGCCGGAGGCCATTTTTAGAAGAGAATTGCATCATGCCCGTTTTGGATTGGATCGGTAAAAAAGCCGTCGTCAACCATCATCGTGAAACTCCTTACCGGTTGATCCATTGTGATAGCGATTTATCAGCTGGAGATAACAACTCTGGCAACTTGCTGGTACAGGGTGATAATTTGGAAGCACTGAAAGCCTTGCTCCCTTACTATGCTGGAAAGGTAAAATGCATCTATATCGACCCACCTTACAACACGGGTAACGAAGGCTGGGTCTACAACGATAACGTCAACTCACTTGAGATCAAGCAGTGGCTGGGTAAAGTTGTCGGGAAGGAAGCGGAAGACCTGTCCCGTCACGACAAATGGCTCTGCATGATGTACCCACGTTTGCGGCTCTTAAGAGAGTTCTTGCAGGAAGACGGTGTCATTATAGTTAGTATTGATGAGATAGAAGAGCATCGTCTCAGAGTACTACTAGAGGAGGTTTTTGGGCCAAGAAATTTTATGGCTGACATCGTTTGGAAAGCAAGGCAATTTAATGACGCGAGGTCCTTGACTGGGATATCAAAAGATCACGAAAGAATCTTAGTATTTGGAAAAACACAAAGTGCCCAACCATTCAAAGGCCTACCACGCTCGATGGAAAAGTTCTCAAATCCAGACCAAGATCCACGTGGTCCATGGATGAGTCGCAGTATTTTGGGGCTGGCAGATTCAAATGCACGGCCCAACCTTCACTATACCTTCTTTGATCCTCAGACCGAATGGGAGTTCTCCCCACCAGAAAATACAGGCTGGCGCTATTCAAAAGAAACGATGGAAGATAAAATCTCTAATAATGAGATAATATTTCCGAAGAAAAAAAACGGACGTCCCCGCGAGAAAGTTTTTTCCTCACGTTTGGAGGGAAAGACAATCAATTTCCCTTCAATAATTGATGACATTTTTACCGCGAATGGAACAAAGGAACTACGAGAAATATTTGGATCTGACGTTTTCGCATTTCCGAAACCTTCTGCATTGATTTCCCGCTTAATTTATCAGGTTGTATCCCCTGGAGAGATCGTGATGGATTCTTTTTCTGGTTCCGGCACCTCGGGGCATGCGGTACTTGATCTCAATAAGCAAGACAACGGTAACCGCAAATTCATTCTGGTGGAAATGGATGAGAAGATTGCGCCAGAGATTACCAGCGAGCGTCTGCGTCGTGTGATCAATGGTTATGACAAGGGCGGTGACGCAGCCAAGCCCGTAGAAGGACTTGGTGGTGGCTTTCGCTATTGTCGCCTTGGAACACCGCTGTTTAATGAATTTGGTGATGTGGAAGAAGCCGTGATCTTCTCAGATCTAGCGGCTCATGTTTTCTTTTCCGAAACGGGTATTCCAATACCTAAGAGGGTTGATGGCTCAACCCCGTTGATTGGCAATTACCAAGATAAATGCGTTTATCTGCTGTTTTCTGCAAGTGAACAGGGTTTTGCCCGTGAAGCTGCTGGCAACGTGCTAACGCCAGATACCTTGGCGAGCTTGCCAGCTGTTCCTGATGGTTCTGAAGGCAAACGCATTGTTTATGCAGAGGGCTGTACGGTTACACCAGAGCGGTTAAAAGCCCTTGGAGTCATCTTTAAGCAAATCCCTTACCAGATTGAGGGGCACTAACAGATGGCTGCGACGAATTTTGAACTGAAAGAATACCAGTGCGCGTCATTAAAGCGTTTTCGGCAATACCTGCGCAATTGCACCAGTGATGGTGCCTCTGTTGCGTTCTACAAAGCAACTAACCTAGCTTATATTGATGCTCCAATGATTACGCAGGGCACGCCTTATGTCTGTCTGCGTATCCCCACCGGCGGCGGCAAAACGGTTATGGCCGCTCATTCCATCGGTATAGCTGCAAAAACTTTCTTGCAGGCAGGCAATCCGATGGTGCTGTGGCTGGTGCCCTCAACACCAATTCTGGAACAGACGGTCTCTGCACTCAAAAACTTAGAGCACCCCTACAGAGCTGCCCTTGCGAAAGACTTTGGCCGGAATGTTTCAATCCTAACCAAAGCAGAAGCGCTTTCTATGTCCCGTGCTGATGCAGAAGGTGGTGCCTGTATTATCGTTTCGACCATTCAATCTTTCCGCCGCGAAAACGACAAGGGTGTGGAAGATAAAGAAGGACTGAAGGTCTATCAGGACGCAGGGGCCTTGATGGATCACTTCTCCGGTCTGTCACAGGAACAAGAAGAACGACTTGATAAGGTAGAAGGCACTAACCGGCCAATTGCATCTCTGGCGAACCTTCTTAGACTTCACAGACCTATGGTGATCGTGGATGAAGCGCACAATGCCCGCACCTCGCTGTCATTTGATACACTGGCTCGCTTTGATCCTTCGTTGATACTGGAACTGACAGCAACACCACAGAGCGAACATAAGCCAGAGAAAGACCTATACCCTTCCAACATCTTGTATTCTGTATCAGCGGCGGAACTAAAAGCTGAGCAGATGATCAAAATGCCGATTAAACTGACCACAGATCGGGATTGGCAAAAGACCGTTGGGGCAGCACTGGATTGCCAAGCAGCACTGGAAGAAGCTGCAAAAGCAGAACAGGCGCAAACCGGTGAATACATCCGGCCCATTATTCTGTTTCAGGCACAAGCTGCCAGCAAGATTGATCCTGGCCGAATTACCTATGATAAGGTCGAGGAATTCCTGAAGGTTGACAAAGGTATCCCAGAAGATCAGATCGCTGTGCATTCTGGTTCGCGTAAAGATCTAGATGATCATATTATTAAGGATGCGGAGTGCCGAGTACGTTACATCATAACAGTGCAAAAGCTGAAAGAAGGGTGGGACTGCCCGTTTGCCTATGTGTTGTGTTCCGTTGCTGAACAGACTTCTGCAACAGCCATTGAACAGATTTTGGGCCGTATTTTACGCATGCCCAAGGCAACTCTCAAAAATCGGCCTGCATTGAATGAAGCATACGCATTTGTCGCTTCAAACAGCTTTCATGAAACGGCACAACGGTTAAAAGACGGGCTGGTGGACGGTGCAGGTTTCAATAAGATTGAAGTAGATGATCTAGTTAAAATTCAGCCAGACCTTGGCTATGATATTAACGCGCACGAGACTGAGCATGAGGCTACTGGTTTTGCCGAGGACGAGTTGCCTGCTTTGGAAGTTGAGGAAACCATCCAAAAGCTGCCGGCTGCTGTACGCACACGCCTGAGCTATAAGCCAGAAAGCGGGGCATTGGTCTTCAGAGGGCCGATGACGAAGGAAGCGCGAAATCATATACACCTTGCCTTTGCTAAAGCGCCTTCAGCTGCAGGGAAGATCGACAGGCTCTTCGCAAAATCCAACAACATACAAACATCTGCAGCAGAAGAGGAAGACAAGCCGCCGTTTATCGTACCCATGCTGGCATTGAATAAGCAAGGCGTGCTGGAACTCTTCAGCAAAGAACACTTCCTCGATCTGCCCTGGCCGTTGGATGAATGTAATGCCTCGGATATCGTAGATCGTTTCCGCATTGTTGATGCATCCCAGACAGGCCAGATTGATATTACCGATAAAGGTAAGGTGGAAATCAATTTTGCGAAGAAATTACAAGGTGAGTTGGCAGCCGTTATACAAGAACCAAACTGGACTTTGCCCCGCTTAGCCAATTGGATAGACTCTGGTATCCAACACCCTGATGTAACCAAGCCCAGTGCAGTCGTGTTCATTTCCAACGCCCTCAAAGCGCTTGGGAAGGCTGGCTTTGAGCTTTCTGAGCTTGCACGCCACAAATATGAACTGCGTAAGGCACTAACTCAGTTGATCAATGATTTGCGCACTGATCGCCAAAACACAAGCTATGACGCCCTGTTTGCAGCACATGTTGACCAGTTTCTGACGACCGTTGAGCACCCGATGATTTTTGATGAACAGCGGTACGCTTACAACCAGCCCTATGCTGGAGCGACCAAGTTTAACAAGCATTACACCCGTATCATTGGAGATCTGGACCTCAAGGGAGAGGAATTTGATTGCGCGGCATACCTCGACCAGATGGATGAAGTGAAGTACTGGATTAGGAATGTAGACCGAAAGCAAAACTCATTCTGGCTCCAGCTTCCCAAGGACAAGTTTTATCCTGACTTCATGGCACTGCTTCATGATGGTCGTGTGCTAGCTGTCGAATATAAAGGCGAACAGCACTACACGGACGCAGAAGTGAAACGGCAAATTGGCAGAGTCTGGGCCGAGGCGAGTAATGGCCAATGTCTATTCTGCATGCCGACAAAACGGAAATTCGAGTTGATTACAGAAACGGTGAAAGCACAAAAAACTTTTAAGATGGCTCACTAACACATCCTGAGGCAAATGATAGTGTGACGCCATTTACCAAGAACATTTCCGTACCCAACGGTGACCCGGAAAACATTCGAGTCACCGACAGGCTGAATTGGATCAACTAAGTGGGTGCGCCTAGCTCGTTAAACTTACGATTGAGCCGCTCGAATGGCAGCAGTTGGCCCACATAAACGAGCCCTGATCTAGCAGATCAATCAGCACAGGACCTGCCGCGTTCATAGTCTCGCAGTTGCTTTCGTTTCATGCGGTTGTCCAGAACCCTGTTCCAGGCCATGAAAAACGCAGCAATTACAGTCAAGATAATAAGCAGTGCCTGAAAGAGCGGTTCTAAAAAATTGGCCCAGTTTTGGGCGATCCAAGCTGCTAGAAAGGTCAATGCTGTGCCTGTCTCTGATTTCTGCATCTTAGCCTCATTCAAGGATATGGATCTGCTGGTGAGTAGACTGCAATCACAACTCCAAACTCGAACGCCTTAAGCTTCGTTGGTCGAGACAGCACCCTCACGCTGCGCCAACACACGCTCCCCCTGCACAGGATAGCTTTCCGGCCACCGGATATCCAAGAGCCGCCGCTTTGAGACTTTCGTGATTGTGACTGCGTTGGACTGGTTCCCACCAAGCACGTGATAGTGACCTGCACTCTCGGAGACATAAAACCCGACATGCCCTTTCCAGCCGCGAGGACTTCCACGCCAGAACACGAGGATGGAACCTGGTACTGGTTTATCTAAACGCCTGCCGTATTTAGCCCATTGGCGAGATCCTAAAGGGTTGGTGGGCTGGGTATCAGATACAAGGCTCATGCAATGGGCAACGAACAGGCCGCACCATGGGGTTTCATCGGTTTGGTAGGAGATACCTAATTTGCTCGCCCAGCCCATGATCCTTGGATTGTGCGTTGGTCCCGAGATCTCCTTGGTTCCCAGCAGTCGACGCGCCTCAACCAGCCATGGTGGCTCATCACTTTTGACCGCCTTGATTTTGGAGCTAAGCCAATCCTGATAAGCAGCTTCAGATAGCCTGCCCCAATCTCCATCGGGTTTGCCGGGATTGAACCCGAGATCCTGCAACATTTCCTGAGATTCAAAGTCTGGTATCCGTCCCATGATCACCTCACAAAAAAGGCTCCCCATGGGAGCCGTGTTGTCAGATCAACTTCAATGCATGTCAGCAGGACGCGCACAAAGATGATCATCTACGATGCATCACTGCGTTAAACTCAAACCCGGTAGACAACGACGTCTACTTTGCCAGTTGCACCAACCACACCTCCAGAACTTCGCAAGCCCAGACCACCTATTTGAAAAGTTTGTTCGGTCTTGTCTCTGATACCGATATTGTCCACGGTGGTGAGCGAGCCTTGTATCAACGTCCCACCTACAATTTGAACAATGTAATCTGTATCCGGCTGCTCGTTTTCGAATGTAAATGTATTGCCTGAACGAGTGAGCCTATAAGACGCTGAGCCCTTCAGATCTGAATAAGCAGCGACAATCTTCGGGAGCCCATTCAGCGCATTCAGTTTTGCTGAGTTAAGCTTCGCATCCGTCACTGCCTTGTTGCTGAGATCAGCGGTCCCAACGCTATTAGAAGTCGCAAGTCCACCGAGACCAAGATTAGCCCTGGACTGAGACTTGTTCTCAAGGTCGCTTAGGTTATTCGACTTGCTGAGAAAGTCGCTTGTTTCAGGAGTGGCAAGAATCCACCCATCCTCATCGACCGAATAGACCTTCAGCTTTTTATCAGGTGAGTTGAAGTAAAGCGCCCCATCCTCTAACGCGTTGCCCTCATTGTCAGTGTCCGGGTCATCATCAAAAGCACCCAGATAGAGTTTGTTGAAGCGTTTGAACGCCAGATCAGAGGCTTGCTCGACAGCTGCCTCCAACTGGTTCAAAGCATCCTCTGCTTTGCCTTGTGCTGTTTGCGCCTGATTGCGAGCAGCTATTGCAGCAGCTTTGGCCGCAAGAACCACCGCTTCAACATTTGCCGGGTTGAGAAGCACATAGCCCTCCTGCCCCTCAATCACTGCAAGCATCGCCGGATATCCTGTTTGCAAGTCATCAGGACCAAGCTCATTGCCAAGGCCATTTCGAATTGGCAACAGCACATCATCAACCTTGATGGTCACTGCGCCCGAGTTGTTGTCAATGGGAACGAAGACTGCAAACTCAACCGCCGAGAGGCTGACGCCCAATCGAAGCTTCGCTCTGATCGCATTACCCGTCCCGTCAATCTCAACCAGTCTCGTGATGCTATCAGCAAGATCGCGCACATAGTTCCAGGTACCACCCAGCCACTGATAGTAACCGCTTAAGGCATGGTTGGAGTCAGCTCCAACGATAGCAGGCGTGTAGTCTGGCTTGTCTGTAACCGTATCCAGCTCAGCCTTGGTCTTTACGATCACCGCACCAAGCGTTGCTGCAATTTCCACCTGCCCCATGTAAGCAATGATTTCTTCCTTTTTGGGTTTGTGCGGATCTGTGCTCTCAAGTCCGAGGGTCTCGCGTGCACGCCAAACGTATTCCTTGGTAAGGAAGTTCATAGCCAACTCCATTTTGAGGGGAACTTAAACCGCAGCCACAACAACCGTTGGGCCGGACCAATCGCTGTTTTGCCCAAATACCGAGCGCGTGCGCATGCGGAAGCGATATTCAACACCCGATGTGAGGCTGTCGGTTTCAATGGTCTCTTCACCGTCATTGGCCTGCACATATTTGGCAGCACCGCCACTGGTTTTTACATATTCCAGCTCATAGGTGAGCGCCTCAGAGAGCCGTGTAAAACTTGCTACCGCGATAACGCTCTGCCCTTGCTGCTGGATCTCAATTGTAAAACTATCGACACTCGGGATGGCTTCAGCTGCAATGCGCTTGGGAGGATCGCCCTTTTCGCCCTCATCTTCAGGCTCATAGGCAAATGGGTCTCGCGGAATAACCAGCGCCTCGAACACATGCTGGAATGTTGTCAGATCCAGTGTGGGAGTGCCATCCAGCTCAAGATAAGCATCAACAAGGTGTGGCGGGTCGCTGATCTTGATGAACCTTCTAAGTGGTACATTCTGGGATGAGAAGTAGTCGCACTTTACACGCACACGAGGTGCGTTCACCCGAATAGCCTTGAGCGCTTGCAAGCGCCGCATATGGTTGTGACGCTGTACGCAATCATTATCGACAGTGCGCGATCTGGGATCATCTTCCTGAACATACGGATCGCCTTCAATAACCGCATCGTCTTCCACATAGTGCAGCTCAGGATTGACCCAAAGCCCGCGCACTGACTTGACGCTGGAAGCTGCATTGCGGTTCGGCAAGAACTCAATATCAATGATATCGTCTGTTTTCAGGTGAATATCAGGCTCGGCCCACTCCCCGGCATGAACCGCAATCTGTCCTTGCACATCAGTGAAAAGAAGCAGCTCGCCTGCCTCATCAATCATCCGGCCAATCTGGGTTGGATCGTTGTTTTCGCGGCCACGGAATCCGCCATGATAGCGCGGCTCCATTTCCCCCTTGATGTTCTCAACTTGTTGATCACAAACGTCCGCAGCATGAGCCCAGCTTTCTAGATCAATCTGGGAAATATCAAGAGCACTGCCATAGGGAGCCAGCAGATAATCAAGCCGTATAAGAGCAAGGTTCTCGCTAAACCTGACCTGTCCGTCTCTGGGATCGAAAATCTTCTTTCCACGAATGGTGGAGGAGAGCGTTGGGTAGCCTTGCGGGAAGACTGTTCGATGACGCCGGGCACTCACGCTCTTACACATCATCAGGACACTGGCGACATTGTCACCGCGATGATCCTCGCTCCAGATATCATCAAACTTACTCACCAGCTGCGAATAGGGAACACCGACCTGCATCCCAACACGCTCAATGAGCATCACCTTGGCATCACCACCAAGACGATAATACTTGGATGCATCCTCATCATTGCTCAAAGATTTGGTGACATCGCCATCTGCATCAATCTCAACCGGATCATCACTGAGGAAGTGCTCCACAAAACCATCGATCTCATGGGAGGCATAAGCAATCAGCATATAGGCTGTGCCGCTGCGTTCTTCCAAAAACGTCATATCGCCGGCAACACGCACGATGCCATATTGATAGGAGCGCGACGGCACATTTTGCTTTTGCACCACCTTGCCATCCGCAGCACTTGGAATAGGCGCTGCATTGTCTTTTCGCTGCTGGCTTCCAAGCAGCGCATTTACACCCAGCCCAACACCAGCGGAAATGCCAACTCCAATGATCCCAACACTAAGTGAAGAAACAGCAGCCCCCGCGAGGATTGCTTGCGTTGCAACAGAGGCCCCAACAAAGGCCGCACCATTCGACAGAACAAATGCAATTCCGAGCGCAGCAGTAGCAGGCATTAGACACTCCAGATTTTTAAGGCAGGCGCGTGAATGGCTTCAAAGCCCGAGTTCCAGTGAACTTGCCAGTGCTCACCATCCCAGATCGCGCCCCACTGTCTAAGAGGGGAATGAAGACTACCGATCACGCCAATGTCGCCAGTCTTTCTGGTTTGGACCTCATTCAGGCCCGCAATATCGGCACATCTGCCAACCAGCTCTAAAGCACCGCCAGCTTCAATAATCAGCTGTTTCATCTGCTCTTGTGTTGAGTAGGTTCCGCGCAGATGAACGGCCCCGTCAGGATACCCGTTGGCACTCACCCAATCGGCAAGAACCAAACAACAATCAGCCCTGCCCGGATCAAAAGTCAGGGTTTGCCGATCTGCCAGCCAGGTCCTTAAAAGATCTATGATCGCGGCCATGTGATTGTCTGTTCACTCATCAAGGTAATGCGTTCACACGACAGATCGGGAGGCAGATCAGGATTGACCTTGAGCGAGTAGGCTCGCTGGTCAGCATCCGACAGCACTGCATTGCGCCGGGATTTGCGAGCATGAAAAGCATTGCCCACAACCAAGGTTACATCATGCAGGATTTGCGGCTTATCCGGGTCACTCACTGCCCGCTTGCGAAACTTCAGATCAATGACCCTACCCGTGAACTTGACGATGGGACCTGGAGGCAAAGGCTGGAAATTTTCGTCACAAGTTTGCAAGAGAACCTGCACCTTTGAGCCGATGACATCGCTCTCCTGTGTCTCCTCATAGGCAAGATCGGCAATCTCCTGATCGACACCGGAAAGTCCCATATCCATCGTGGTTGCCTCGCCAGAAAATGCATATTGAATGGTGGTTAAGGCAGAGGTTGGAAGCACTCCAGCAGGTCGCCAGTGGTTTCCATCCTTGTCAACATAGGGATGAGAACCAAACCAGAAACGAGCAGTTCCAGTTGGGAAATGCATCGCCACAAGGATCATAATATTACGAAGGGTCATGGTGCAGATACCTTGTCCCAATAATCAATAGCCTCGACAAAGTTCACAGTCTTTCTGGTAAAGCTTGAACTGCCAAAATCCAGATTCATTTCATTGTCACTGGCAAGTTTCATGAGGCAGCTGGGCTCTGTCACATTCAGCAATGTCCCTGCTGGAATGGGTGCCCGGATCGCAGGGAAAATTGGAACCCGCACCACATCACCTTCAGTCTCAATAATTGGCCCGGTGTTATAGAGCGCATGCAGATAACTGAAATGTATCCCGCTCAACCTCAGCCCGCTCTGCAGACCACGCAGTTTGAGCACCGTTGAGCCCAGTGTCGCCTGTTCCTCCAATTGAACCAGAGCAGGCTCACTGGCGTAAAAGGTGCCATCGCTAAACCCAGTCTCATCAGCATGGGGAACATAGGATCGCGCTTGCTTTGCAAGCTTTTGTACTTGTGAGCCCACATGAGAGACAGAAACGATCACCAGCCCCACTTGCCCGTGCAAGGCAACTTCAATCGCGTTCCAGGCCTCTTCGTGGCGCAGGTCTCGCCTGCGCAACACAATGTTTGGAATTCTGGCTCTCCAGAATCCTAAATCCGTCTGTGTTACCAACTCACGCCCGCCAAGCGTCATTCCACCAGATCTGCTAAATGGCCGTTTCTGAAAAGTAGGCTTGCCTTGGCTTGCGAACAAAGAATGAGGCCAGTGGATCACATTAGTCACGGAAGCCACCTCCCCGGTTTTGCGCGTGCATGTTGTAATCGCCAATCATATGCTCACGGCTTTTCTGGGTGGCTGCATCAACAATCATAGGCGCAGCTTCCTTGACCACATTCCCGGCCACACTCTCGATCCGAGCTTCCAGATCAGGTGTAACTTCAAGGATCACACGAGAAATCATCTCACCGCCCCCACCGCCAGATTGAGGAAGCTTGTGGAACGGAGTGATTGTTGCCGGCCCCTCAATCAGCTCAGGGACACCGCGCTCACCAGCAATGCCCCACTTACCAGCCCCCAGGTTGCCCCCTTCGGCAAAAAAACCACCAAAGCTGGAGAGCAAGGTTGAAATAATCCCACCAATGTTACCGCCACCGCCAACTGAGCTGGTCATGCTGGACACAGAAGACTGCAGCAGCATCTTGGCAATCCCCTTGCCCATATTCCCAAGCACATCAACAAACCGCTCACCTTCAAAGATGACATCTGTTAGTGAGTTGGTGATGGATTGATTGACGCTTGCCATCATGCGGCTATGCCGCGTCTGTTCTTCAATCTTGCCTGTTAACTGGGAGACCGATTTCGACCGCGCCTCGATTTCGTCACGAAGCGTCAGGCCGGTTTTCACGGAGCGCTCATCAAGATCAAGGCCCTGCTGCTTTGCCAGATCAAGCAGTTTATATTTTGTGGTAAGCGCTGCAACTTCCTCGCGGGTACGGCCAAACATCTCAATTCTGCGCTCAAGCGCCGTGACATCCTGATCACCCAGCCCAAGAACATCCGGCCCCTTGTTGGTGATAGGCCGTGCAGCCTCCTGCAGCCGAGCCTGTTCACGAGCCATGCGGATGTACTCTTCGCGCTCTTTAGCAAGCTGAGTTCCACCTGTTGGCCCGACCTGCTGTGCAAGCGGATTGACAGTGCGATCAAATTCCAGAGCGGCCAAAGCGCCAGCCCGAGACACCGGATCATCTTTGTATTTTAAGCGTACCTGAGCATCTTCCAGCGAAGTCAAACCATTGCGTTTCATGGCCTCCATCGCATCAGCAGCACGGCTGATTTCATTGGCCATTGTGGTGGCATCAGCTGAGAGACCTTTAAGCTCCACCCCATCAGTCGCCGTTTTCAAACGCTTGGTTGTACTGACCGACTGGCGAGCAATGCTTTCCACCCGCGCCAGTTCCTTGCCTACCTCTGCCAGCTTCTCATCAGGAAGCCTGGTCAGGATCTCACGCATTTTTGCAAGCGCTTCAGAGACGCGCTCCATATTCCCGCTTGCTCTTGCATCTTCAAGAACAGCCATTTCAGCAGCCCAGATTTTCACGAGATCTGAAGAAGCTTCCAGCTCCTGATTGAGGTCTTTTAGCGTCTGCTCGACACCCTCAAGTCCAATAGCGTCAATTGACCGGGACTGACTGAGAGGATCACTCAGCTGCGCAATGCGATGTTGAATAGCCTGATACTTCTTAAGCTTGAGATCCAGCTCAGCAAACGCATTGTTACCACCCAGAAAATCATCAAAGAAAGTGTCCAGAGCCGTATCAGTTTTTGTCTGTGCAGCCTTGGAATCCAGCTCTGCTAACGCAGCCACCAGATTGAGCACAGCGCTTGTAACCTCGCCGTACTTGTCTCTGATGTTCTCCAACCCATTCTTTGAGTAGTCAGCAATGGAGCTGTTAGCTCTTGAGATCGCACTCTCAGCTTCATTGAACGCCTTGGTGAAGGCATCAACTTTCTTGCTGGCGCCTTCTGCATTGTCGCCCATGCTCAAGAGGACACCTGCAAGAGGGAAACCAATCCCAGCAATCACACCCAAGACAGGCATTAACAAGCCGACAGTACCGGTCAAAGCACCAAAACCAGCAATCAGCTGCGGAATCTGCTGCCCCATGATCCGCATGGGATCAGTGCCCATCTCGAACTGCACCGCCATATCAGCAACCTGATTTGACGTGTTCTGGATGGCAAAGCGCCCACCTTTGGAGACATTGATGAAGCCTTGCATCTCCTTACCAGCACCTTGAGAGGCTTTCCCGATCTTGCCAAAATTATCGTTCATCCCGCCAGCAGATGCCTGAAGTTTCGCGAATTTCTGTTGCGTTTGCTCCAGTTGCTTCTGAAGCTTTTTGTTCTCCGCAGCCATCCGATTAGATGACTTAACCGCAGCAGCCGCGGAACGAGACATCTGATCGTGGAACTTCTTATAGGTGACCTCAAGAGGGATAGTCAGGCCAGAATTCTTTCCCATCAATCAAAACCCTTCAATGCCCAGTTCCCGAAGCTCTTCATCTGAAAATTCACCGCTGGGGTTCCCAGATTTGCTACCATGGACCTCATTGTAACCCTCTACGCAGGCCACATATTCCCATAGGCTCATCTGATCGATTTCTCGTGGAGTGAAGCCTATTGCGGCTCCTCGTTTGTAAAACTTGGAGAACTGCCAGAGTTCTCCTGTTGCCTCACCCCTGCCTGCTCCCCCACGGGATCATCATCCTCGCCCACGAGTGCATTGGTCAGGATCTCAATCGCAACAGGTTTGAACTCAAGCACCCCATGCAATTCAAACAGATGCAGAACCATGGGCCCCGCCTCTTTGTTTGGCATCCCAGCACCGATCAAGCCTTGGCGAATGGTCTCAATCAGATCGTCAATAAACCAAGTCCCTGTCGTGATGCGCATGAGGATGACTTCAGGGCCAGCATTGCAGTTCTTCTGCAACGCACGAAGCTGACCGATGTTCAGCACAAACTCGTGCTGACCACCGATCCATTCAATGTTTTTGGCTTCCATAGATCAGGCTCAGGCTTTGTTTTCGATTTCAGGAGTGCCGACCATATTGATCTCAATAGTTTTCGTGACGCGCCCCTTACCATCAGAACGCGCCTGAGAGAGCTGAGACAAAATTGCCGGAGCCTTCTCCCATTCAGGATCGCCAGATGCCGCTTTTTTGTTCCCAAGACGTACCGGAAGGTGTTTTGCAGAATAAAACCAGTTCATCATCTTGCCGTGAGACTCCTGCGCCCAGGTTCCTTCTGCCGAAACCGAAACCTTCACAGAACGCACATCACTCAAGATCTCATTAGGCTTGCTCTCATCATCGCAATCCACGACCTCGGTCTCATCAACATTCGCCTGCCGCTGGATCGTAACACCCTTAAGGCCGCAAACTCTGGCGTAGTTACCATCTTCCGCAAAATCGACCTCAAGGACCATCTCCTCAAAACGCTCTGTTGTCGGCTTAGTCATGACAAACCCCTTTCGTTAGTGAACTTGGATTTCGAATGTGAATTGCAAAATTCCGTGCGTTACGCCCTCTTCTGGATCTGGAACAATCCGCTGAAGCTCTAGCTCGGTGAGCACGTTGCCAAAGGAAGGAAGAGGAAGCTCAGCACCGCTGAGTACATTGCGCACCGCTCGCAAAATCTGCTTTGCATGCACTCTGCCGGGTTTCTTTGACCAGCAATCAATTTGAACTGTGATTTCTTCTATGGTGAAGCAGTCGTGATGATCCTCAGTTTCATCTTCAGGGCCAAGGCTCACATAACCTTGCTGATCCCCCCAAGGCGCTCCATCAGAGGAAGCTTTAGTGCTGTCATAAACACCGTGCACCACCTCCATGAGCGCAACGTCTCCCGCCAAAGCAGCAATCACTGCCTGCTGAAGCTCCAGATCTGGATTAGCCATCATTCAGTACCTTGATTGCTTTGTTAATACGCCGCGTGATCAGGGACTTCACAGCACGGCGCTGCGAGCGGTAAACGGGATAGAAGAAGGGATGGGATTTACGATCTTTGGTTCCAAACTCTTGGATCAAAGCATTTTGGAATTTGATGCCGCGCTTGTTGGTGACCATTGTGCTGGCGTTGCCTGCATAAATCACAATGCGAAGACCGCGCTCAGATGATTTCACTTTCCCAACCACCATGGCACCTTCAGGTGGTTTACCCCACGTCCAACCGATACTTGCAAGCAGTTCGCCCTCATCTTTGGGAACCAGCAGGCGCATGTACTGGACGATACGCTCTGCCCCTTCCTCCATAGCTTGCCGAGCAGCGTTTTTGACGGCATCAGGCAAGATTTTGCGCATGAACTGCCGAAACTCCTGCTCGCCTTTAACCATCGATATCACCGCTCTCACAGGTCAGCTCAAAATAGAGCTGATCATCTGTCGGGATCTTGCTGCGAATTGCGTAGATGGTACCTGAGAGAAGATCTTTCATACGCCAACTGGTTTGAATCGCCTCAGTATCTGGAGAGCGCCAGATAGTAACCACAGTCGGCTGAATACCTTCGAGGCGGGCACCGATCACACGCTCACCGCCGCGTAGAAACTTGAAGTGCGCACGCTCTTCAAAGCGCGGCTCGTAATCAGAGACGTGGTTGCCATAACCATCAGACTTCGACACCAAAGCCTCGAACGAGACGACCTCCCGCATTAATTTACTGGTCATCCGGCAAGGTTCCTATAAGGGGCCATCATGACTTCATAAGCAGGAGGTGGATGAGCATCACCACCCCGGCTGGTGTAGAGCGCAAACACATGCATGCTCAAACACGTCTTGATCGGCTCAGGAAGTCCATCGGGGAAATCGACTTTGAGATCCCGCCGCAGATGTTGCGCAGCAAACACCTCAGCCGTGCGAATAAACGTCAGGAGGAGATCGTCATCATGACCATGCGAGATGGCCAGATGACGCTTCGCCTCTTCCAGCTCGATCAAAGGCAAAGTTAGTCTCCATCCTCTTCGGATTCTTCTTCCCCTGCGTCTTCATTCGCAGGTCCAGTCAGATCGAGATACTTGATACTTTCCGCCTGCACTTGCTTGGCAGTCAGTCGCTTCAAAGGCGCATCATCACCTTCCATCAATGGCTTGATGACTTTTCGGGTTTTGGCGTCTTTTTCATTGACCTTGTAGACACAGCCAAACCGGAAGGTACCAAGCACCGTATGGCGTGTTGAGTTCACTTTGAGGTACATGCTCATTCTCCTGAAAAAGGCTCTGCAATCAGAAGATCGCAGAGCCAGTTGGTGGCCTCGGTTATTCGGGTTACGCGAAGACGAAGTTGCCCTTCACCATCGCCGCAGCACGTTTGATCGCCAGAGCAACCCGTTTACGACCCTTCATGGTCAGCATGTCTTCAATGAAGTTGGTGTCGTGCTCGGAAGAAATGAGCACTTCAGTTTCTTGACGGTCATAATAAGTTCCCGCCATCGCCAGATCGCCAGTCAACCACTCGCCCGCAGACATGGTGTTGGATTCCACTACATCCTTACCCCAGAGCATTGGAGTGCTCATTGAACCTGGGTTACCGAAGATGTATCGGTCCTGACTATCTTTCAGGAGGTCAATTGCCGCCCAATCAGTCGGGTTCATCACAAAGGATGTTGAAACGTAATCCGCCAATGCGACCTGCAAAATGGCAAGACGCAGACGATCAATCCGCGTGGCATTGGGTAGGCCAGCAGCCGCAGCAAATGCCACAGCCTCAGTCAAAAGCCCCTTCAGGTTTTCACCCTGTCCATCACCCGCAAGGATCTGCTTTTCTTCTTCCAGATCCAGACCATAACGAAGCTCGGAGTCGATCTCCGTTTGCAGGAAGTCGGAATCTGCCAGAGCTTCCTCTGTGATATTGGTAACGTGGGCAATCTTTTTGACTTCAGAGGTGGCCTTCTCCCAACCAAAGCTGGATTCCGGCATTGTTCCCTCTTCGGCAACCATCGCCGCCTTATTGTCACGTATTGTCTGCTTTCGGTACTTCACCAGATCAGAACTGGTTTTGCCCTTGGTCAGCAGATCCCGGATAAGCAAGCGACGCCGAGGCATACGGATCGGATCACGTTCCTCTTCATGGTAGATCAAACCACCAGCCGAGCCTGCAGCAGTGGTGATTGCATTCGAGACGGTAATTCGCAGATTGCCTCGTGCACCACCATCGGCAAACGCCTTGATCCGGTCATCTTCCGCCACGAATGCCTGACCAAGTGTCATCACCGGAGTAGAGCCACCGCCGCCGATCCCCTCAGCCACTTGCTGCGAGATTTCCAGCGCCTGACTCTTGATGCCTTCCAGTGAGTTTTTCAGCTCAGTGACCGAGTTGCTCAAAGCCGTCTGCTCAGTCAAAAGCTTGTCGGCCTTATCTTTGGTTTCCTGCGAAACCTCGCCAGAGCGCTTCGCTTGCTTCAGAGCTTCTTCCGCCGTGCCCTTAACATTATCAGTCACATCATCCAGCTGCTGACTAACTTTTTTCAGCAGGTCTTCTGTAGACATGTTGTCATTGCGTACCGACCCGACAACAGCATCAGGGCGAGCAAGAGCGAGTGCCGCCAAGCAAATGGCGGGCATGAGTGATTTCGTTCTCATGAATGTTCTCCGATTTACATGGAATCCAATTTATCGAGGAGGCTTTGCACTCCTGCTCGAACGGCAGCGCCAGACTTGCCGGATGGAGCAGCGCCAGACGTGCTCCCTTTCAAAGCCGCACAAAGTGAGCGACGTTTTGATTTTGGTACGTTGAGACGCGCAAGGAGGATATCAAGCTCCTTCTGCGCAGCATTTGGTGAGGGCTTATCGGAAGCTTGGCTTGGAGCCTGCTCAACTTCATCACTTGGAAGAAGTGCATCAGCAAACCCTTGCTCAACTGCACTCTCACCATTGATCCATGTCTCTTTGTCGAGCTGATTGCTCAGCTCTTTTTCCGAGATCTTGGTGCGGGCATGATAGATGCTGACTGCCGCGTCATCAAACGGCTTTAGCCAATCGGCAACCTCAAGGAACGCATGGCGATCACCGCATGCACAAACCCATGTGTTATGGATCATCAAGAAAGCTGCTCGCCCGATCTGAATTTCATCTGCCGCCATCGCAATGACAGAAGCTGCCGATGCAGCTAACCCCAGCACCTTCACAGTTACCTTTGCCTTGTGCTCGCGCAGCAGATTGTAGATCGCCAGACCTTCGAAGAAGTCGCCGCCGGGAGAGTTGATCGAGACGACCACATCCTTCTCACCAATATTGCGCAGCGCCGCTGAAATTCGCTTGGCAGTCACCCCATCATACATCCAGCTCTCGCCAATCGGATCGAGGATGGAAATGGTATTCTCGCCGTCCTCACCAGCTGCTGCTTTGATATCGGGATTCCAGCGCTGCTGTACACTTTCAGCAATCGCACTTTGGAGACCTTTCCCAGCCAGCACCGGGACATTTGGCAAATTGCGGATGCTCATTTGTCTTCCTTTCCAAGCAAGTCAACCAGTCCCATAGAGGTTTGAACCACCAGCTCATCACTGTTGCCGCCACGCCGAGGCAGATTGAGCTTGTCACGCCCCTCATCCCCGGACATGAAGCCGCCCATACGCATTTTAAGAAGGAAGTCACCTTTGGCCTTACTGTCCATTTGCAGCATGGCTTCGCGGTTATATTCCACGTACCAACGCCCACGTTTTTCAACGGGAATGAGATCTTTCAGGATACGGGCTTCGTTTTTGACGAGCAGCGGATTGATACCAAGCGAGAGCCAGGACAACATCACCGCTTCAACCCCGCTGCCCCACATGGTCTGGCCATCAGATGAATGGCCGATCACAATCGGCGGAACTCCGAACCATCTGCAAACATCTTCAACGCTAAAGCGCCGTGTTTCTAAGAGCTGCGCATCCTCAGGGTTGAGTTGGAGCTGCTGGAACTTAAGGCCAGATTCTAGCGTCAGGGTCTTACCTGCCCTGCTCGATCCAATGAACTTTTCCAGCAGGGTCTGAAGCTGGGCCCGCTGCGCATCATTGAGGCTCTGATCAGAAGTCAAAACACCTGCGGCCATCATCGCATTGGAAAAAACACTGCCTGCTGTCTCATCAGCTGCCAAAGCCGCACCGATTGAGTTCGCCCCGTACTTGATGGCTGACATGCCCAACCCATCACCAGCACCGAACCCGCGTAGATGGAACACCTTGTCAGCAGGTAACGTGCTGTGTTTGCCTCGGTCATAAACGCTGTATTCCAGCTTGCCATCACGATTGCGCTTGGGAGTGACATTAAGCAGAGGGCGCAGCCCAACCAGCCTTGCTCCCACAAAGAGTCTTTCGGCACATGCATTGCCGCGCAAAGTTGTATGCGCCGTCATGCCTTCCCAGAACTCAACCCCAGTTTGCTCACGGTTAGGGCTTTTACAAAGAACCTCAGAAAGCTCTTCTTCAATCTTCACCCTGCTGTTTCCATCACCCTTTTCATAAAGCGCGAGAGGCAGTGTTGAGATCACCTGTGAAGTCTTGCGAACACAATCCCAAACAGCAGAAAACGCCAAAGCAGAGGACGCATTCACGGTTTTGCCAGCCGCAGAAGAATGACCGCCCCCAGTCCATGCATCTCCCCCATTAAGGTTGATCCATCCAGACTCGCCTGCTCGTAGCTCCTGCTTAATGCCGCGAGCTGCTGCCTTTAAAAATCTGATCATATAACCATCACCGGATTGCTGAGGAAGTCGTCCAGGCCATTGCCTTCTGCTTCTGGATGGCGGCTCATGAGATCGAACGCGTTGAACGCTGCTGTGAGCGGGTCAATCTTCATGGAGCCGGATGCTTGCTTGGTCACATAGTCAGCGTTGCCGCGTTTCTCGGTTTTGGCGTTAGAAACACACCAAGCCATCAGCCGCGAGCCACCATGAACCAGAGATTTGTCTGCTAGCTTTCGCGCCATGCCTTTGGTTACGCCTGAGAGTTTGTAGCCTTGAGGCACACCAACAAGCTGCTCTTGTTTGACCTCCCGCTCCATCAGCTCATCAACAATTGCGGCTACTCCGACTGGGTCTAGTCCAATGGCATGTTCTTTCGGAAACAGACCACGATCCAGAACTTGCTCAATGTAGTCAGCAACAATCGGAATATCGTCTTCGATGTTCTCACAGATGAACAAGTCGCCATCCTTCTCGAAGTCTCTAAGCGCCGTCGCAATCTGCTTGCGTTTGTCTAAGGCACTCTCATGGCAACATGCACAGGTCCAAAGTAGCCATCTGCTTTTCTCGGTCTCGCTCTCTTTTTCGCGTCCGATAAAACAAAGCCCTAGAAGGTCATCCAGTCCGCCGCCATCAACGCCAGCAGTCACGACCTCACATCGATCCAGAAACTCTTCAAAATCACGGATCACAGTGAACTCAGCAGCCTGCCAATGATCAGCCCCAGCCCACCGATCCCGTCGCAGGTTCATGCCAATCGGCACATTCAAGTGCTTGGCAAGGAAGCTCTGCTTGTCTTCTTCACCCGTTCCATCCATGGCTTCGCGAAGTTTGGATTCCAGCCAGCTCTTACGAACGGAACGCCCTAGATTGGGATTGGTGATGTAATAGTTTTCCGGCTTCAGATAACCCTTGCTTTTGAGCATTGCTTTCGGGAATTCGTAGAGAACTCCAAGCCGCTCGGGATCGTGAATTTTCCCGTCACGTACATCGCGGTAATATTCAAGCTTGCTCTTCCAGACCCCTGCTGGCGGCGCATCAGAATGCGTGGTCAGATAAACGACAAACCCTTCAGGACGCGCAATCAATCCGCCAGTGGCCTCCTGCAGCATGGCCGCTGCCTTTGGCTTCTTGCCAAACAACCACAACTCATCGACCAGAACGAAACCAGCTTTTTTGCCAGAGAGCGTGTCGCTGTCAGCAGCCACAATCTTGAGATTTGAGTTTGTGGTCTCATGCCTGATTGTCCGCTGGTGCGAGATCACCTTAAGAATGCTTTTGAGTTCCGGATCGTAGGAGACCATCGCCGCAGCTGGATCAAAGCAGTTGTTGGCCACCTCAATGGTTGGAGCCAACAGCAACAACTCATTGAGGTGACGCCAGTTGCGAATGAGCGCCGTCACCATAATCCCGGCGGCAATGGTGGACTTGGCATTTTTCTTTGAGATCAGGAGAAGGAACTCACTAATCAAACGCTGCCCTTGTTCCGCGTCATAAGCTCCAAAGATCGCACCAACAAAATCGAACACCCATTGGTCACAGCACTCACCAAATGTCGGCATGCCCGGAACATCAACCACCTTGAGCGACTTGAAGACATTCAAAGCTGCCTCTGCTTCTGCTGAGAACAACGGATCAAAGGGAATGAGAGATTTCCCTTGAACAATGCGTTGTTCCCAATCCACGCAGGCTGTTGACCAGTGCTGAACTTTCAAGACAGTTCTTTCTTCAGTTGATCAGCTGGGGAGCTTGGGGAGGTGCAAACTTTCCGTCATAGGTTTCTGCCGTTTTTTTGCGCTCTTCTTTTTTGCCGAGCGCTTTTTCAGATGCAGCAGGAACACTCTTTCCGCGGTTAGCAATCGCATCAGCCAGCTTGTCACGATCAGAGCGCTCTAGGCGTGCGAAGATTTCTTTGATCGCTGATACCTTCCCGGCTTCAGCCATATCCATGAGCTTGTCCAGCAGCTTGGCTTCCACTCTCGCCCGAGCATCATCCTTGACCTTGAGCTGACGAAAATAATTCTTGCGCAAAGTGGGAGCTGTGATCCCTAAAGCTGCTGCAATTTCATCCTGAGTTTTTCCGAACGCCAGTAACTGTATGACAAGTCTACGCTTTTCGTCGCTCACCACATGGGGTGGACGCCCTCGTTTTCCAAATCCTTCAGGGATTGGATCGCCTAGCAGGTCAAATTCGAAGTCGGCCAAAAAAAAATCTCTCAGTTATAATGGGGCGGGTAAGGGCCATTCAGCCCCCGGACTTTCACCCCACCCCCATTTTCCGTTGAAAATCAATGACTTGGCAGTCCAGCCGCTAAAGCCTTCACAGCCGCCTCAGAGGCGCTCAACAGCTCCCGAGCAACTCACTCAAACTGAATTTCACCTTATAAATCAATGGCTTCGCAACGCATCCGCCGCGCCTTCGCAGTCTTCCGATTGTGGCACCACGTGCAAAGGCACTGGATGTTGCCCGGATCGAGGTCAGCGCCGCCATCCTTGCGCTCGACGATGTGGTCAGCGATGAGCTTGTGTTGCCGCTTCGAGAAGTCCTTGCCGCACATCTCGCAGACATAGCCGCGCAGCTGCTTGATGTACTTGGCGAGAGCCTTCCATTCAGCCGTGAGGTAGAACGGATCAACCGCCTTCGGCGCTTTGCGCAGCGTTGAGCCCAATGTGTTCAAGCGTGGTGTGATGGATTTGAGTGGCAAAGGAAGCTGCCTTCAAACAGAAAAAAGGCCCGCCTCTCAGCGAACCAGTTGACGCACTCTGCATGCGTATCGAAATTCCATAGAAACTCTTCGCGCCAACTCCGCTTCTCAGCGTCTTATGTTGACTGGGTCTCGTGTCTGGGTCGCTCTGTTTGTTGTAGCGGGTTTCAGCCGCTCAGGCCCCAAGAGATCCACGTGATCGTCCTGCCGCACATCATGGCGAACAGAGTTCAACCTTGTCAACTGGCACCACAGCTTTTGTTGTCCGCCCGAAGGCTTGCAGGTCCACTTCAAGCGACTTACCACCCTGTTTGATCTCGCGGACAACACCCTTCAATCTGGCACCACTACCTGCCACAAGCAGAACCCCGTCACCAATACTAAGCAACTGACCCTTTACATGTTTGCACCCAACCTCTGCCTCACATGCTGTATCGACTATTCGAAGCATCTCACGCAATGGAACTCGGTGTGGTGCCGCTTCAGACCTGGTTGCAAGAATCTTTTCCACACCATCACATTTTCGAACCAAATCACATGTCTGACCCGCATTCGCATTCAGTCCAACGAACAGGTAGCGAGGGAACATCAAGCAACCCAACACGAATTTTTCCTTCCTTGTCTTTGACCTCCGATACTCAGTCATCATCGGCTGATAGACGGTCACACCAGCTGCATTGATCCCTTCAAAAGCCCGATCCTCACAGTTCGGATTGGTGCAAACCACAACCCACTCAAGAGAGCTACTATTGATGAGCGAACGCATAAACTGGTAGTTCCGCTCTAGCGCCTTATTCCCTGCATTTGGAGCTTGCCTCATCCTCTAACCCCGCCAGCCTTTGACGCCACAAACAGCCAATCCCGTGTCTTTGTCCCGACAGGCATTTCAGCGCTGTGGGCGACTGGAGCTGACACAGCAGATCTCCCGGCATCAGGAGAGCTTGCCAAATAGAGCACATCGCGTTCCCTGCGAAATTCCTCATTCAATCTATGCAGTAGCATAGGCTTGCCCTCCATCATCAGCAGCCAGCGTTGCAACATCGCAACCGTAAACTTCTAAAAACACAGCGTCACATAGATCCATTCGCCGCTTGGCAAATGCATTAATCATCATTTGAACAGGATGGCGATCAGGCAGAGCCCGCTCAGCGCTGCCCTTCTCGCCATAGAGCACCTTCAAGGCTTCAACTCGCTGCGCTTTCAAGCGGGTTTCGCGTGCCTGCACTTCAACGATCAATCCCTCAATCTCACGATCAGAAGGGTACCTGTGCTTGGCTTTGACGAAATCAAACAGGACAGAGATCCAGTCTCCATTGCAGGCCTCTAACGTCTGCTCCCTGCCGTCAGCCAAGAGAATGCGCATCACCGCATCGGTGGGCAGGCTATAACGTTCACCATCCTGACGTTTGCGTGCAGGCTTCACACCCATCACCGCTTTGCACGCAGCTATAGCAACCGCATAATCAGGCCATCTGCGCCCGGATACCTCTCGTGCAATCTTCGTGGAAGCAAGCTCAAGCGTATCTGCCTCGAACCCGCCTAACTGTTTGCACAGCATATCAAAGTAGGGTTTCTTTTCATCGCCGGGAACCATGGTGAACTTGCCTGAAAGCGGCTTAACAAAGAGCCGCATCACATCTGCATAACGGTCTTCAAGGGACTTTTCACAAGGCTCTGTCATCTGGCATACTCCGCTTCAAGCTGAGCAATCGCCTCGCGGCAACTCTCCCGCTCAAGCTCCTCCCGCCGCGCCCGTTTCCGCGCTGCTTTATCGCCCAAACGCTGATATTTGCCGTAGATTTGCGAGACTTCCAGCCGCGCCTTATGTGCAGAAAACACCGCTCCAGTGAAGTAATTCAGCGAGTGGATCATACCGGGAGCCCGTCCAGCCACCTCGCGCACGGCAGTGGCCACATCCTGTTCCAGATCACAACCCCGAACAAACCAGCCAATGGCCGGATTAGTGCCGCCCCGCAGCGCTTCAACATCAAGCCCTACCGAGTTCAGCAAGGCAGCAACACCTCGCATAAACCGTCCAGCTGCCTCGCTATTCGGCAAGGTTCCAGCAGCAGGAGGCACAGAATTTGCCTCATCAGACCTACTCGCAGCCACTTCGTCATCAATATCAGAAGTTTTTAAAGACAAGTTATTATAGCTGCCCTTCTGGGCGGGCATCCCCTGCCCGTCTATGCTACGTCCTGCACACACATGCCCATCTTCGATATCAGCAACAAACAAGTCCATCTGCTCCGGTACCGGCATATCTTTATTGATGACCCTGTAGGTATACGAACAGCGCCCGCCGTCAGGACGTTTGCCCTCATTGCGCTGAAGCCAGCCTGATGCCATCAACCTGCTGATTGCCCGATACACCGTAGAGCGCGCCACACCAAGCAGCTCTGCAATCTTCACCTGAGAGCGATAGCAAATACCGTTTTTATCGGTAGAGGAGCAGAGTACGCCCAACACATCACGGTCACGCGGCATCAGGGTTTGATCCGCATAAACAGCCGCAGGCACAAACGAAATACGTGGGCGATCTGCTTGGTTTTCAGAGGCTAAAGTCGCAGTCATAACGTTCCTCCATCTTCAGGCTTGCAACATGGAAAATCACATCTGGCGAAATGAGTTGAAGGGGTCATACCCAGCCCTCCACGTTCATTTCAGGAGACTTGAGCAAGTACTCTTTTTGCATGAGCTTTGCTCCCACCCCGTCGTAGTGCCGCACTCCGATCCATCCTTCACGCCAAGCTTTCTTAAGATGCTTGATCACACTCGGCTTACTCAGGTTGCAACGCTCACCCAGGTCGTGAATTGTCACGGAAAACGGCTCGTTAATATCCGTCGCAAACAGGCTTATCGTATGCAGTACCAAGCAGGTACCGGAGTCCATGGGGTACACGGAGAACTCTCGCCGCCACTCTTCAATGTTCCGAAATTCACGCACTACAAGCCTCCATTGGCTCTAGGTGAGAAAAGAGCGGCCCTGCATCATCATCTGCCGCTGATTGGTGGGATTTCCGTTCTGCTGGACCCATCCAGTCTTGCTCGATGCGCTCTTGCGCAATCGCTGCATATTCTGGATTGAGCTCAATCAGGATCGCTTGCCGGCCAAGGCGCAGCGCGACTAAGCCAGCCGTGCCAGCACCACCAAACGGGTCCAGAACAACACCGCCTTTCGGGCAACCTGCCACAATGCAGCGCTGAGCTAGTTCTGGTGGGAAAGTCGCAAAATGAGCACCAGGGAATGGGCGCGTTGCCACATTCCAAACTTCAAGCGGAGCAGGCTCATAGTTGCGAAGATTGCGCCCATTCGCCTGCTGTTCCTGCTTGGTCATCTTGTCCCAGCGACCATCAAATCCGGCATGTCGTTGCCTGTGACCGCGCTGCTTATCCGATACAAGCTTGTTTCCTACGCTCTTGCGCTTCCCGGCAGAATTGGCCGTGTAGGAACCACCTCGGAATCCATTGGCATCCTCAACACCGACGCGTCCTTGCCGGACCGCAGCAGCATCGTAGAAGTAGCGTGGGGACTTCGTGACAAGCCAGATCTTCTCATGTGCCCCTGCTGGTCTGTCCCGTACGCTTTCCGGCATAGGATTAGGCTTTGCCCAAATGATCTCACCGCGTACCCACCACCCCGCATCTTGCAAGGCAATTGCGAGCCGGTTTGGCACCATGCAAAGGTCTTTGGGCTTCAAACTGCCTTGAATGGTTGAGAACGGTTTTTGGGTGAATGTCCGGTCGTCTTTTCCTGTTCGGATCCGCCCGTCTGCATCAGACTTGTGCCCTGCCGGACTGGTTGCGTAGCAGTCGCCGTAATTGATCCAGCAAGTACCTTCTGGTTTCAGCACCCGCCGAATTTCCTCGAACACCTCAACCATCTTATCGAGATGTTCTTTCAGCGTTGGCTCAAGCCCCAGCTGACCCTCAACGCCATAATCGCGTAGCCCCCAATAGGGCGGTGACGTGACGACGCAATCAACTGAGTTGTCAGCCATCTCACGCAAACGGTCGAGCACATCACCCAACCGGATTTCGCATGGCAGATCACCAATGCGGAGGGTTTCAGGCACGCTCATGCAGCAACCCTCCCGAAGGATTCCGCAGATCGACGCTTAGGCGAATGCGTGTTGCAATCAGCATCGCAAAAAGATGCAGAGAGCCTTGCCGGATGCGCCAACATAGCAAAGCTCTCTGCGCACACTGGCAACCCGAGGAAAGGAACAGCCAGCATGGATGATGATGAAACAATGGAAACGCCAATTGCCCAGCAGATCATCAAGCTTGTAGAGCCATTCGCAAAAGCAGATGAAAAAGCAATACAGCTGATGTCAAAAATCTTTAACCTGAACGAAGAAATAGACGCGTTTAACGCAGTATCTGAAGAAGAGTGTCGGACCGTATTGGCATTCAACCAGATCGTTCGGCTTACAAAGGTTGAAACTGAGTATTTCGGATTATCCGTGTCTAATAGAAAAAATATATTATCATCACCAAACAAGCATAAATACACAGATAAAGTAAAAGAGTTTTTCGATGTGAAGTTTATAGACCATGTAGAGTTACTAGAACTTAGAGCAAATATTGGGGTCAGCCTGCTCGAATACCTTAAACGAGTACCCCAACTTGATAACTGGAAGTGTCCAGAACCCGAAATCACCATAACAATAAAGCCACATCTGTAGTCTGAGGCTATGCAAAAGTGACAGGGAGGTATTGACAGTCCAAGCAGCTCTGGAGCCAGGTCTTGCCAAGTTCTTTTGGACTGAAAGCTACCCATCACTCCGCCTTCGCGTCATCTGAAATTGACGCTTTGTAGGAGGAGAGGTACTTCGCATATTCTTTCTGTGCGCCTTCAAACATGCCGACGATGCGGCGGTGTTCTGCCGGAGTGATTTCCCAATCAGCCGCCGCCTCTGAGGCAGCTTTAATAGCGTCACAGGCCGCTTGAACCATATCGAGGGCGCAAGCGGCTGGAGTTTTGCTGGTTTTCGCGTCTAATTTGGTGGCGATGTAACCCAGAGTTCGCAAATGTTCCAGCGTAAACACCGGATCACTGCCTATGGAGACCAGCTCTTCTTCCAGCTTCACCAAACTCATCAGAGTGATATTTCCAGCCTCGTTTACATCTGGCCATTTTTTGACAGTCGTCAGGCCCAGATCCAGAAAAGAAGCAGTACATTCCTGACCACCGAAAGCTTTGATGAGCTCTTTGGTTTGGCGGCAAATCCAGACCTTGCGCCCGTTGTCCGTTCTGGAAAAACTCATAGGTACCCAATCCCTTCCAGAAGCCCAATGACCCGATGAAGGTCAGGCAATAGATTGATAGGCGAGAACAAAGATTTGACAGCGATGGCGAGTTGAGCGCACCTGTTCGCAATCATTGAGTTCTCAGCAGTTAGACAAAAAGGAGAGCAGCTGGTCTATGCGTCAGCAAGCAACTACTCTCCATAGGCCGATGCCCAAGACGGTATTCGTGGTGAAAAGCATCAATCAGAAGGGTCATAAAACGGCTTCCTCTGATCGGTGGTAGGTTGCGCTCTCTTCCAATTGAAGAGAGAACGAGGAACACGAAGGCCCTTCTCTTTCGCCAACTCATCCAAAACGTCAAACCACGACGCTGGGATGCCGCGAGCACAAGCAGCAAAAAGAGCTTTATCGCTTACACCAAGCTTTGATTTGAGCGTGGTACGACCAACTACATCAAATGTCTGTTTGATCCGCTTATTCATGTATATAAAATTCTACAATTTGTATCTTTTGTCAAGGATACAAATTGAGATTTCTACATCAGGTAGATTTATGCGAGATTACAAACATGGAAAAAGCTGCAAAACAATATGAAAGCATCGGAAATAGACTCAGGCTGATCCGTGACCACACCGGGCTCACACAGCAGGAATTTGCTGAGAAACACGGCTTCAACCGCGCTCGCTATAACCATTGGGAAACTGGCCTTAGGCGGATTTCTCTAGATTGTGCCTACAAGATACGCGAGACCTACGACATCACGTTGGATTATATCTATCTCGGCAGAGAAGCGGGACTACCTCAGTCATTCATTCAGACAATTTCGAAGCCAACGACCAAGAAGTGAGGGGCTACCCCCTCACCCAATACCTCTCACATGAGCTCGGACATGCGGCATAAATTTAAACATACGACCGCAGCTGCCTCGTCTGACAAACCAACAGTCAGATCACAAAGATAGTCCAACGGCAGACCAAGCAGCACCGCGGTATTCAGCAACAATTCAAGTCTAACTTCCGAGAACATAACGCCCCCCAATATATTGCTTCAGACTTTGCCCCTTTATCCAGAGACGTATGCAGAGGAGCAATATTGGAGAATTAATCCAATATATTCTGATAGATAAACGATATAGATTTTCAAATTTGACATACCCACTCCCAAATTAAAAATGCCCCAACCCTCGGAAAAGTCGTCACTTTCCTAGACACATCCCCATAATCCCCCACCCAAATTCTCATCACCAAAAACCAAAGGGCTCTCATAGAGCTCCCTGAACGGCGATTAGCTATCAATCTACATTTTGTATCTTTTTCAATTGACAATATACATTTTGTATCATTTAATCAATCTCCATCGGCTATTCGTTTTTGGAGATAGAGATGCCCAGTGCACAAGTCATTCAATTCCCTGCAACCAAACAGAGCCCAGCTCAAACGCCCACCAAATCCGTACAGGATGTGGGTGAAGACGCCCTTGCCCGCACAGGTGAAGCGCACGGGGACATTTGCATCTTTCGCTCTGACTTGCGTCTCATACTGAATCAAGCCCCTAACGACCGCAAACAGATCTCGGCTCGCATCCTCGCCTTACGCGAGACCTTCAAAGAAGCCGAATTACAGCTCGTAAAGCTCCTGCAGGAAATGCAGACCACAGCCCCAGCAGGCACTCTTTAGCGCCTCCAACTCCTCAACCTTCCGCTTCCCTCATTCACGAGGAACAGTCCCATGAATAGCATTGATAAAATCGTATTTCGTAATCTCTGCCACGAGATCCTGTTCCATGCGAACGAGGCCGCAAAGCTCGCTGTTCTGGTGGCCTTCGCCATCGTTCTACTGCTCCTCGCCCCTGCCCTCGATGAAACCGTGATCGAGGCAAAACAGAGCATCTCCTCTGAGTTCATCAGCACCCAGCTTTCCTCTTTTGACGTCCTAAACAAACGCTAGAAGGTTCATGCGCCTATGAAACGTAAAGCGAAATTCCAGACTGAAGCCGAGATGTGCTCAGTGTTCCTAAAGAACTTGCCGGAAGGCTGGACCGCTTACCCGGAATGGAACAATTGGGACATTGTTTTGGTCCGCGACTGCGATGGCTTTCAAATCGGCATAGAAGCCAAGCTGCGCTTAAACGCCAAGGTCGTCACTCAAGCTGCAGAACGCGCCTATGAGATCACCAAGCCGGGACCAGATTGCCGTGCGATCCTCATTCCCGAGGGCCACAGAAACGATCTGGCCTTCATTTGCGGACTACTCAATCTGCAAATCATCGAAGTGCGCGACGAAGTGAAGAGCCCCAAATACGACGAATGGTTCTCGCCATCGCTCCCCGTTCTTGATCAATACAATTTCACGTATTTTCCTGAGTTCTTTCCTCTTTCCAGAATGCCATTGCCTGAGATTGTTCCAACTGTAGAAGCTGGCAAACCCTGCCCTACTCGCCTCACAGACTGGAAGATCAAAGCGATCAAACTTTCCATTCTGCTCGAAAAGAACGGATTTGTGACCCGCAAAACCTTCAAAGAACTGGAGTTGAGCCCGACGCTATTTATTTACGCGGGCAAGAATTGGATGGAACGAGGCTCCACCCGAGGACACTGGCAGAAGACCGGAACCTTCCCCGATTTTCGGAACGGCTTTGAAGCGAACTACGCAGAGCTGGAACAGCTCTTTCCTGATTGGTCCCAACAGTTGAGCCTCTAAAATGCAGACAGAACTCTTCAATCTTTCCGCCAGCCGGACCTCTCACGAACTCATCATTGACGCCTTCGCAGGTGGCGGTGGTGCCTCAACAGGCATCGAAATGGCGCTAGGCAGATCACCAGATATCGCGATCAACCATTGCGACAAAGCCCTCGCCATGCATGAACAGAACCACCCGGACACCATCCACCTGCCTCAGAGCGTTTTCGAGGTCGATCTGCCAGCCTACACAAACGGACGCCCCGTCGGCTTCCTTTGGGCATCGCCAGACTGCCGCCACTTCTCCAGAGCAAGTGGAAAGAAAATCCTGTCTCCCCAGGTACGCATGCTTGCTTGGGCGATCGTGAAGTTTTGTCAGAACCTAGGTAGGAACCGACCACGCGTGATCGCGCTAGAGAACGTCATCGAATTCTTAGGCTGGGGACCACTAGACAACGAAGGCCGACCAATCAAGGAGCGTGCTGGCGAAACCTTCAAAGAGTGGTGTGCTGCGCTGAGCAAGCTTGGATACAAAATCGAGTATCGCAAGATGAAGGCTTCAGATTATGGGACACCAACAATCCGGACACGCCTCTTTGTTATCATGCGCAGGGATGGAAGAAAAATCGTCTGGCCTTCTCCAACACACGGAGACCCAAGAGCATCTGGCTTCGAAGACTCAGGCTTGCGCCCTTGGCGCACTGCAGCAGAGTGCATTGATTGGTCAATCCCCTGCCCATCCATCTTTGAACGCAAGAAAGATCTTGCGGAGAACACCCTTAAGCGGATCGCAACAGGTATTCAGAAGTTTGTGATTGATGCCAAAGAGCCTTTCATCGTGAACATGAGCCATAGCGGTAGCTTTGAGCCACTCTCCAAGCCGATGACTACCATCAAGACCGAAAAAGGCGGATGCAGAGCATTAGTCGTCCCGTTTGTCGATCGACAATTCACCAACTCTAACTGCGCCTCGATCCAAGACCCTCTCGGAACGGTGACTACCGAGGGCTGCAGAAAGTCTGCGCTAGTCACCCCAACCCTCGTTCAGACCGGATATGGAGAGCGTCAAGGACAAGCCCCTAGAGCTTTAGATATCAATACCCCACTTGGCACAGTTATCGCTGGTGGAGGGAAACATGCTCTTGTTGCTGCCTTCCTTGCACAACATAACTTCGATGTAGCTGGAAGACCCGCCGACACTCCTCTTTCAACCATCACCACACGCGCAACACAGCAGAACATTGTAACCAGCCATCTTCAGAAGCTTAAGGGCATCAGCCACAGTAGCGACCATAGGAAGGCCGTTCATTCCTTCCTCACTTCCTACTATGGCGCTTCCATTGGTCAGCCCATTAACGCTCCCATGGGCACAGTGACAACCAAAGATCGCTTTGGTCTGGTTACCATTGAGATTGCGGGTGAGCCCTATGTCGTCACTGACATTGGCATGCGCATGCTTACATCCTCAGAACTCTACAAAGCCCAAGGCTTTCCAGAGGATTACCGCATCAACTTCGATTACCAAGGCAAGCCATTCCCGAAGACCGAGCAAATCAGAAAATGCGGTAACAGCGTATGCCCACCTGTCGCCAAAGCTATCGTGGAGGCCAATGTTCCCGAACTCATGGCAATGGAGGAGGCAGCATGACCTTCCTTCCTCTCATCTTCACAATGAACACCCTCCGCATGTGGCAGCTCTACTGGTTCGGAATGGAGCCGGCTCGCTATGGAACAGCCCTAGAGCAGGAGAACGAGCAATGAAGTGCCCAACTTGCGTAGGAACAGGACGCGATGACTATTTCCACCTTGCATTAAGCGAGTGCGAACGCTGCAACGGAACCGGTTCACTCCCAATTGAAGACCTGAATCCGTCTGCCTTGAAGACTGCAACACGAGCCTACTGGTCTACCCTGCCCGTGAGCGAACAACAGCCCTTTGATGTTCTCACGCCAGACAATCAAATCAACCTGGCTTGGCATGCAGCAAAAATCATTTTCGCATACCAGACACACAACAAGCCTCTAACCGAGGAAGAGAGCAAGCTGGCTACATTCCAGCACGTCACCCACGCCCATTAGCATTGCCGAGGTTACTCCTCCCAAGCGCGAAAGCGTCGCCTCGGCAGTAGCGGCTCAGGAAAGGCGCACCTGAGCCGCTACCCCTTCTCTCAACACTGGAAGGCACCGCAATGACAATCGACCTGACTCCATACGGTCTCTCTAAGAGAGAGCAACAAAAGCTTATAAAGCGCGAGAAAATCAATCGAGCACGTGAGGACTGGGGGCTATGGCAGATCAAAGAGTTTTCCGAGGGGACCGTTGGGCACGGATGGGCGGCAGAGTTCACCAGAGCGCATAAGAATGATGTGTTTAGCGTTCTAGACCGCACACTATCCAACGGCATCCGCCACCTTGCAATCACGTGCCTCTCTGAAGTCCGCCCATCATGGCCCGAAATGCAACGCATTAAAGATGAGCTTGCCGGACCAACCGCCACCGCCGTCGAGGTTTACCCTCCACTGGCAGAAATCGTTGACGGTGCCAACATGTATCACCTCTGGGTCATGACTACCTCTCTCCCCTTTTCTCTCTTCGATAACCGTAGGAGTGAGTGATGCAGCTGGAGCCCGGCATGACCCCCATTCACATCGGCATCAAGCTCACAACCAAGCCTGAGGCCTTGGCAGAGATCCTGACTGCTGTTGCTGTAAATGCTCCTCCAGAGCTTGTAGAGCAAGTCAAAGAGCACATGCCAGAAGGCCTCCAAGACCGCACATCCAACTTTCTTGAAAAGCTACTGATCGCAATAACCATCTGAAACTGACGAGGTGAAAGTGAAAACACATCTTCCAGATGACAAGTCCTACGAACCCTCAGCAGAGGTTGAGGAGGTCTGGCAGCACATAGCCTTAAGCTTAAGAAACTCCAGACCCAATCTAGCCAAATCCAACAAACAGGAGGCGGGAATGGTTCCTCATTTCCAAGTTTATAGACGGAACATAGGCCACTGGGACGTTAGCTCTAAAGATGGTCGCTTGTTTCGCCTACGTGGCGGCCCCGGTGAATGGGAAATCTATGATGAGCGCAAGGGCAAAGAGCACAAACCTACGCTGAGCTTCAAAGATCAGAGCACAGCAATGGCATATGTATGCTCTGAGCTAATGCACGAACTCATCTTAGCCGAAGGGCAAAAACCCAAAATGATTGAGGCTTGGAACGTCTCTCAGCAAGTGCCGAGCGGGTCTCAAGATGGAGCTTAAACTGGCACTGACCATCGCCCTTACATGGCTCACACTAGACCTACTTAAAGCCCTGCTTCTCCAGCTTATCTGACCACCAGCTAGACACGAAAAGGTAAAGTAATCCAATGAACGTTGCCCCGCGCAGAAAACCTGTAGCGCAGTTGGCAGCTTCAGCACCTCACAATAAGGAGGTGACGCTGAAGCGCCTTCTTGGTGCTCAAAAGAAAGTGGCCCGGATCATCGCCGCAGGCAATCCGCAATACCTGCCCATCTTCCAACGCCTGACCAAGGAAGTCGAAGAGTTCCAGCAAAAAGAAGACGCCCTGCAGCTGGCCCTTAAGATCGCCGCTCAATAAAACGCAACCTTCTCGATCTGCTCACGCTTGAGCTGCAAGCTTCCACCTTCCCCATACTTTGGCCGCTCGTAAGAATGCCCCATCAGCTCCACGCGAAGTCGATGATCCACCCCAACCTCCAACAAGCTATCTTCAAACGAGTGTCGCAGTGAGTAAGCCGTGTGTTGTTCAGTCTCCCTGAGCTTGTGCTTATCCAACTCCTTATTGATGAGAGCCGACCACTGATCTGACTTGAGGTAGTATTTCTGCACCCCGCCAAGCGCCACCAGTCGCCGCGCAGCTTCCAGAGAAACACCCACGAGCGGCACTTCACGCGCAGACCACTTGGTTTTCAGCTTCCTCATGAAGCCTTCAGCTCGATACTCTTCAATGCTGATATGAGGCACATTGTGAGTGATCTTGAAGTGCTCCAGCTTTGCCCCGATCACCTCTGAGGGTCTCAATCCGGTATTGATTAGGATCTTGAAGATGAGAACTGCCTCCTCATTGGTCGCGCCGAATGCATCCGGAGCCAACAACTTCGTCTCGATCCAGTCACGAGAAAACGGAGGTCGCTCATCTTGGGTATCATCTTCCTTCAGACGCAATCGCAAGAATGGATTCTCTAGCTTCTCCTGCTTGAGATCGCACCATGTTGAGAAGATTTTAGACAGGTGGGTGAAGTCCTTGTTCGCTGTACTAGGCTTCTTTCCCTCATCCAGAATACGATCCATCCACCATTGCCGCAGCTTCAACCCGTCTTCGCGGGCAATCTCCCGCACATCCTTATCCCCGACCACCGCGATGAAGTTGTTTATTGCTTTGAACTTTGGGTTCTTCCATTTCCGGATCTGGTCATCACTCATGCCCACTCGAAGATCAGGTGTAAGTTCCAGGTACTCTTCATATACCTTTGAGAGTTTCTGCTTCGGCTTTGCAGAACCTAAGACACCCGCAATTGCAGCTGAGTTCTTCTTCGGCACCTCTGAATCCGGTATCACGTCCACCCTGCCAAGCAGATCGTTAATCGGAGACACAACCACATCCTCAAGCGAGAGGTAGGTAAACCCGTGTGCTCCTGCGAAGTTCAAAGCAGCATCATAATGCGCCTGAGCGCTTTCTTCATTGTTCGCGAGAAGAGCTTCCCAATATGCAATCAGCCTCTCCTCAACCATGAGAGACTTCTTCTCAGCGACATCAGGACTTTTGGTTTTCAGGGAAAGTTGAACACGAGTGCGAGGCTCAACAGCAGCATATCTCTTAGGGACACGCTTCACAAAATAGTAGACGCCGCGACTTAACGAGTATCCCATTCCACACTCCACCAAACACAAATGTTATGTAGTTTGTTATGTAGAATGTTATGCAGTGAAGGGATTCAGAGTCAAGTTGCCTCTAAATATCCAGCATAAACCATTGGTTTAATTGATTGATTTTCGTTTGGGGGAGAAATAGTAATGGCGGAGAGACAGGGATTCGAACCCTGGAGACGGTTCCCCGCCTACACACTTTCCAGGCGTGCGCCTTCGACCACTCGGCCACCTCTCCGCATTCCGCTCACCGGGTATGCCCGGCGGCGTGAGAGGGGGTATATGCAAAACTATTGGGGGGCGCAAGAGGTCTTTTCGATTTTTTTGCCATGTATCCCCACTCTGTGGAACCAGAATGAAAACAAAGGCATTTTTCTGCCTGTCTACGGGCAACCAATCACAATCCATTACGCAGTTTTGACTGGAATTTAAGAGCGTCTGGCATGCTTGTTCTGATAGGTTGCACCTTAGATTGCATGAGGTACTGTGGATACACGCAGGCTCATTGCGAGTTTAAAAGATAGCTGACAGAAAAAGGAAGCAGACACGTGGTTGGATTTTTACTGCGTTTTATAGGTGTGTGGTTTGTCGCCATAGCGCTGGTCTCATTTGTCGTGGATGCCACTAAGAGCATTGCGACCTCCAGCTGGACCTCTTCACCACTGGGACTGATCTGGTTTGATCTGTCACCAGAAACGCTCAATGCATCCCAGGCGGCCATCCAGCGGTACGTGAGCCCTCTTCTCTGGGATCCGATTATTCAAAGCCTTTTGCTCATGCCGCCGTGGGTTATATTCGGACCTCTCGGACTAATTATGCTATGGTATGGCGACAAGCGGCGTCGCATCAGCACAACCCTGCTGTGATGCAGAGTTCTTACAGGTAAGTGAATATGTCGTTTCTCAGAATGCTCTCAAACAAGTTTAAAATGCCGGATACAGGTACAGCGCTGCCAGGCCGGGATACACCAATCATGACTCCCGGAAAGCACTTCGTGAATGGTCATGATCTGAATGGGCCATATCCTGAAGGGATGAAAGAGCTCTATGTGGGCATGGGATGTTACTGGGGTGCGGAACGCGCCTTCTGGGAACTGCCGGGTGTGTATGTAACAGCTGTTGGCTTTGCAGGTGGCGCTACAAAGAATCCGACCTACCACGAAACGTGTACTGGTCAGACCGGTCACACCGAAATTGTAAAAGTGGTCTACAATCCAGAAGAAATTTCTCTGGAACAACTTTTGAAGGTATTTTGGGAGCGTCACGACCCAACGCAAGGAATGCGGCAGGGCAACGATGTGGGGACACAGTATAGATCTGCGCTTTATTTGATGAGTGAGGCAGATATTGAGACGGCTAAAGAAACAGCCAAGTCTTATCAGGATGCCCTTAAGGAAATCGGCAAAAACGCAGGGATTACCACGGAAATCGGTCCTCTCGACGTATTCTATTACGCTGAAGAATATCACCAACAATATTTGGCAAAGAATCCAGATGGATACTGTGGCCTTTCGGGCACAGGTGCGACCTGCCCACTGCCGGTTTCGCCCCAATCCCCTAAGCAATAGGTGATCAAAAATAATTTATGGATAATTGCAACCTGCTAATAATCAGGGACCAAATCGGTGGTTTTTATTGATTTTGCAGGTTGCATGGTTTCGAAATACTTATTATTTTCAATTTTATTAAACTTGCATTTGTTAAATTGCAGTTTTAGGATTAACTCTAATGACGCTAAGTCAGAATCGTCAGGACAGTATTTTAGAGATTTAATTTATGATGAGAACCAATCATATTGCAGACCAACTTTCCGCGGTAAGTACAGCACTTGAAGATGCGAGTGTTGATGCTTACGGAGATCTTTCAACAAGTGCCGTCGCGGCTCTTCTTATTATGCGACGCTCTCCGGCCATCTCCATCGGTACAGTTGCGAAAGAAGTTCGTTTAAGCCATTCCGCCACCGTGCGCCTGATTGACCGTCTTGAGAAAGACTGGTTGGTCCGACGTCTTCGCCGCAGAGGCCGGGAAGTTATGGTAGAACTCACCGTTCGTGGTAAGCGTAAAGCCGTTGAAGTGGCTGAAGCGCGCCGGAAAGCAGCTCATGCGCTGCTCGGTGACATCGATGAGAGCCAATTGGACAACCTCTCCTCTCTCCTCAAGTTCATCCTGAATGACGTGGAAAGCTCTGCTTGCACACGCTTTTGCTATGATGATCCAATGGAAGATGAACAGGTTGAAGAGAACGAACCAGCCTAAGGCTTAATTTTACTGGTTTAGTTTTTTTATTGATTTCAGTTTATTTTCAACGCAGAAACACCGAAGTGAACGCTTCGGTGTTCTTTGCTTTTTACACTTCCCTTCCGCTCCATTAAGCTTCTCTTAAGCATAAATCTTATACAAATTACAACTAAGATTTGAATGGAGTAATTTACGCAATTCAATTTTGAGGGCCGCCTCTTTTAGAGGCGATTGCTGTGTGATTTCGCCCTTTCGTGCGTGTTACTTCTTTCATTCAACCAAGTGGTTACGGCTGCAATTGTGCTGTCTGGCTGCTTGAGGTTGTGCGCATTCCTCTTTGTTATCAGAGAGTTATAAATCCAGAATGCGTTTAATAATTGGGTGGATGTATTTGGGTGTGTCATGCACCAATACAATTAAGGGAAGACCTGAAATGAGTGCTGCAGTCGGATTTGAAGAAGAGGTATGCCAATCTGACACGGGTTCAACCAGTTGGCCGATTGCCTTGGGTTGGGTTCTTGCTCTCCTGAGCTTTGGGATGAGCTGGGCTGGTGATACCGGCACAATGAGCATTCTTTCGGGATCAGCTTTCCTTCTTGCTGCTATTCCAACCGCATTGTGGCTGAAAGACAAGGAATCCGGTGCAGCTGACCTAGCTTCTGGCATTTGCCTCGCCATTTTGGCCGCGGTTGCAAGCATTGCTGCTGCTCTTGGTGGATATGCAGAAGGCTGGCAAGTGGACTTCAACATCCTGTTCTTCGCCCCGCTGGTTGTTTTGGGATCTTCTCGCAATGGCGGCGCGCTTGGCAGTTTCCTTGTAATTTCCGCAATTTATCTTCTTGGCAGCCTATTCGTTTTGCCAAACTTCCTCGTGAGTGATCAGAGCACCATGTCTGGCAACCTCATCATTCTGGTTCTTCTCGCTGGCGTGACGATGGCCTTCCTGAGCGGTCAGGACGATGCTGAAGCTTCTAACGCGGCAGACACTGCTGCTTCCGCACAAGCAGCAGTGTCTGCAGCTGAAGTTGCGGAAAACGAACAGAAGATTGCAGAGCAATCCGAACGTATCGCATTCTTTGAAAAGCACATTTCCGGGCTGCGTGACGTGGTGGATGGGCAGCTGAAGAGCCTTTCACAAAACACGCATAGCATCGTATCTGCTTCCAAAGGCCTGGAGAACGCGACGCATAAATGCTCTGGTCATACCACTGAAGTTGTCTCCTCCTCTGATTCAGCATCTGGCAATGTTCAGACCGTTTCTGCTGCTTCCGAAGAGCTTTCCTCCTCCATTTCCGAGATCGCACGCCAGATTGCGCAGGCCAACGACATGGTTGAAGCTGCAACCCGTGGTGCGCAGGAGACCAACGACACCATTGGCAGCCTTGCAGAAGCAGCAAGTCGCATTGGCGAAGTTGTAACACTCATTCAGGCGATTGCTGAACAAACCAATCTGCTGGCCCTTAACGCCACCATTGAAGCTGCCCGCGCCGGAGAAGCAGGCAAAGGCTTTGCAGTTGTCGCCGCGGAAGTGAAAGAGCTGGCCAACCAGACCTCTAAAGCGACTGAAGAGATCGCATCTCAGGTGTCCGCAATTCAGGGCAGAACCCGGGAAGCTGTGGATGCAATTGGCTCCATCACGTTGACCATGGATGACGTGAACGCCCACACTGGTGCCATTGCGGAGGCAATAACCCAGCAGGGTGATGCGACCAATGAGATTTCAGCTAATATTGCAGCTGCAGCTGACGGCACCATGGCAGTTTCCCAGAGCATTGCCAGCCTGAGTGAAGCCATGAACGAGGCAACAGGCTCCGTCTTCGAAGTCACTGAGAAAGCCAATAAGGTTGATGGTGATCTCAATGAAGTTCACGATACGCTGGAGCGCTTCTTCCACGACGTTGCTTAATCTGCGCTACAAATTCTGATGAAACGGGGCACCTTGGTGGCCCGTTTTGCGTTTGAGCGACGCTTCTGCTCTTTTGAAACGGCCGCCTTGAGGGGAATTTTCGGATATTTGGGCTGAAATTGATCACAATTTACGCAAAATTACTCAAGAAACGGACTTGGAGACAATTTTATGATTGCCTTGGTCTGACGGGCTGGTATTGAGCATTCTTAATAAGGGTAACCCAAATAAGAATGGACAGGTATGGCGCAGTTTGCGTTTGGAACAGTACTTTTTGTCGACAGGCTTAGTCATGAGCCTGCGCGTCTCTTCCAAGCCCCAAAGCACGTGCTGACCTGCCAAACTCTTTCTGAGGTCCCTCAGTTTCTTCAGCAACTGGAACAAGAGCGCAAAGCGGGTCACTATCTGGCTGGCTTCTTCTCCTATGAATTTGGTTTTGCGTTTGAAGAGAAGCTGAAGCAGCGCTTCAAGGGCACAGGCAATGTGCCTCTTGCCTGGTTCGGCGTCTACGATGCACCTCAGCTTTTGACCCGAGATGAAGAAGCCCGATGGCTGGTTAAGGCTGCAGGCAATGAAGCCGCCCCTTCCATTCACATCAACCGGTTTGACATGAGTAAAGGTGACTATGAGAGCGCTTTTGCCAAAACACAGCAGCATCTGGCACAAGGTGACATTTACCAGATCAACCTGACCATGCGTGCTGAGCTTGAGCAGACTGGAAGCGCAGCTGCTTTGTTTGACAATCTGCTGTTCCAGCAACCGGTTGGATATGCTGCCCTTTTGCATCTGGGTGATCAGAAAGTTCTCTCGATTTCTCCGGAACTGTTTTTGGAGCGCAAGGGCAAGCAACTGACGACACGCCCGATGAAGGGCACAGCTCAACGTGGACGCACGAGCGAAGAAGATGCGCGTGTTCGGGACTGGCTGCAGAGTGATGTGAAATCACGCGCCGAGAACACCATGATCCTTGATCTGATGCGCAATGACCTCTCTCGCATCACCAAAGCAGGCAGTGTTTGTGTACCTTCTCACTGTGAGGTTGAGCAATACCGTAGCCTGTTCCAGATGACTTCTACCACCACTGGCGAGCTGGTGGATGGAGCTGAATTGCCCGAGATTATTGAAGAGCTGTTTCCGTGTGGTTCTATCACCGGAGCACCGAAGCTTTGGGCTATGGAGATCATTGATGAGCTGGAAAAGAGCCCGCGTGGGATTTACACCGGCTCCATTGGAATGATTGAGCCCAATGGCGATTTCACCTTCAATGTGGCGATCCGTACGCTGGTGATTGACGAGGATGGCGCTGCTGAAATGGGGACAGGCTCGGGTGTTGTATTCGATTCCGGTGCGTCACCTGAATATGATGAATGTCTGCTGAAACTGAACTTCCTGAAGGCGTCAGAAGAGCGTTTCACCTTGTTTGAAACTATGGGCTGGACACCTGACGAAGGCTACACGTTGCTGGAACGTCATTTGCAACGGATGGCCGACAGCGCATCTTACTTCGGTTTCAACTGGAATCTGGATCAGGCGTTGAGCGTGCTTTCAGACCATGCAGCGGTGTTTGATCGCGATATGCGGGTTCGGCTTGACCTTTATGAAGACGGACAGTTCATGCTGACGGCACAGGAAATGCCGGCAGCAAGCGGTTATGATTGGCGGATCTGCCTTGCAGACGAGCGCGTGCATTCACAGGACCGGTTCCTGTTCCACAAAACCAGCCAGCGCGGATTTTACGATCAAACCCGCGCAGAGTATGCTGCTAACTATGGATGTTCCGAGGTCATTTTCCTCAATGAAGCTGGATATCTGACAGAAGGCAGCTTCACCAATCTGTTTATCCGCAAGGACGGCAAGTTGCTTACCCCTGCTCTTACGCATGGGTTATTGCCGGGAGTTTTCCGCGCTGGTTTGCTGGAACATGGATATGCAGAGGAAGCGGATCTGACTGTGCATGATTTGCGCTCAGCAGATGCTGTCTATGTTGGTAACTCCCTGCGAGGATTGATGAATGCCAGCCTCGTTTCCGTTAGCGTTGATGTAAGCTAGCGCTTCTCTGCTTGACATGGGCGGTGGCATTCCGTTGCATCTTCAATACCTTCTACACAACTGACCAATGCTATAGCGGAATCTGGCCCTAAACCCCTCCGCTGGCTCAGGCTAGGTTTGACTGCATATCAGAATGTGCAGATCACAGCCGTGCCTGTGACGTGATGGGGAGGACTTGTGCCATGAAAATGACGACCGAAGAGGCCTTTGTAAAAGTGCTTCAGATGCACGGAATTGATAACGCCTTTGGCATTATCGGTTCTGCCATGATGCCAGTTTCGGATCTCTTTCCTGCCGCAGGTGTCAAGTTTTGGGATTGCGCCCACGAGTGTAACGCAGGCATGAGCGCGGATGGATACTCCCGCGCAACCGGTAAGATGAGCATGGCGATTGCTCAGAACGGTCCAGGCATTACCAATTTTGTAACACCGATCAAGACAGCCTACTGGAACCATACACCCCTGCTGCTTGTTACCCCGCAGGCAGCCAACAAGACCATCGGACAAGGTGGCTTTCAGGAAATAGAGCAGATGGCTCTGTTTGAAGATATGGTTTGCTATCAGGAAGAGGTTCGTGATCCTTCCCGTATTGCGGAAGTGCTGAACCGTGTGATTGAGAAAGCCTGGCGTGGGTGCGCTCCGGCCCAGATCAACATACCGCGTGATTTCTGGACACAGGTGATCGACATCGAGCTGCCGCAGATCGTGCGCATGGAAAAGCCGCGTGGTGGTGTGCAGTCCATCAAGAAGGCTGCTGAGCTGCTGTCTGATGCAAAGTTCCCTGTCATTTTGAACGGTGCGGGTGTTGTGTTGAGTGGCGCTATTCAGGCGTCTGCTGTTTTGGCGGAGAAGCTGAGCGCACCGGTCTGTTGTGGCTATCAGCACAATGATGCATTCCCCGGCAATCACCCGCTTTCCGTCGGTCCGCTTGGCTATAACGGCTCAAAAGCGGGTATGGAAATGATCTCGAAAGCGGACGTGGTGCTGGCTCTTGGGACGCGGCTCAATCCGTTTTCTACCCTGCCTTGCTACGACATGGATTACTGGCCGAAGGACGCCAAGGTCATTCAGGTGGACATCAATTCTGACCGGATCGGGCTGACCAAGAAGGTAAGTGTCGGCATTCAAGGAGATGCTCGTGCTGTGGCGGAGCAGATCCTTGAAGAACTGGCGGATCACGCAGGTAATGAAGGGCGTGAAGACCGGGAAGCACTGGTGCACCATGCGAAATCAGCCTGGTTGCAGGAGCTCTCTTCCATGGATCACGAGGATGATGATCCGGGCACAAGCTGGAACGAGCGCGCCCGTACTCGCGAACCTCAGAAAATGTCTCCACGCATGGCATGGCGGGCTATTCAGGCGGCACTTCCGAAAGAGGCGATCATCTCCTCTGACATTGGCAACAACTGCGCCATTGGCAATGCTTATCCGAGTTTTGATGAGGGACGGAAGTATCTTGCTCCGGGTTTGTTCGGGCCTTGCGGCTACGGTTTGCCTGCCATTTTGGGCGCGAAGATTGGGCGTCCTGACGTGCCAGTAGTTGGATTTGCCGGTGACGGTGCCTTTGGTATCTCCATGAACGAGATGACTGCTTGTGGTCGTGATGACTGGCCACCCATCACCATGGTGATCTTCCGCAACTATCAGTGGGGTGCGGAGAAGCGCAACACGACACTGTGGTACGATGATAATTTCGTTGGCACCGAGCTTAATCTGGAAGTGCAATACGCCAAGATTGCAGAGGCTTGCGGTCTGAAGGGCATTCAGGTGTTCGGCACCGATGAGCTGACCAAGACCCTGAATGACGCCATTGAAGGCCAGATGGAGCGTAACGAGACTACATTCATTGAGGTGATCCTCAACCAGGAACTTGGTGAGCCTTTCCGCAGAGACGCCATGAAAGCACCTGTTGCTGTCGCTGGCATCAACGCGGAAGATATGCGCGAACAAGAACTCGCATAAGTCCCCCAGCAGTGCCCGTCTCGCCTCCTCTGAGAGGGGCATGAACCTTAAAGCCCGCGCAGTGCAAAGCTGCCCGGGCTTTTTTCTTTTAAAGCGTCTGCTGATTAGGGAAATGGCGTCACAAACATCAGATTAGAACAACACCTCGCAGGCCGTGCGAGGTGTTGGCTTAAATTATGCGTCTTCCAGCTCTTCCAGTCCCCGCATGCGGAGGCTTTTGGGGTCGTACATTGGCTTGAAGGATGCTTCTGCGTCGCACAGGGTGCCTTCCACGTCGATCTGGTAGCTGGAGGCGAGCATGTCTTTGATTGCTTCGCCTTTGCACGGCACGTAGCCAAGGCCAATGGCACCGCCCAGAGTGTGGCCGTAGTTGCCGGAGGTGAGGTAACCGACGATCTCACCATCGCGCAGGACTGGTTCGTTGTGATGCAGAAGCGGTTCTGAATCTTTCAGCTTGAACTGCAGCATGCGGGATGAGAGGCCTTCTTCCTTCTTACGTAAGACCGCATCTCTGCCGATGAAGGATGGTTTTTTGGTGCTGACAGCAAAGCCGAGGCCAGCTTCAACAACGTGATCTTCCTCGGTGATATCGTGACCGAAATGTCGGAAGCCTTTTTCGATGCGCAGGGAATCCATTGCGTGGAGACCGCAGAGTTTCAGGTCGATATCGGCGCCTCCTTCCACGAGTGTCTCATAGGCATGGGCGGCCATGTCGGTTGAGACGTACAGCTCCCAGCCAAGCTCTCCCACATAGGAAACACGGTGTGCACGAGCGAGGCCCATGCCGAGTTCGATCTCCTGCATGGTTCCGAATGGATGGTTTTCGTTGGACCAGTCGTGATTGGAGACTTTGGAGAGCAGCTCTCGCGAGTTTGGCCCCATCACCACCAGTGTAGCCTCGCCTGCTGTAATGTCGGTGATGACCACATTGGCGCCAGCCTTGTGCTTATTGAGCCAGCTGAGTTCCCGGATAACAGTGGCTGCTGGAGTTACGAGTAGATAAGCAGTCTCTGAGAGGCGCGTGACGGTGAGATCGGCTTCAATACCACCACGTTCATTGAGGAACTGCGTGTAGACAATTTTGCCGACAGGCACAGACATGTCTCCGCCGCACATATGATTGAGCAGGCTTTCCGCATCCGGGCCTTCAACGCGGATTTTGCCGAAGGAGGACATGTCATAGAGGCCGACATTGTTGCGGATGGCGAGGTGCTCACGCTTGGAGTTCTCAAACCAGTTTTGGCGCTTCCAAGAGTATTTGTAGGTTGGGTCCTGCCCCTGCTTTGCAAACCAATTAGCGCGCTCCCAGCCTGCAACTTCACCGAAGACTGCGCCAGCTTGTTTGAGATGCTCATGCAACGGAGAGCGACGGACACCGCGTGCCGTGGCTTTCTGGCGGAAGGGGAAGTGATCGGCATAGAGAAGGCCGAGCGTTTCTTTCGAACGTTGATAGAGGAACGTTTTGTTGCCCATGAACGGCTGCATACGCCTGATATCAACATCGGAAATATCAAAGGGTGGATGGCCATGCTCCATCCAATGGGCGAGCGCCATGCCTGCGCCACCAGCGGATTGAATACCGATGGAGTTGAAGCCAGCACAGACAAAGAAGTTCTTGAGTTCCGGCGCTTCGCCCAGATGATAGGCATCATCCGGTGTGAAACTTTCAGGGCCGTTGAAGAAGGTGTGAATGCCAGTTACGGCCAGCTCGGGGAAACGGTTGACCGCTTGTTCCAGAATGGGTTCGAAGTGCTCGATATCTTCTGGCAACTGGTCAAAACAGAAATCATCCGAGATGCCCTGCATGCCCCAAGGTTTGGCGGTTGGCTCAAACGCGCCCAGCAGGATTTTGCCGGCATCTTCCTTGTAGTAGGCACATTCATCCGGCACGCGCAGCGTGGGGAGTTGTGGGAGGCCAGCGATATTATCTGTGACCATATAGAAATGCTCACAGGCATGTAACGGCACGTTGACGCCAGCCATTTTGCCCAGTTGATGCGCCCACATGCCTGCACAATTGACCACATAGTCAGCTGCGATATGACCTTGCTCATCACTTCCATCTCGCTGCCAAGAGACTCCCGAGACCGCTCCATTTTTCTTAGCGATGCCTGTGACTTTGACACCTTCAAACACCTGTGCTCCACGTTGACGGGCGCCTTTGGCAAGAGCTAATGCAATGTTGCCCGGGTCACCCTGCCCATCCTTTGGCAGGTAGACAGCTGCTGTTACATCCTGCGCATTTACATAGGGGTAGCGGTCCAACAGTTCTGAGGTGGTGATCTCTTCCACTTCCACCCCAAACGCCCGCGCCATTGCGGCTGATCGCAGGATTTCACTGCGGCGTTCTTCGGTTAAGGCAACTGTGATTGATCCGTTGCGGCGAAAACCTGTCGCGATTTCGGTTTCTGCTTCCAGATCGCCATAGAGCTCCTGCGAGTATTTGGCGAGGCGCGTCATGTTTTTGGATGCGCGTAATTGGGCAATCAGCCCTGCGGCATGCCAGGTGGTGCCGCACGTGAGCTGCTTGCGCTCCAACAGCACGATGTCCTGCCAGCCAAACTTTGCCAGATGATACGCAACAGAACACCCGGCAATACCGCCACCAATGATCACGACACGCGCATTTTGCGGAATAGACTTCGTCATTGATCGCCTCCCCTCAACCAATTTGAAAAACAAAAGAAGAGCACAAATGTGCTCTTCTCAAAACAATACTTTCTTCGATCTATTCAGCTATGAGCGTTTTCCTCATTGCATCTACGATCTCATCGACATGACTTCGCTCTGCAATAAACGCTGGCGCCAGGATGGCTGTGTCCCCCGTCCATTTGGCGTGACAGCCGTTCCAGAACAATCGCTTTTGCATCTCGTTGCCGCGGATGCCCGGCTTGCCGGGAAGCGGGTGAACCTCTACGCCGCCCATAAGCCCGTAGCCTCGGATATCCTTCACAATCGGGATATCCTGCAGGGACCAGATCGCATCAAGGAAGTAATCGCTCAGTTCGGCTGCCCGATCAAACAGGCCTTCTTCATCATAAATCTTCAACGTTGCCAAACCTGCTGCACAGGCTGCTGGGTGTGCCGAATATGTGTAGCCATGGAAGAACTCGATGGCATTTTCTGGCGCTGCTTCCGTAATCGTTTCATAAACCTGATCTGAGGCTGCAACGGCACCCATCGGGATTGCTCCGTTAGTGAGTGCTTTTGCCAATGTGATGATGTCTGGCATCACGTTGAACGCATCCACTGCAAACGGTTTGCCAAGACGACCGAAGCCAGTGATTACTTCATCAAACACCAGCAGAATGCCGTGCTCATCACAGATCTGGCGCACACGCTCCAGATAACCTTTTGGCGGGACGAGCGTGCCAGTGGAGCCTGCAACTGGTTCAATGAACACAGCTGCGATTGTGGAACCGCCGTAGGTCTCACAGAAGCGTTGCAGATCATTTGCCAGTTCCACACCGGTTTCCGGCTGGCCTCTTGTGAAGGCGTTTTCCTCGTTCCACGTATGGCGCATCATGACGATGTTTGGCATGACAACCGGGAAAGTTTCGCGGTTTTTGACCATACCAGCCAAAGAGACACCGCCCATATTCACGCCGTGGTATGCCCGCTCACGGGAGACAAAACGAGTGCGCTGTGCATCACCGTTTGCACGATGATAGGCCATGACCATTTTCAACGCAGTATCGATGGCCTCCGATCCCGAGTTCACAAAAAAAACGTGATTGAAGGGCTCTGGCATAATTTTGGTGAGTTTTGCCGCAAACTCAAAGGATGTCGGCTGGCCCAGCTGGAAGGGCGCTGTGTATCCGTTCTGCATCATCTGCGCATGAACGGCATCCGCAATCGACTTGCGCGCATGGCCTGCAGGCACGTTGAACAGCCCGGAAGAGCCATCGACCAATCTGTCACCATGCTGGTTCCAAAGGTACATTCCCTCTGAACGGATGATGAGACGCGGTGCGCTTTTAAATTCTTTGTTTGCGGAAAACGGCATCCAGTGTTGCTCAAGAGAATTGGTTTTCGCTTGTTCAATCGGCTCTGCAAGGACACTCATCTCGATCTTTCTCCTAGAACACTGAGTTATTCGCCAACAGTTCCCCAGAGGTACTGTGAGAAATATCTTGTCGCCGAAATAATAGGTCAGATAGGTCCAGTTGTTCTTGACCATAGAGCCAGATGAACTCATGCTGATACTTCACTCGTGATTTGGAGGGAGGGGCCAGCCATGAGATACAGCTTGTTTTCCGTTGACCGGGATGACAGTACGACGCTGCAAAGCCAGATCAGGGAGATGCTCGTCTCTGCTATTCTTTCCGGCCAACTTGCTGAAAACACACCGGTTCCTTCAACGCGTGCGTTGGCGAAGCGGTTGAGTGTTTCGCGTAACACGGTCATGCTGGCCTATCAGGCACTGGCGGCGGATGGGTATCTGATTACCCGTGAACGATCCGGGTTTTATGTGTCGCCAGAGGTGATTGAGAATCTGGGACAGCTGCCTGATCGGGTCCAGCCCAAGGAACAAGTTCCCGGTGATCGTGTGGATTGGGCTTCTAAGTTGCGGCTTACACCGTCCACTCAATTCAATATTTTGAAGACCGAGAACTGGCACAGCTATCCCTACCCGTTCATCTACGGTCAGGTGGACCCAACACTGTTTCCAATCAGTGCGTGGCGGGATTGTGTACGTCAGACAATGAGCATCAAATGGCTGGATGCCTGGACGGACGATCGCTTTACGGCTGATGATCCGATGCTGATTGAACAGATCCAGCGGCGCATCTTGATCCGGCGCGGTGTGATTGCCGAATCTGACGAGATTCTGGTGACGATGGGTGCGCAAAATGCTCTGTTTCTGATCGCGCACTTGTTTGTGAAACCGGATACACCTGTTGCAGTGGAAGACCCCGGATATCCCGATGTGCGAAACATCATGCGTCTCAGGAGCTCCGACATTAGGGCCATTCCTGTGGATGAGGAAGGCATACGGGCCGACATGCTTGGGGATGCAAAGCTGGTGTATATGACGCCGAGCCATCAGTTCCCCACCAACACCACGATGACGATGAAACGACGTCGCGAGGTGCTGGAATGGGCGGCCCAGTCCGACGCTCTGATTATTGAAGATGATTACGAGTACGAGACCAACTATCGCGGGCAACCGACCGCTGCTTTGCGGTCTGTCGATGCATCTGGGCGGGTGCTTTATGTGGGAAGTCTTTCCAAGTCCATCATGCCGGGGTTGAGGATTGGGTTTATTGTGGCACCGAAGCCGGTGATCAAGGAAATCCGCGCCATGCGGCGGCTGATGCTCCGCCATCCGCCGGGCAACAACCAGCGCAGTGTTGCGTTGTTTCTGGCACAGGGCTCACAAGATGCGTTGATCAGCAAGCTGCACCATGCCTATTCAAGCCGCTGGAATGCGCTGAGCGAAGCTATGGAAACGCACTTTCCTGGCTGGGCGCAGGTTTCTGCGTTTGGTGGATCGTCCTTCTGGGTGAGCGGGCCACCTGAATTGGATGCGACAGTTCTTGCTCAAGAGGCGCTGAAGCAGGGCGTATTGATTGAACCGGGGAACGTGTTCTTTGCAGATGCGAACCAAGGTAAAAACTATTTCCGTCTTGGCTTTTCTTCAATCCACACCGATAAAATTCCAAAGGGCATAGAATTACTATCGGAGGTCGCAGATAAATTGCTGCGTCGCAGCACAAAAAGTAGCGATTGCTTATATACATCAGCATGAACATAGGATTCTTCGTTTATTTATACAGAAGAATCACTGTTATTGAGAAGCTCCGACCCAATCTTCCGCAGAGATATAGAGAATAATATTGGCAGATTGGGCACTTATAAATGAATACGAGTCGAGAAATACTGTCTGGTTCCATCGGGTTTCACCAACTGGCACTACCGGGACCTGCGGTTTCATAGTGTCCTCAATTGCTGAAAGCTTAGGTTTAAGGAAGTCCCAAGAATAGGGAACGCGTAAAAATAACGAGGGAATAAGAACTTAGCACCGCAGAGGGGGAATAGAGATGGCATTGAAGAAGCTTGCAGGAAAACTGGCTCTTGCAGCAGGTATGGTCGTGAGCCTTGGTATGAGCTCTGCTCACGCGCTTGATAAAATCACCGTAGCCTATTTTCTGGAATGGCCCACCGCGAACCAAGAAGCCCAGATTGACAAGACCTACGATGAAGCGCTGGGTCTGGAAGTTGAGTGGCGGGCGTTTGGCAACGGAAACGAGATGGTTCAGGCCATGGTTTCCGGTGATGTGCAAATTGCGTACAGCAATGGGTTCGTGCCTTTCGTTGTTGGTGTTTCCTCCGGTGCTCCAATCAAACTTGTCGGCGTCGCCGTGACTTATGCTGAGAACGACCTTTGCATTGTGCGCAATGACACCGGTATTACCAAGGCAAATGCCAAGGAGTTGGAAGGCAAGAAGGTTGCCACTCCGATTGGCAACGTCACCCATTACAAGCTGATCCGCACGCTGGACCATCTGGGCGTTGACCTCGCAAAGGTGAACCTTGTGCAAATGAACCCGGCTGATGCAGCAGTTGCTGTTTTGCGTGGTGATGTGGCGATGGGCTGCGCCTTTGGTGGTGCGCTCGACCGGATGAAAACGGTTGGCACTCCGCTGATGACTGGTGCAGAGCAGGAGGCCGTTGGCATCAATACCTTTGATGTAGTGAACGTGACCAGCGACTTTGCAGCTGAACATCCTGAGCTGGTGAAGAAGTTCATGGAAGTCACCAATCAGGCCAACACAGCTTACAATACAGACCCTAACGCCATGTACGACAAGATTGCGCGTGCTGCGGGTATGGACATTGAGCCTGCAAAGAGAATGATCGCGAACTTTGGCTTTCCAAGCAATGAAGAGCAGTTGAGTGAGAACTGGCTCGGCGGTGGCATTCAGGCTGCAGCAAAAGGCGTGGCGGATGTCATGGTTTCTGCTGGCGGGCTTGATGAAGCACTGGATGATTACTCCCAGTTCGTCGACGCCAGCTATCTTAAATAAAAAACTTTTGAAAATGGCGGGCAATGTCCCGCCATTCTTCCAATAAAAAGACCGGGCGAACCAGGCATTTTCCAAAGAACCGGGAGAAGCGCTTTGAGTGGAATAGTTGCCGACAATATCTCTATGGTGTTCACCCTTCCCAACGGTGATCAAGTCCATGCTCTCAACAACGTCAATTTGAATGTGAAGGACGGTGAAATCGTCTCCGTTCTTGGTCCATCGGGATGCGGTAAAACTACTCTTCTCAACATCATTGCAGGCTTTCTTCGCCCCACCTCGGGTAAAATCATCCGTGAGAATGTGGATGTGACTGGCCCTGGCTCTGACCGCGGAATGGTGTTTCAGCAGGGCGCTTTGTTTGAATGGATGACGGTTGAAAAAAACATTGCATTCGGACCAAAAATGGCAGGGCGACCTGCGGCGGAGACCAAACGCAAAGTGGACGAGCTTTTGCAGATTGTCGGTTTGCAGGATTTTGGCAAAAAGCCAGTCTATCAGCTCTCCGGTGGCATGCAGCAACGCGTCGCTTTAGCCCGTTGCCTTGCTAATGATCCGGAAGTGATCCTGATGGATGAGCCTCTTGGTGCGCTGGATGCTTTGACCCGCGAGAAAATGCAGAGCCTTGTGTTGAAGCTTTGGAAAGAGACCCGCAAAACCATCATTCTCATCACACACTCTGTTGAAGAAGCCTTGTTCCTTGGGGAGCGGCTTATTGTGATGGCCCCTCGCCCAGGCCGTATTTTACGTGAGTACGAGCTGCCGTTTGCGGACCGCGGATTGGTGGAGAGCCCACGCCAGATCAAAGCTTCCCATGAATTTGTGGAGACGCGTGAGGAAGTCCTGTCCCTTATTTGGGGCATGGAAGAAGAGATTATGGGCAACGACCAAGCACTTGAACCAGCATAGGAGGCCAACATGAGCAAACACCATACACCGCCTTCAGGAGTCTCCGTCTGGCTCGGGCTTAAAGACAATGTTTTCACGCAGCAGAAGACCGTTCGCTTTGGCGATGCCAGCGCGGTTAATTCAGGTCGGTTTTATTCGATCCTGACTGTTGTCATTTTACTATCTGCCTGGGGGATTGCCAGCGCACTCGGCATGCTGGAGAGCTTCTACTGGCCGTCTGTCAATGCAACTCTTACCCGGATGGGCAAGCTGCTTTCGGAAGGGTTCCGTAATGTCGCCTTCTGGGATCACATTGGTATTTCGGTGTTCCGCGTCCTTGGAGGCGTGCTGTTAGGGGCACTTGTTGGCATTCCACTTGGGTTAGCCATGGGCCTATCCTCAATTGCGCGCGGATTATTCGATCCAATCGTGGAGTTCATGCGCCCAATTCCGCCGCTTGCTCTGATACCACTGATTATCCTGTGGTTTGGTATTGATGAGACCGCAAAGATCTTCCTGCTGTTCCTAGCGTCCTTGTTTATCATGACCATTGCAGCGCGGTCTGGCGTGAACAGCGTCAAGATCACCAAGGTGCATGCCGCTTATTCACTTGGAGCGTCTCGCACACAGATCTTGTTTCATGTGATTTTGCCAAATGCACTGCCGGAGATTTTCACCGGCCTCAGAACAGCCATGGGTGTTTGCTGGGGTACTGTTGTTGCTGCAGAGCTGGTTGCTGCAGACAAGGGCATCGGTTCCATGATCATGATTGCAAAGAACTTTTTGCAAACAGATACGGTGGTGATCGGAATCATGGTCATCGGGCTTATTGGTTACACCATTGAACTTGGTATGCGATATCTGGAACGCTTGCTCATTCCATGGCAAGGCAAAGGCTGATTGCAGTAAAAGGCCACTCAACACCAGAAGGGGAGAGCTGAAAGGCTCTTCCCTTTTTGTTTATCCACTTTGTCCTGAAACCTTGACTATGCACAAATAGCGGTTGATTTTATCCGCGGAAGCTCTCATTTTTGAAAGCGGGAATAAGCGTTGCTTGAGCAAATTTCTGCGCGACCTCATCCCCTACAAACTTAGAGACCTCCCGCCTTTGAAGAGCCATTACTCGACGCAAGCACTTCCGGGGCGGAATACCCAAAAGGTACTCGGCGCCTCGTATTTTCATTGGCAGCAGACCTTTTGCGGCACCTGATCGTTTGAGGAATTGTCATGAAGACCGTCGTAATTGCAGGCGCAACCGGCTATCTGGGTTCTTATCTCACCTCCTATTATCAGCGGCAGGGCTGGTGCGTTCGTGCTCTTGTGCGCAATGAGCAAGCAGCCCGCACGAAAGGCCTTGAAGCCAGTGAGTTTTTTGAGGGGGAAGTTACTCACCCAAACAGCTTGATCGGGCTGATGGATGATGTTGACCTTGTCGTCTCTGCGCTTGGTATTACCCGCCAGAAAGACGGCTTGAGTTACAACGACGTGGATTATCAGGCCAACAAAAACCTGCTTGATCTCGCAGTAGAAAACAGCGTCCCTCATTTTGCGTATGTCCATGTGCTGAACGCGAGTAAACTGCTGAATGTGAAACTCGTGCGCGCCAAACAGCACTTTGTTGAAGTGCTTCAATCCGCTCCAATCAAAAGTACAGTTATTTCTCCAAGCGGGTACTTCTCAGATATTGAGGAATTCCGGGGCATGGCGAAATCTGGCCGGGTTTACATGTTTGGTTCTGGAGACTTTCGCATCAATCCGATCCACGGGGCAGACCTCGCCGCAGCTTGCTTTGAGATTATCGAGGAAGGCCAAGCCTACGCCGAGGTTGGTGGTCCGGTGAAGTATACCCACAACGAGTTGGCTGAAATCGCCTTTAAGAGCTTGAGCAAGAAAGCCAGGATCACGCATCTCCCCAATTGGATCAGCATCGCACTACAGCGGATGCTGGAGACATTCACATCTGTAAAAACTTATGGACCGATCCAGTTTTTCCTGAGTGCCATGCGGATGGATATGATTGGGAAGTGCTATGGCAAAATCCGGTTGGAAGATCACTTCGCCCAACTGGAGCAAAAGGAAAAGCAAAATACTGGCTAGATATCGCTAGTTGAAGGTGGGGGTTGCTGAACTGCGTGTTGCCATACGGTAACGGCTGCCTGGGTGCACAAGACGCACGTAAGTTATGCCCTGCCCTGAAATCCATGTGCGACGCTCAATCGTGAAAACAGGCTCACACTCTTGCAGCTGCAGGAGCCGTTGCTCCTCAGCTGTAGCTTTGTCGGCGCGGAAGACGTGCTCAATGTTTGGGTGTGGGACGCGTTGTAGCAGCCATTCATTTGGCCCGATATCCGCGAAACTCTCCTGCGAGGCTTCAGGTAATGCAGAAATGTTGATCCAGCGCACGTCAAGCTGCTGCGGAATGCCGTCACCATAATGCAAGCTTTTCAGAAAAAGAGCTTTCTCGTTTTGCTCCAATCCAAGCTGGGCACGAACATCTTCCGGCGGCAAGGCTTCCAGGCGCTCAAGTAGCAGGTACTTGTAAGACTGATCCTTGTTTTCGATTTCTTGTCGGATCACTGGAATGGAAATAGTTGCAGGATGGGATTTCGGTTGAACGACACGGGTGCCAGCTTTACGGCGGCGTTCGACCAGTCCAGCATCCGCAAGCTCTCGCATCGCGCGGTTGACGGTTGATCGGGTACACCCAAACTCCTCAGAAAGCGCTTGCTCGCTTGGTAACAAATCACCTGGCTGCCATTGCTGGCTGGTGATCCGTTCCTGCAAAATACCTCTAATTTCCTTATAGGATCGCAAGCGCTTGTCCCGTCGTTTTCATATGGAATTGATTGCGGCGTTGTTAGGCTGCTTCCAGCAAAACTGCAAGCTGTTCTCTGTATTTAGCCGTGATAGCTGCACGGTGGATGTGCTGTCCGTCTTTCACCATGTGGCGCCCGGCCGACCAGACATCAGTCACGACACGGTCATCGCCTGCAAAAATCCAATAGTCGAGATATTGGTCTGGTCTCAGGCCTGCAAACTCAACGCGAGTGGTGTCGATTGCAACTACATCAGCCAGATGACCTTCCTTCAGCTCACCAGTGCGCCGACCAAGCGCTTGTGCACCGCCTTTGGCAGAAGCCTGATACATGGCGGTGCCGACAGAGCCTTCTCCACACAACATGACATTGCGAGACTGATCACGCAGGCGTTGGCTGTATTCAAGAATGCGCAGTTCTTCAGAGAGCGAGATACGCAGGTTACTGTCCGAGCCGACACCATAGACACCACCAGCTTCGATGAATGTTGGGCCGTTAAAGATGCCGTCGCCGAGATTCGCCTCCGTAATCGGGCAGAGACCTGCGACTGCACCAGCCTTCGCCATGGCCACCGTTTCCTCTGCGGTCATGTGGGTTGCATGCACAAAGCACCAGTTGTCTTGCACATCAACATTGCTCAATAACCATTCGATTGGCCGTGCGCCCAGCCAATCCTGAACGGCTTCCACTTCCTTCATCTGCTCTGAGATGTGGATGTGAACAGGCTTGCCTGCAAACGTGGAAGCAATCTCACGCAACTGAGATGGATTGGTTGCCCGTAGTGAATGTGGTGCGATGCCGACCTGACAGTCAGCGGGTAAACTGGCAGTCAACGTTTTCGACGCCTGCTCAATGAGCTGCAGATGACGATCCAGATCATTGCCGAACCGCAGCTGACCGCCACTGAGTGGCTGCTCGCCTGCACCACCGTAGGAATAGAGCACCGGCAGATGCGTGAGGCCGATGCCTGTCTGGCTGGCAGCAGCAAAGATGCGATCGCTCATTTCTGCAAGGATGTCGTAGGGTGTTCCATCTGGTTGATGATGGAGATAGTGGAACTCACCCACACTGGCATAGCCAGCCTCTAACATCTCCATATAGACCAGCGCTGCGATTGCCTCAGCTTGTTCAGGGCGCAATTGCCCCAAAAAGCGATACATGAGCTCACGCCAGGTCCAGAAACTGTCTTTTCCCTTTTGGCGCACTTCTGTCATGCCAGCCATTGCGCGTTGGAAGGCATGTGAATGCAAGTTGGCAGGAGCAGGACAGATCATTCTGCTTTTGCCGGAAACCTCTTCGCCTTCAGGTCTTACCCCAGTCTCAACGGCTTTGATTGTGCCATTGTCGTCCAAGCGCAAGCGCACATTTTCAGTTAGACCAGTGGGAAGTAAAGCCTGCCCTGCAAAGATGGTTTTCATTGCTCACTCAATAGGTTTGATGTGAAACGATGATCAGCTCAGATCATTTTTACATTAATAAGCATATACATAAATGCAACTCACACAACCACATCATTCTTCTAAGATATCACCATATAATGATAATAATGGCTGAATTTAGCTATTTATTCAGCCTCCTCAGATGCATTGGCTCAAGAATTACGCACATTGCACATTTTTTATGTATAGACATTAAGCGATTTCCATGTAGATTTTTACTGAAGTGAATTCACGTGGAATCTCGGGAGGGTCCATGACAAGCGGGAGAACCGTACTCACCAACCTGACAGCTGCAACTCTTTCTGAGCAGTCGGATGGTTATGGCCTGATCCATAGCGCAGCGATTGCCATTGAAGACGACACAATCTGTTGGATTGGCCCTGAGCAGGATTTGCCAGAGGACTGGAAAGAGGCTTCGCAAACCGACCTTGGCGGATGCCTCGCAACACCGTCTCTCGTTGATTGCCACACGCATATTGTCTATGGCGGTTCCCGCGCTCGTGAGTTTGAGATGCGGTTGAATGGTGCGACCTATGAAGAGATCGCCCGCGCCGGCGGTGGTATTCGTTCCACTGTTGCTGCAACGCGCGCTGCCAGCGAAGAAGACCTGTTAGCCGATGCATTGCCACGCGTTGATGCGTTGCTGGCGGAGGGTGTGACACTTCTGGAGATTAAGTCTGGTTATGGGCTGGATCTGAATACCGAGCTGAAAATGCTGCGAGTTGCCCGCAAGATTGGTGAACTTCGGCCAGTCAAGGTCCTGACCACCTTCCTCGGCGCACATGCGTTGCCGCCTGAGTATGAAGGACGCAGTGATGCTTATATCAGCTTTGTTTGCGATGAAGTGCTCCCTGCTGTTCAGGCCGAGAACCTTGCTGATGCGGTTGATGCTTTCTGCGAAGGGATTGCGTTTTCACCTGAGCAGGTCAGCCTCGTATTTGACCGGGCACAGGAGCTTGGCCTGCCAGTTAAAATTCATTCTGAGCAGCTTTCCAATCTTGGTGGCACGGCTATGGCAGCCAGCCATAAAGCGCTTTCCGCTGATCATCTGGAGTATCTGGATGCCGCCGGTATTGCGAGCATGAAGGAAGCTGGAACTGTTGCCGTTCTGCTGCCGGGCGCATTCTACTTCCTGCGTGAAACTCAGCATCCTCCTCTTCAGGAATTGCGCGATGCCGGTGTTCCGATTGCTCTGGCGACAGATGCCAATCCGGGATCCTCTCCCCTCACCTCGCTTCTGCTGTGTATGAACATGGCGTGCACTTTGTTCCGCATGACACCGCAGGAAGCGCTGGCTGGGATTACTCGCAATGCAGCCCAAGCACTGGGGCAAGCGGAGACTTGCGGGACTTTGGAAGCAGGCAAGCAGGCAAACATTGCGATCTGGGATGTTAAGGAGCCAGCCGAACTGGCCTACCGGATCGGGTTCAACCCACTGGACCGCCTGTATTTCCTCGGCAAAGACATCACAAAAACACAAGCAAATTAAGCACTGAGGCATTTATGACTAGTTCCCCCACCGTCTCTTCCAAACCTAAGCTGGTTTTAAAACCGGGAGAAATTGCACTTTCTCAGCTTCAGAAGATCTATCGCACCGAGGCCAATGTTGAACTGGACCGCTCTTGCAAAGAGGGCGTTGAACGGGCTGCTGCTGTTGTGCATGCAGCGGCACAGGGCGATACACCGGTGTATGGGGTGAATACGGGATTTGGGAAGCTTGCTTCTGTCAAAATCCCTAGCGATGATACTGCTACCCTACAGAGAAACCTCATTCTTTCGCATTGCTGCGGCGTTGGTGATGTGCTGCCGCAAAACATTGTGCGTTTGGTGATTGTGCTAAAACTCGCCTCGCTGGGTCGCGGCGCATCCGGTGTGCGGTGGGAGTTGATTGAGTGTCTTGAGCAGATGCTGGCGCACAATGTTGTGCCAGTGGTTCCGGGTCAGGGAAGCGTCGGCGCTTCCGGCGACCTGGCTCCGCTTTCTCACGTTGCAGCTGTGATGCTCGGTGAAGGAGAGGCCTTCTTTGGCGGTGTGCGTGTTTCTGGCAAAGAAGCAATGCAGTTGGCTGGTATTCCGACTATTCAGCTAGCAGCGAAGGAAGGTCTTGCGCTGATCAATGGCACGCAGGTTTCAACTGCGCTTGCTCTTGCGGGTCTGTTCCAAGCACATCGTCTTGCGAAGACTGCGTTGATTACCGGTGCTATGTCCGTTGATGCGTTGATGGGCTCTGGCGCCCCGTTCCGCCCAGAGATCCAAGAGCTGCGCGGTCATAAAGGCCAGATTTCTGCCGCCGCGACCATTCGCGAGCTGATGTCTGGCTCAGCGATCAGAGAAAGCCACCGCGAGGATGATGAGCGCGTGCAAGATCCGTACTGCCTGCGCTGTCAACCTCAGGTGATGGGCGCTGTACTGGGGCTTCTTGCTCAGGTTGCTTATACGCTTGAGATTGAAGCCAATGCAGTGACTGATAACCCGCTTGTTTTCAAAGACGGCTCCATTGTTTCCGGCGGCAATTTCCATGCTGAACCGGTTGCGTTTGCTGCTGACCAGACCGCTCTCGCCATTTCCGAGATCGGCGCAATCTCGCAGCGCCGGATTGCTACGCTGGTTGATCCAGCGCTGAACTATGGTCTGCCGCCGTTCCTGACACCAAATCCGGGCCTCAACTCCGGCTTTATGATCGCGGACGTGACCTCTGCTGCCCTTTACAGCGAGAACAAACAGCGTGCGGCACCTTGCTCCGTAGATTCAACGCCGACCAGTGCCAATCAGGAAGACCATGTTTCCATGGCAACCCATGCGGCGCGGCGTTTGATTGATATGAATGCGAACCTTTCCCAGATCATCGGCATTGAACTGCTGATGGCCGCTCAGGGCATTGAATTCCGCGTTCCGCTCAAAACCAGCCCAATCTTGCAGGAAGTTATCGCAGCCGTACGGACTGAGGTGGAAGAACTGGAAGATGATCGCTACATGGCGCCGGATTTGGAAAAAGCGGCTGAACTTGTTGCTTCTGGTCGAATTTTTGATGCTGCCAGCAAAGCTCAGTTTTTCAAGTTAGAGGAGGCCTGATTGACTTATTCCTTCTCCCCCCTGATCAAACGAGGCGACAGCCCGATTGTGCTGGCTCAGCCGCATGGGGGCACTGATGTGCCTTTAAACATCTGGGACAGATTCAACACAGTGGGACAAGCACTGGCCGATACGGACTGGCACATCAATCGTCTTTATGATGGCCTACTGGAAAACATGAGTGTAATCCAAACACCGGTGCATCGCTATGTGATTGATGCCAATCGCGACCCTGCAGGTGTCTCGCTTTATCCGGGGCAGAACACGACCACTCTTTGCCCGCTGACTGACTTTGACGGACGCCCGATTTACCGTGACGGGCAAGAGCCATCTGAGGATGAAGTTGAAGAGCGCCGCGCTAAGTTCCACGCACTGTATCATGAGGCGATTGCAGAAGAGCTGGACCGTGTGCGGCAGAGGTTTGGTGTTGCTGTTCTTTACGACTGCCATTCCATCCGCTCCAACATCCCGTTTCTGTTTGAAGGTGAACTACCAGTCTTCAACATTGGCAGTAATGTCGGGCAGACCTGTGCTCCGATGATTGAGCAGATCACCATTGATGCTTGCCGGCAGGATGACAGCGTGGAAACGGTGGTCAATGCCCGCTTTAAAGGCGGCTGGACTACACGCCATTATGGCAAGCCCGAGACTGGCATGCATGCCATTCAGATGGAGACAGCCCAGCGGGCCTACATGTTTGAGCAGAGCCCGTGGGCTTACGCTCCAGAGCGCGCGGACAAGACGCGCGCCACTCTCAAATCCATTCTTACTCAGTTAGAAGCGCAGGCCCTTGCAGGGGCATTTTCAAACGCCAGTACAAGTCGCTAACGGAGCCGACAATGACCGATACGCTCACTCAAGACCCTCGCAAGAATACGCGCGATATCTTTCCACCAACCGGGCCAGAGTTGAATGCCAAGAGCTGGCTGACGGAAGCACCGTTGCGCATGCTAATGAACAACCTGCACCCTGATGTGGCTGAAAACCCGCATGAACTGGTGGTGTATGGTGGCATTGGCCGTGCTGCGCGCACATGGAAAGACTTCGACACCATTGTCGATAGCCTCAAAAAACTGGAAGCTGATGAAACCTTGCTGGTTCAGTCCGGCAAGCCGGTTGGTGTGTTCCGCACGCATGAGAATGCACCACGTGTTTTGATCGCTAACTCCAACCTTGTACCGCATTGGGCAAACTGGGATCACTTTAACGAGCTGGATAAGAAAGGTCTGGCAATGTACGGCCAGATGACTGCTGGTTCGTGGATTTACATTGGCTCCCAGGGCATTGTTCAGGGTACATACGAGACCTTTGTTGAGGCAGGTCGTCAGCACTATGGTGGAGATCTGAAAGGCAAGTGGATCCTGACTGGTGGTCTTGGCGGTATGGGTGGTGCTCAGCCGCTTGCAGCAGTCATGGCTGGTGCGTCTTGTCTGGCCGTTGAGTGTAACGAAGACAGCATAGATTTCCGTCTGCGCACCAAATACGTCGATGAGAAAGCCAAGACGCTTGATGAAGCGCTGGAGATGATTGAGCGCTGGACTGCAGCTGGTGAGGCTAAATCCGTTGGCCTGCTCGGTAATGCAGCTGACATCTTCGCAGAGCTGGTTGAGCGGGGCGTTCGTCCAGACATTGTGACTGACCAAACTTCTGCTCATGATCCGATCAATGGCTATCTTCCGCAGGGCTGGACCATGGCGCAGTGGAAGGAAAAGCGCGAGAGCGATCCTAAGGCCGTTGAGAAGGCCGCACGTGCCTCCATGAAAGTGCATGTGAAAGCGATGCTGGACTTCCATGAACGCGGTGTTCCAACAGTTGATTACGGCAACAACATCCGTCAGATGGCATTTGAAGAAGGCTTAGAGAACGCCTTCGACTTCCCGGGCTTTGTCCCTGCCTACATTCGTCCGTTGTTCTGTAAAGGTGTTGGCCCGTTCCGTTGGGCAGCGCTTTCTGGTGATCCCGAGGACATCTACAAGACAGACCAGAAGGTGAAGGAACTCATTCCTGATGATCCGCACCTTCATAACTGGCTGGACATGGCGCGGGAGCGTATTTCCTTCCAAGGGCTGCCAGCACGTATCTGCTGGGTTGGTCTGGGTCAGCGTCATCGTCTCGGTCTTGCATTCAACGAAATGGTCCGCAACGGTGAGCTAAAGGCACCGGTTGTGATTGGCCGCGATCATCTGGATTCCGGCTCTGTTGCGTCGCCAAATCGTGAAACGGAATCCATGATGGATGGCTCTGATGCTGTTTCTGACTGGCCGCTGCTTAATGCGCTGTTGAACACTGCTTCTGGCGCAACATGGGTGTCTCTGCACCATGGCGGTGGTGTTGGCATGGGCTTTTCCCAGCATTCCGGCATGGTGATTTGTTGTGATGGGACGAAAGAAGCTGATGAGCGTGTTGGCCGTGTGCTGTGGAATGACCCCGCGACAGGTGTCATGCGCCATGCGGACGCAGGCTACCAATTGGCAATTGATTGCGCCAAGGAGAATGGTTTGAACTTACCATCTCTAGGTAAGTAACTGACTCGGGAGCACAAACCTTTCCTGATTGAGTCAGTTCCTCCATTTCCGGGCAAACTGGTCTAGCCGCGTATTCTGGCACTCCAGACTTTAAACAAAAAACGATGAGGGACCGCAGTTCGCGGCCCCTTGTTATTCTAATTTTTGAGGGGAAAAATTATGAAAAGACGTGATTTTCTTAAGGGTGCAGGTGTTGCCGCAACTGGCGTCGCCGCTGCTTCTGCTTTGGCAGCTCCGGCTGTTGCTTCCGACAAGATCAAATGGAAGATGGTTACCTCGTGGCCAAAGAACCTTCCGGGTCCTGGCGTTGCAGCGCAGATGCTTGCAGACCGTATTACCATGCTTTCTGGTGGCCGCATTGAGGTGAAACTCTATGCAGCTGGTGAGCTGGTTCCGGGCCGTGGTGTGTTTGATGCAGTATCGGAGGGAACTGCTGAACTTTACCACTCTGTCCCTGCATACTGGGGCTCCAAGTCCAAAGGCTTCCTGCTGTTTGGTTCTCAGCCATTCGGTTTGACCGCAGATGAGCAGTACGGCTGGATGGCACATGGCGGTGGTCAGGCTCTCTATGATGAGATGTATGCCCGCTTTAACCTGAAGCCGTTCCTGTGTGGCAACTCAGGCCCACAAGCAGCTGGTTGGTTCCGCACCGAAATCAACTCGGCTGAGGACCTGAAAGGTCTACGCTTCCGTACCACTGGTCTTGCTTCTGAGATGTGCACCAAGATGGGCATGGCTGTTCAGGCAATGGGTGGCCGCGACATGTTCCAGGCGCTTCAGACGGGAACGCTGGATGCCGGTGAGTTTATCGGCCCCTGGACGGACTCTGCTCTGGGCTTCTATCAGGTTGCCAAGAACTATTACTTCCCGGGTGTGGGTGAGCCATCTTCAGCTGAAGAATGTGCTGTGAACTCTGAGGCTTACAATGCTCTCCCAGATGACCTGAAGCAGGTTGTCGCGTTTGCGTGTTCCTCGCTCTACAACGATGTTTGGACTGAATACACCACCAACCATGCTAAGGCATTGAAGATGCTGGTTGCGGAAAAAGGTGTCATGGTTCGCAACATGCCAGAAGACGTTATACTGGCAATGGGCAACGCTGCTGGTGAAGTGATTGGCGAACTGCGCCAGAATGATGACGAGCTGGTGAAACGCATCACAGAGAGCTTCCTCACTTATCGTGAATCCATGAAGGAATACAAACCTCTGGCAGATAATGGCCAGATGAATATGCGCCTTCTGGACATCAACTACGGTTAAGTTGCAGTGTTCTGGCAAACTGCCAGTTTGTCAGAATTTTCAGCTCGATATTCAGTCGGGGTACATCACCCCGGCTGCTCTCCTGCTTTCCTCAGCTTCGTGCGTTCCTTTCTCCGAAAGCCAATAGCTATTATTCGAAGGTGCGCTCTAGAAAGCCAAGAAAAAACTCTGGCCTGATCGGATTCCACCGATGACCTCTGTTGTCTTGAAACTCGACGCTATCAACCGCATGGTTGGCCATACCATTCGTTGGTTTGCGTTGTTTATGTTGCTTTTGCAGTTTGCGATTGTTTTGCTACGCTATCTGTTTGGTATCAGCTACATCTTTCTCGGCGAAGGCATGCTCTACATGCATGCCGCCGTTTTCATGCTTGGCGCGGGCTATACGCTTCTGGCTGACAAGCATGTGCGCGTTGACATCTTTTATGGGCAGGCCTCACCCAAGGCCAAAGCCATCATCAATCTGGTTGGCGCCTTGCTCTTTCTGTTACCAACTGTCGGGCTGCTGCTCTGGATCAGTTGGCCGTTCGTTTCCAACAGTTGGAAGATCCTAGAGGGGCCGATCTCTGTTGGCGGTATACCTGCGAGCTTTTTGCTTAAGAGCCTTATTCCAGCATTTTGCGGCCTTCTGATCATTCAGGGTATTTCCGGCATTTTGCGCGACGGCCTCTTCTTGTGTGGTGTTGATGTTGAGGAGCCAAAGCTGTGATAGAGTTTCTCGATATCTTTATGTTCGCCGGTTTGTGCTTTGCGATTTTGCTGGGTTACCCCGTTGCTTTCACAATTGCTGGTGTGGCCGTTCTCTTTGCAATTCTTGGAGCGCTGGCTGGCACGTTTGATACCGGCCTGTTGGGTGCGCTTTCGCAGCGCATTTTCGGCACGATGACAAACAATGTGCTGATTGCGATCCCGCTCTTTGTCTTCATGGGGCTTGTGCTTGAACGCAGCCGCATTGCAGAGGATCTGCTGGAAGAAATGGGCAAGTTGTTCGGTTCTCTTCGTGGCGGTCTGGGTATTTCTGTTGTGCTCGTTGGTGGGTTGCTCGCAGCTTCCACTGGTATTGTGGGTGCAACTGTGGTGACGATGGCGTTGATTGCTTTGCCAACTATGCTGCGTAATGGCTACGATCCGAAACTAGCTGCTGGTACGGTTTGTACAGCTGGCACTTTGGGGCAGATTATCCCTCCTTCAACGCTTCTGATCATTCTTTCTGAGGTGATGTCCAACGCCTATCAGCAGGCTCAGTTTGCTGAGGGCAAGTTCACCGTTGAGACAATCAGCGTGGGGCAGACGTTTGCTGCAGCGCTGGTCCCCGGATTGATGTTGGTGGGTGTCTACATCATCTATTTGCTTGTCCGCGCTTATCTTCAGCCTAGCTGTGCGCCTGCTATGGACAAGCAAGTGCTGGGCACAACTTCAGTGCGCCGTATTGCGTCTGTACTCATTCCGCCTGTGGCTCTGATTATTGCTGTTCTGGGCTCAATTTTGGGCGGTGTCGCGACACCAACAGAAGCTGCCGCGGTTGGTGCTGTAGGCGCTTTGCTGCTTGCTGGTTTCCGGCTGAGCAACGGCAAATCCAACCTCCTGCTCGGAGCAAGCGTCATCGCATTGCTGGCAGTGATTACTCTTGCAGGCTTTACGACTATTCGCTTGCAAAAGAGCGAGCTGACAGCTGCGGACTGGGGCTTGGCGTTTGTTGCGATTGTGCTATTGATCATCGGCATCAGTGGTCTGCTGCAAAGCGTGATGCGCATGTGGCGATCTCAGCTGTTAGCGCCAGTGATGACCAATACGCTCTCAATCTCGGCCATGATCTTTGCGACTATTATTGGTGCGAGTGTGTTCTCGCTGATCTTCCGCGGCCTTGGTGGTGATACACGTATTGAAGAGCTGATTTCTGCGATGCCAGGCGGTGAAATGGGGGCCTTACTGTTTGTAATGGCCTTGATCTTCGCACTGGGCTTTTTCATGGACTTCGTTGAGATCTCGGTGATCTTGCTTCCGATCGTTGGCCCTACCCTGCTGATGATGGGCTTTGATCCAATCTGGCTCTCCGTAATGATAGCCATCAACCTGCAAACCAGCTTCCTGACACCGCCGTTCGGATTCTCTCTGTTTTACCTGCGCGGGGCAGCACCTCCTGAGATCACAACAGGCATGATCTACAAAGGGGTGTTGCCTTACATCCTGCTGCAGATAGTCGGGATGGGGCTGGTCTGGTTCTTCCCTCAGATTGCGACATGGCTGCCGTCAGTTTTATTCTGACCGCAGGACATCATTGGAAGTTGGGAAAGGCTGGATATCGCGTCCAGCCTTTTTTCATGGGTTCATTTCCATGAAGCTCTCCGGCGGGATCCAGGTTTCCGGCATATGCTTGTTGGCCCATCGGCACATTTCCTGAAGTACAGGTAGAATGTCCCTACCCGTCTCAGATAAGAGATATTGGTAGCGTTTTGGGTTTGGTTGGTAGAGCTCCTTTTTCACCAATCCAGCCGCTTCCAACTGGTTGAGGCGCACTGTCAGAACGCTCGTGGTTATCTTCTCCGGTGAGCTCAGAAACTCTGAAAAGATCTTCTTTCCATTGAACATGTCCCGCAGGATCAGGAGGCTCCAACGGTCTCCCACTATATCCAGCGTATTCGCGATCGGGCAGCCGGAACGGTTTTCGGTTGACATACCGCCAATCTCTCCTATTGTGAATAGTGACTTGCAATTCGCAAGTCACTAAGTCATCTCTCAACACTGACTAAGGATAGTATCATGGAAAGCGCTTTTACAGGGTCCTGCCTTTGCGGGAATGTACAGCTGAAATCAACAATGAAGCCGCAGATGACCGCACATTGCCACTGTGATGATTGTCGCAAGTCATCAGGAACAGGGCACTGTACTCATGCAGCCCTGCTCAAAGAAGCGGTGGAAGTGACTGGGGAGCTCACATTCTTCGACAAACCAGCTGACAGTGGAAACGTGGTCACACGGGGCTTTTGCCCAACCTGCGGAAGTGCTGTTTACTCACTCAACTCATCCATGACAGATCTGATCTTTGTGCGCGCATCTGCTGTTGATCAGCCGGAGGTCATCGAACCTCAAGTAAACGTGTATTCCAGCAGAGCGCCGTCCTGGGATGAGATTAATCCGAAGCTTCCAGCTTTCCCGGAAATGCCTCCGCAAGGCTCACGAGACGTTATTGAAGAAGGCGTTAGCAGCTAACGCTTCATTCCTGTGATGCAGGTGTGCGTTCACCCCCAACGTAGCGCGGCCTGTTTTTCTAGAGCAAATAGAAACGGGGGGAGCAATGCTCCCCCCGTCGCAGGCAATTCAGAGATTAAGGAAGAAAACTCTCTTACATTGCCAAGGAGATAAAGATACCCGCGATCGCTGCGCTCATAAGGTTGGAGCAGGTTGCTGCCAACAGAGTGCGAGGACCATACTTCGCGATGAAGTTCATGCGGTTTGGAGCCAGAACACCCAGACCACCGATAAGAATACCCATGGAAGAGATGTTCGCGAAGCCGCAGAGAGCGAAGGAAACGATTGCCTTGGTCTTTTCCTGAATGACAGGCAGGCCCATGTCGATTGCAGTGGCATCTACGAGGTAGTTCTTCAGATCGAGATATGCCACGAATTCGTTGACGACCAGTTTTTTACCGATCAAAGAACCTGCGACACCGATGTCAGCCATTGGAACACCCAGCAGGTAAGCGATTGGAGCGAAGATCCAGCCGAGGATCATTTCCAGAGACAGGCTGAAGCCAGCCAGATCACCAACGCCGCCGAGGATCAAATTCACCAGAGTGATGAGACCGATCATTGCAACAAGGTTTGCACCGATCGCGCCAGCAAGCTGAAGACCATTCATTGCACCCTGACCAGCAGCAGCCAATACGTTTTCTGGCTTCTCGTCACCAAAGTCAGCGCTTATATCGACAGTGTAATCCGCTTCTTTGGTTTCAGGCATGATGAGTTTTGCGAAGAGCAAACCGCCTGGTGCAGCCATGAAGGATGCTGCGAGCAGGAATTCGATCTTAACACCCATCAGCGCGTAGCCGCCGAGAACGGTACCAGCAACAGACGCCATACCACCGCACATGATAGCGAAGAACTCACTATCAGACATCTTAGGCATGTAAGGCTTCACAACCAGTGGAGCTTCTGTCTGACCAACAAAAACGTTGGAAACCGCAGACATGGATTCTGCCTGAGACGTACCGAGCAGTCTTGCCATGCCACCGCCGATGACACGAATGACGACCTGCATAACACCGAGGTGGTACAGAACTGCAATCAGAGCGGAGAAGAAAATAACGAGGCAAAGCACGTTGAAGGCAAACACGAAGCCAACGGTTTCAGAAAGTGAACCATTGGTGAGGTTGCCGAAAAGGAAGTTAACGCCGGAACGACCACTGTCGATCACACCGGAAATGCCCTTTGACATTGCATGAAGAATAGCACGGCCAGCTGGAACGTAGAGCACGAAAGCGCCGATACCAATCTGTAGAGCCAGCGCACCACCTACGGTGCGGAGATTGATCGCCTTGCGATTGGTTGAAACCAATACAGCAATAACAATCAGTGTAGCGATGCCAAGAAAACCTGTTGCGAACATTAGGAGCTCCTCCCAGAGGCTCTGAGGTAAGTTGTTGATTATGGTTGGGGAGAAATTTGAAGCGCCGGAAGGCGACTAACCGTACCCACCTTCACGTGGACAGTTGAGATGGCCACCCGCATCCAACAAATGCTTTGTCATTGAAAAACAATGCAAAACACCTGCGATTGTAGAACCTTCTAGTGCTTCATCAGGAATTGTCAGTGCTAAGGATATACACACGGTGGGAGTTCGTGCATACGAGCCATCAGTCTCTGTGAAAGTGCGGCATACGACAGGCGCAGTACACTCACCTTGCGTAGGTGCGAATGTGAACTGACCCGATTGCATAGTTTGCCTCACCTTTTATTTAATTCCCTTTGGTGAGGGCAACCTAGTTGCCTGAGAGACAATTATTAAGTTTTTTAAATATATCAATCGTTTCGAAGTTCGAAACAAACTAGAAAATATTACGTAGAAAACCACGCCATATACGGATTATTTCGTAGATTATAGTTCTTACAGAACATATAGAATAAAAATAGTAGAACTTTAAGAGCTACAACCTAGAACAAAATAAGAATAACAAAACAAGTTCATGCACGATCTAATCACATCAGGCCGCATTACTTTGCGAATGCTGCGTTACTTCCATCAAGTGTCAGTAAGTGGACACTTTGGGCGTGCGGCGGAAGAGCTGCATATTTCTAAGTCACCTATGTCCATACAAATCAAAGAGTTGGAGGTTGCCCTCGGTCTTTCTCTCTTTCAGCGTGACTCACGAAATGTTTCTCTGACTGCTGCGGGGCGCGTGCTGAAACGTGAGTGCGAGCAGATTTTCAATACGTTGGATTACGCCATCACCAACACCCAGCGGCAGGGACGTGCGGAAAACTCGACCCTCAGCATCGGGATGGTGAGCAGCGCCTTTCTGGATGGATTTGCGAACCTGCTCTCGGATTTCAAGAGCAAGCATCCGGATTGTTCTCTGAATTTTACCGAGTTGGCGCCCAATCAACAGAAGGAAGCGCTGGATGGCGGCATCATTGATCTGGGTATCTGCCGCTATGGCGATACACTCAATGAGCCAGCCTTAAACTCAAAAGTATTGGTGAGAGAAAACCTTACACTGGCAGTGCCTAGCACGCACCCTCTCAAGGATCGCAGGGTGGTGGGACTGGAAGAGCTAAAAGATGAGGAAATGGCTGTTTTGGACCGGAGCATGTCCAACTCAACGCCATTTTTGATTGCAAGATGTAAGGATCAGGGCTTCTACCCCAAAGCCGCTTTTGAGGTTCAGGAGCCAAGTACCTTGTTAGCGCTGGTTGCTTCCGGTCAGGCGATTGCTTTGGTTAGCGACTGTTTTCGTAGTCAGAAATCCAAGAATGTGCGTTTCATTCGCTTGAAGGAAGACATTCCGGCAGACCTTTGTGCAATTTACAGAAAGAACTATGAAACCGATATCTTGCGCAAGTTTCTGCAGTTCATCGAGTTTGACTACAAACCGCAGATTGATGAGAACTGAGGGAAATTTGCATGTTCCCTCAGTTTATACCCTAAGCAGTTTCCTGTTCAGAGATGCTGACGTCCATCCGCTTGCCCGTATCAGCATTGAAGAGATGTACGCCCGACAATGCCAGCTCCACGTAGACCTGGTCACCAGCTCGGCGCGTTATCTCCGGGTCTTCGCGAACAACCATTTGTTCTCCAGTTTCCAACTCAACATGCACGTAAGTGGTGTCCCCCAGATACTCTTCCAGTAAGACTTCTGCCTTCAGATAGCTCTCCCCTGCTTCATCGTGCAAAATGCCGTGAGACGGACGGATACCGAGTGTGACATTTGTCGGGATGACCGAGGCATTGTTGGAGATAGGGAGTAGCGTCCCATCCTTAAGCTGCGCACTGTTTTCACTCAGTTTTTCCAGCTGCAAAAAATTCATATTGGGCGAGCCGATGAAACTGGCCACGAACAGGTTTGCTGGGCGCTCATAAAGATCTCGCGGTGTGCCGACCTGCTGGACCTCGCCGTCATTCAGAACCACGATACGATCTGCCAGTGTCATAGCCTCGACCTGATCGTGGGTCACATACACCATGGTTGCTGACAGGCGTTGATGAAGGCGCGCGATTTCCAACCGCACTTGCCCCCGCAATGCTGCATCCAGATTTGAGAGAGGTTCATCAAACAGGAAAATCTTGGGATCTCTCACAATCGCACGGCCAATTGCAACACGTTGGCGCTGTCCACCTGAGAGCTGAGAGGGCTTTCGGTCCATCAAGGCGTCCAGCTCCAGCGCACGTGCACTTTCAGCAACGCGATCCTTGATTTCTGCCTTTGAGTACCCTGCCTGCTTGAGGACCAGCTCCATGTTTCCCCGCACACTTAAATGCGGGTAGAGCGCGTAGGTCTGAAAGACCATGGCGATCTCACGCTTCGATGGCGGTAGGTGTGCGATGGACTTGCCTTCAATGGCGATATCGCCCGCGCTTTCGTCTTCCAGCCCTGCCATGATGCGCAGGAGTGTGGATTTTCCGCAGCCGGATGGCCCGAGCAAGACGAGGAACTCACCGGATTGGATATCAAGGTTGATACCATCCAGCACATTCTCAACACCGAAAGACTTGTAGAGGGATGAGATTTTCAAGTTAGCCATATTACAAGTCCAGTTTCTGAGCTGTGCCCGTGCGCACAGCCTGATCTGCCGCCAATACGACAGCCAGAGAATTTACCGCTGCATTCATGTGATCTTCTAAATTCAGCCCTTCACGGATAGCTGTGAGCACAAAGGCTTGCTCGCGATCACACAGCGCCTGATGCCCCGGTTCACCATCCATGCTGAGTACATCGTCTTTGCGTGCAAACTCGCCGTTCGCATCCGTTTCTCCGTAATGAACCCGGATGGTGGAGGTTTTGGTGTGCATGTCGATATCGTCCGAACGGGCCTCGCCTTCCATGACAATCGAGACGCTGCCATTTTTCGAGACGACATCTTTTACGAAGAACGCAGTTTCCGACATCATCGGGCCCCACCCAGCCTCGTACCAACCGACGGAGCCGTCCTCGAACAGGACTTGCAGATGGCCGTAATTGTACATGTCCTCGGGAAGTTCATCACTCAAACGCACGCCCATGCCACGCACTTCAACGGGCTTTGCATCGGTGATCTGACACATGACATCGATGTAGTGCACTCCGCAGTCCACGATGGGCGATGTTGTTTGCATCAGCTGTTTGTGGGTTTGCCATGTTGCGCCGCTGGATTGCTGATTGAGGTTCATGCGGAAGACGTAAGGCCCGCCCAGTTTGCGCGACTGCTTTATAAGGGTTGTCCAAGATGGGTGATGGCGCAGGATATAACCAACCACCAGTTTACGTCCCAGCTTGCGAGCAGTTTCCACGACACTTTGAGCATCTTCCAGAGTGGTTGCCAGTGGCTTTTCTACAAACACATCTGCCCCTGCTTCCATCGCCATGACTGCGTATTCGGCATGACTGTCTGAATAGGTGCAGATGGACACAAGAGCGGGTTTGGTTTCAACCAGAGCCTGCGCGAAATCAGATTGGATTACGTAGTGCCTCAACTCTTCGGGCAGTTCTACTGGTGATCGATTGACCAGTCCTACAATCTCAAATTCCGGATTGGCCTCATACGCCAGAGCATGTGACTTTCCCATATTTCCGAGGCCGGCCACAAGAACGCGAATAGGTCTCTCACTCATTTGACTGCTCCAGATGTTAGGCCCCGAATGAGTTGACGTGAGAAGAGCGTGTAGAGAATGAGGACCGGAATGACTGCCAGCGCCATCGCCGCGAGAATTGCATTCCAGTTGTTGGAATATTGCCCAACAAACACCTGAGCGCCCAGTGTGAGTGTTTTGGTATGCTCTGCAGGGGCCAGAACGAGGGGGAACCAGAGATCATTCCAAATCGGGATCATAGAGAAGACAGCCACTGTTGCCATTGCGGGTCTGATGAGAGGCAACACGAGGCGTAAGAAGATGGAGTATTCTGAAAGGCCATCAATCCGGCCAGCAGATTTGAGGTCTGATGACACTGTCGACATGAACTCGGAGAGAATGAAAATCGCCAGTGGCAGGCCTTGCGCTGTGTAGACCAGTATGAGTGCCCAATGCGTGTTCACGAGATCTGTTGCGACCATTAGGCGGAGAATTCCGACAGTTCCCAGACGGATCGGGATCATAATGCCCAGCGCCATATAAAGACCCATGAGGCGATTACCGCGGAACTTGTATTCACTGAGTGCAAAGGCTGCCATTGCCCCAAACAGGAGAATGAGACACAAGCTTGCGCCGGTCACGAACAGCGAGTTCCAGAAATATAGCGGGAAGTTGCCTTGCTGCAGCACTGTTGAATACCCAACCAGATCCAATGTTTCGGAGGTTGGGAGTTCCAAGGGCTTGCGGAAGATTGCTTTTTTGGTTTTGAGCGAATTGATGAGAATGAGAAGAACAGGGAAAAGCGCGATCACTGCAAACGTGAGCAGGATTACATGCGCTCCCAGTTCTGCCATTCGGTTTCGTCTTGCACGAGAAATAGCCATTTGCGCCTCACATCTCGTAGCGGGTCAGCTTGCGCTGAATAAAGAAGAGATAGACAGCAACACCCATCAGGATGATGAAGAACATCACCGTCGCAATGGCGGCACCCATGTTGGGGTCACCGGGTTGCAACTGTTGCCCGTAAAACGTTCGATACAAGATCGTGCCCAGCAGGTCTGTCGAGAAATTTGGCCCCGCAAGCGGCCCCTGCGTGGTGTAGATCAAGTCAAACGCGTTGAAGTTGCCCACGAAGGTTAGGATAGAGATGATGCCGATGGTTGGCAGGATCAGGACCAGCTTGATCTTGAAGAACTGGGAGATACCGGTCACGCCATCACATTCTGCGGCTTCAATCACCTCGTCGGGAATAGAAAGAAGCGCAGCATAAATCAGCATCATTGGAATGCCGATGAACTGCCAGACAGAGATGAGAGAAAGTGTAGTCAGCGCTGTCTCCTCTTTACCCAGGAACGGTAGATACCAACTGCCAACCCCGACAGACTTCATCAGACCTTTGGAAACACCCCATAGCGGGGAGAGCATGAGCTTCCAGACGAACCCGACGACAACGAAGGACAGAAGGGTCGGCATGAAGATGGCTGTGCGATAAAACTTCTTGCCCGGCAGATGCACCATGGAGAGCAAAGCCGCAATCAAGACACCGATCGGATTTTGCACCAACATATGGATCAGGAAGAAATAGCAGTTGTTCCAAAGCGAATTGAGGAACGGCTTGACCCAGTACGGATCGAAGAACAGCTTGATGTAGTTTTCCAAGCCGACAAACGAGATCACTTGCGTTGTCGTATCTCTTTGGAAGAACGAAAAGCGCAGGGTTTCTGCCAGCGGCAGGATCATAATCATCGTGTAAACGATGACTGCCGGTGCCAAAAAGACAAGTACATGCCAGCGGAACGGCTTCTTCTTCCGCTCACTGACCATAAGGTCCTGTTCCAATTCCATCATCTCTCATTGCAATGCAGATGCGCGGTCAGTCCGCACATCTGCTGTTTTGTATTCAGTCAGAGAGATGGCTTAATCCATCTGAGGTTCGTACCAGGCACTCAGGCCCTTCTGAAGCTGGTTCGCTGCGTCCGCAGGTGTCTGCTTGCCATTGATGACGTTTGCAGACACGACCCACATTTCGTTCCAGAGGTTTGGAGTACCGCGAGAAACGATCTGTGCCGCAGAGCGGTTGGTGGACTGACAGTCTTTACGCCAGGAGATGAACTCGTCCGCCAGTGGATCAGTGAGCGAGATCTCATGCTTGGACAAGGAGAAGAAGCCCGGCACAGCGTTGGAATAGAGTTCTGCGAACTCTTTGGTGCCCATCCACTCAAGGAACTTCATGGCAGCTTCAGAATTTGGCGAGGCTGCATTCAGGCCAATGCCGATGTCAGTGTGGTCTGAGATGTAGCAGCTGTCACCCTCTGCTGGCAGAGGTGGACGGAAGGCGCCAAGCTTGAAGTCTGAATCGCGGTTGAAGCCTGCAATTTCCCAAGAGCCTGATGGATAGATTGCAGCGCGGCCCAGTGTGAACAGTGTCTGGCTATCCGGATAGGATTGAGCTTCATAGCCATCCCCAAGGTACGGCCCCCAGCTTGCCAGTACTTCAAACGGCTTTACCCAGCCATCATCCGTCAACTTGCCGGTGCCAGCAACGACTGCCTTACGACCTTCCTCACCTTTCCAGTACATTGGCCCAATGTTCTGATAGCCCATTGCAGCGGATTCCCACTGATCCAACGTACCCATTGCCATTGGGATATAATTGCCGTCTTCCTTGATCTTGTCGAGAACAGCAATGAACTCTGCCTGAGTTTTCGGTGGTTCAACACCGACTTCAGCAAAAGCATCCTTGTTGTAGATGAAGCCGTGGATCACAGCGGCCATTGGCACGCAGAAGGTTGCGCTGCCATCATCTGTGCTCCACGCCCCTTTTGCTGAATCCGGGAAGTTGTCGAGGGTTGCCATGCCCTGCAGGTTCTTCAGGTAACCTTTGCTGTAAAGATCCAACGCCCCATCAAACGGACGGCATGTGATCAGATCACCAGCGGTTCCACCTTCCAGTTTTGCATTCAGTGCAGCGTTGTATTGCGTTGGAGCTGTTGGCGAGAATCTGATTTTGACCTCTGGATGTGCCTTCATAAACGCAGGCAGGATGGTTTCCTGCCAGATGCTCAAGTCGTCGTTACGCCAGCTCTCAATTGTCAGTTCTGAAGCAGCAAAAGCAAAGGATGCGGAGCCCAAAAGCAAAGATGCAGCAATGCCTGATGACAAATAGTGTTTCATTATTTCCTCCCATAACAAATAATCGAATACCGCCTTGAAAAACCGTCGATATCGCAACTCGCCTGCCCCCCAGCGGGCGAATATTCCTGTTGGCGCATTACGATCTAAACGGGTCGCAATGCGCGCATAAATCAATCAGGTTGATGTAACCCAAGCACCCGAAGAGATTCTCCCAAATCTCCCTGAGTTTCATTCAATACATTGGTGGCCTGTTGTTTTGTTGCTCCCAGCACCAGCAAGACAGCCAGTTTAATCTGGCTTCCGCTTTCATGCAGGGCCGCAGCGGCTTTTTCCTGAGAGCAAACGGTGAGTGAGACCACCATGTCTTTGGCGCGTTGATCAAGCTTGATGTTGGTCAGCTGCATATCCACCATGTAGCCGCGATATACCTTTTTCAACCGAACCATAAGCGCTGTAGAGAATAGGTTGAGCGCCGCCTTTTGGCTGGTACCTGCGGATAATCTGGTTGATCCTGCCAAAACTTCAGGGCCCGTCCTTAACAGGATTTCATGCTCAGCATCGGCCAGTAACGGGCTTTGCGGATTGTTTGCCAGTGATATGGTCAAAGCCCCCGCGCCTCTGGCGGTTTGAATGGCAGAGCGGGTAAAAGGTGTGGTGCCGCTTGCTGCAACACCTAAAACGACATCAGAAGCGCTGACATTATTCTCCAAAATGAAAGCACGGCCTGCTTCTTCGCTGTCCTCAGCGCCTTCCTGCGGGCGTAACAATCCAGCTTCACCGCCTGCCAGACCATAGATCAGGCGATGCTCTGGCCAGCCAAATGTAGGGATGAGTTCAATGCCATCCAGAACGCCCAGTCTGCCTGAGGTCCCTGCGCCGACGTAGACAAGTCGACCTTCGGTTCCCTGCAGTCTTTGGGCAGCAGCATCCACTGCGGCTTCCAGCTCTCCCAACGCAGACCAAACAGCGTTGAGGGCTTGCATTTGACCACCCAGCAAGGCTTTGAGGACTTCGTCAGTCCCCCATGTTTCCAAGCCTGCATAACGTGAAGATCTTTGCTCGGTTTCACGCCACTCCTGCGGATTGGAATGTTCTGGAAACCCCACTTTTTTGGATATGCTGGACACGAGACTCTCCCTGATACCAATAGCATACCAACAACTCACGATATGGCAATGATATATTAGAAAAGACCCGCAACTTGCGTAATCCCAATAGATTTCTAACAGTTACCTGTGACAATTGCAGGCCACAGGTATTGTTTTGGACCTAGTTTTTTCTTGGTCAATCCCAGCGTGCTTCTTCTTCGCGGCGTACAAAGACGACCTGACGTCCATCAGGCAGCAACTGGCTGATTTGATCTGGGCCGCCGTGTTCATCAAACTCAACTAATCCAATGCCACTTGCATTCAGCAAGCGTCGGCCATGATGCGTGCCCACAGGTTTGCGCGGAATAACCTTCATGCCACGTCGTCTGGTGAGCCAGTTCAAGGGAGAGCGAGGCGCATAGAGCCAGCGGTTCAGATGGTCGAGTTTATCAAGCAGTTTGGCCGGGAACTCGTTTTTGATGCCACTGCTGCAGATTTGCCAGATGTCAGGCCCACGAGAATGTCCGCGTAACTCGACATCGTAAACAAAGGAATAGTGCACATCACCAGAAAGGATCGTAAAACGATCTGGCGTTTTGCGGTGGCGGAACACGTTCAAAATGCCATCTGCCGTTCCCGGATGTGCCATCCAGTATTCCGCATCCACCATGAGCGGCTTGCCCATGAACGTGAGCAGCTTCTGCAACGTTTCGATCAGCTTTACGCCGAAGATCGGAGCTGCGGAGACGAGTAGCACGGCGTCTTTTCCGCGCAGAGATCGTTGTAAATCTGTGACCGCTTCCCAGTCCAGAAGACCCGAGGGTAGATACCCTGCCCGCTCTGATCTCCATCGGCGTGTGCGCGTATCCAACACCAGCAGTGGTGGGTCTAGTTCCCAGTGATAGTCCCAGTTTTCAAAGGCGAAGAGATGCTCCAGAAACTCATCGTAGCTGTTTGTGCCGGGCACCGTGACAGCTCGCGTCATCGCTTCAAGTGTTCTACCTGAGAACGCTTCAGGTCGGTTGCCCCACCCCTGATTGAGCATATAGGCACACAAGGCATTGCCAATGATCCGTCGGGAGAACGGATGGCCGTAGGCGGTCTCTTCCCAGTCACGGTTGAGGTTCCAATCATCAGTGACATCATGGTCATCAAAGATCATCGCGACCGGAAGATGGGCAAACAGGCGGCGCACCTGACTGAGGCCAACAACAAACTCCTTCAGGATTTTCTGTTCGCTCTCATAGAGCTCTGCTTCTTCTGGTGTCAGTCCTTCGGGGGCATCTGTCTCAACCAGTCCCCATAGCGCCGGAGACCAGACGAGGAGGTACATTGCCAAGAATTCAGCAAGTGTGATCAGATGGTTATGGGCGTGATCAGCAGTGAAGATCGGTTTTTCTACGCCACCGAACAAGACAAGCCAGAGCTTTCGGTTTTTCTCCAGACTTGGGAGAAATTTTTCGCGGCGGTAGTAGGTGTCGCCGTGCTGGTAGAAATCTGATGCCTTATCAGGCACTTTGCTTTCCAAGCCCGCCAGCTGTTCCTCAGTGATACCGAGTTTTTCGATAAGCACATGGATAGCTCGCAGCATGGGGCCAGCAACATCATCTGAGTAAATCTGATCGCCACTCATCACGAGGGCAGCTGGCCATTTTTCCTTATCAACTTTGGTGCCCTTCTCAGCTCTGATGTGCTTTGCCAGAAACAGATCAGCTGCGACCAGACCATCGCCGGATTCGTGATGTGGTTTGCGGCAAGACCCGTGCAGGAGTGAGGAAACTTTTGAGCTTAGCAGAAAGCCTGGGAGTTCCTGATTTTCATAGCAGAGATCAGGAGCCCATACGGAATGATCCTGCCACCCAGCCTCCTCATCATCCTCCATACGCAGAGCAAGGCGGTAACTGATCCAAGTGTCATGCGGTAGAGGGCTTTGGAGAGGTAGATCGATCAGGAGGTAATGGAGATGTACCCCTGCTGAGATCAGGTTTACCTCAGTTTGCGCTTTCGTCAGCTCGTAGGTTTGCGGCTCACGGCCTTGTGGGAGCAAATCCAGTTTCACATCTGCCGGAGCGCGCACTGCGAGCCAGAATGTTAAACGTGAGGTTTCCAGTCGACGCAAGATCGGGCCAGCTAAAACGGATGGGAGAGAATAGTTTTCAAGCATTCGTTGATATTATTTTTCGCGATATCCAGATGTGAAATTCTTAGATGAGAGATAGGAACGCAAACCGCAAAATCCAATAAGTGTCAGCGACTCCCCTCTCATAAAATCCAACTTACAAAAGATTTCTGAACCTCGCCTGAACCGAACCTGCCTTGACACTAGTTCATAATCGTTCTAGCAAAATCATGTCTGCAGGGGAGTCTCACCAAGGAGACTGAGAGGCTGACAGAGCGCAAGCTCGGCGACGCGACCCTTAGAACCTGACCCAGTTGATACTGGCGTAGGAAGCACGGGTCGCGGGGCCTGTTTGAAGGGCCAGTGTAACAACCGCGATCTTAGCAGCAGAAGTTCTTTCTGCCGTTTCCCAGCCAAAACTCATCTGGTGTCTTTTTCGAGTTATGAACTTGAGGAGCACCATTATGACGACGCCGAACCCATCCATCACCACAGGCGCTTTGCCAGCAGCGCGCAAAATCTATGTTCGTGGCAGCTTGCACGAAGACGTGCTTGTGCCCATGCGCGAAATCAGCGTTCACCCGACAGCAGGTGAACCACCGCTGCCAGTCTATGATAGTTCCGGCCCATACACAGACCCAACGGCAACAACGAATATTTCTGAAGGTTTGCCTGCTCTACGGCGCAAGTGGATTGAGGTGCGCGGTGACACTGAGGAGTATGATGGCCGCGAGATTAAACCTGAAGACAATGGTTTTGTGAAAGGCGACCGGCTTGTTCCTGAGTTTCCGGTGAAGCCTCGCCCCTTGCGCGGAAAGGACGGTAAAGCCGTCACCCAGCTGGCTTATGCCCGCGCTGGCATTATCACACCGGAGATGGAGTTTATCGCCATCCGCGAAAACCAGTTGCGGGAAGCGGTTGCAGAAGAGCGGTGTGGCAATGACTGGGGTGCGAGCATTCCAGATTATGTAACACCAGAGTTTGTACGTGATGAAGTGGCAGCTGGCCGCGCGATCATTCCGTCGAACATCAACCACCCTGAGAGTGAGCCGATGATCATCGGGCGGAACTTTCTGGTCAAGATCAACGCCAATATGGGTACATCTGCTGTTACCTCCTCCATGGAAGAGGAAGTCGACAAGATGGTGTGGTCGATCCGCTGGGGTGCTGACACGGTGATGGATCTGTCTACCGGTCGTAACATTCACAACACCCGTGAATGGATCATCCGCAACAGTCCTGTACCGATTGGGACCGTCCCGCTTTATCAGGCACTTGAGAAGGTGAATGGAGTTGCGGAAGATCTGACTTGGGAAATCTTCCGCGACACGTTGATTGAGCAGGCAGAGCAAGGGGTTGATTACTTCACCATCCATGCTGGCGTGCGCCTTCACATGGTGCCGATGACCGTTAATCGCGTGACGGGGATTGTCTCCCGTGGCGGTTCCATCATGGCGAAGTGGTGTCTGCATCATCACAAAGACAGCTTCCTCTATGAGCACTTTGACGAGATCTGCGATATTTGCCGCCAGTACGATGTGGCGTTTTCTCTTGGTGATGGATTGCGTCCGGGTTCCATTGCAGATGCAAATGATGAAGCCCAGTTTGCCGAGTTGGAGACGCTTGGGGAGCTGACCAAGATTGCATGGGCCAAGGATTGTCAGGTGATGATTGAAGGCCCGGGTCATGTGGCCATGCACAAGATCAAAGAGAACATGGATAAGCAGCTGGAATGCTGCCATGAAGCACCGTTTTACACGCTTGGCCCTCTCACCACGGATATCGCGCCCGGATATGATCACATCACCTCCGGCATCGGTGCTGCGATGATCGGGTGGTTTGGCTGCGCCATGCTTTGCTATGTGACACCGAAAGAGCATTTAGGGTTGCCGGACCGGGATGATGTGAAAACCGGTGTGATTACCTATAAGATTGCAGCTCACGCCGCTGATCTTGCGAAAGGATTGCCGGGTGCCCAGCGGCGGGATGATGCCTTATCTCGTGCTCGCTTTGAATTCCGCTGGGAGGATCAATTCAACCTCTCTCTCGATCCCGATACTGCGCGAGAGTTCCACGATGAAACTCTGCCGAAAGACGCGCATAAAGTGGCTCATTTCTGCTCTATGTGCGGACCTAAGTTCTGTTCCATGCGGATCTCGCACGATATCCGCGCGGAGGCCCAGAAGGAAGGTATGGAGGCTATGGCAGCCAAGTTCCGCGAAGGCGGCAAGTTGTACCTGCCACTTGAAGGGACAGAGCAGTGATTACGATTGCAGGAGCCGGCCTTGCGGGGCTGGCTTCCGCCTATGAGCTAGCAAAGCGCGGTGCATCCGTCACTATCTTTGAAAAATCCGCTAAACCGGGCGAAAGCAGTGTCGCACGGTTTGCCGGCGGCATGCTTGCTCCGTTTTGCGAGCGTGAAAGCGCAGAAGAAGACGTTGTTACACTTGGGGTGCAAGCCGCTGATTGGTGGTCTCAGGTAACGCTTGTGACCCGGCACGGAACGCTGGTGGTTACTCCGCCGCGCGATCAGGCCGAGCTGACCCGTTTTGCACGGCGGACCTCACACTTTACCGAGGTGAACGGTCAAGCGATCTCAGAGCTGGAGCCAGCATTGGCTGGACGCTTTGAGCGTGGGCTGTTTTTCAAAGAGGAAGCTCATCTGGACCCACGGCAGGCACTGGCTGACCTGACAGGGGCTGTTCAGGAGCTTGGGGTAGAGATCCAATATGGAAGGACTGCACCTGAGCGGGTCAATCTCAATTGCACAGCAACCGCATCCAGCCTTCCTGACTTGCGGGCTGTGCGCGGTGAGATGGCGATTTTGCATTGTCCTGAGGTTCAGCTTTCCCGTGTCATCCGGCTCTTACACCCACGTATGCCGCTTTATCTGGTCCCGCGGGCTGATGGTTTATTCATGATTGGCGGGACCATGGTGGAGAGTAATTCTGAACGTCCTCCTACTCTTCGCTCCCTTACAGAAATGCTGAGCACAGCCTTTGCCATTCACCCTGCCTTTGCCGAGGCCAGTGTGGTTGAAATTGGAGCGGGATTGCGTCCAGCGTTTCCAGACAACTTGCCTCGACTGATCGAGCATGACGGGTCTCTTCACCTCAACGGGCTTTACCGCCACGGTTTTCTGCTTGCACCAGCACTGGCACAGCAAGCAGCACAACATCTTTTGAAGGAGGCTTGCGTATGAAGATCATCGTGAATGCGGAACCACGCGAGGTCACCAACGAAACGTTGGAGGATGCTCTTACGGAGCTGGAGTTCACCAGCCCCGCTGTTGCGACGGCTTTGAACGGCCGTTTTGTTCCTCGTGAGGACTACTCTGTGACATCCCTTTCAGAAGGCGATCGACTGGAAGTTCTTGCGCCTATGCAGGGAGGGTAACATGCAGCTTTATGGTACAGACATTAGTTCCCGGCTGTTGCTAGGAACAGCGCAATATCCCTCTCCTGCGGTACTGCAAAAAGCAATTGAGACCAGCAGAACAGAGATCATCACGGTCTCTTTGCGGCGCGAAACCGCTGACGGTTCTGGAGCTGGTTTCTGGGGGCTATTGAAAGATAGTGGCTGCAGAATTCTGCCCAACACCGCTGGGTGCCATAGCGTGCAAGAAGCCGTTGTTACTGCACAGATGGCTCGCGAGTTGTTTGGAACCGACTGGATCAAGCTAGAGGTTATCGGCAACTCAGACACCTTACAGCCCGATATCTTTGGGTTGGTCGAAGCTGCGAGGATTCTCTGTGCAGATGGTTTCAAGGTGTTTCCATACACAACTGATGATCTTGTGGTTGGCGAAAAGTTGTTGGAAGCCGGATGCAAACTGCTGATGCCGTGGGGGGCTCCCATCGGGTCTGGTCAGGGCCTGCGAAATCCTGAGGCCTTGCGGGCCATGCGGGCGCATTTTCCGGATGTACCCTTGATCGTGGATGCTGGTATTGGGCGTCCCTCTGACGCCATGCGTGCAATGGAGCTTGGCATGGATGCTGTTCTACTCAACACCGCAGTTGCCAAAGCGGGTGACCCGGTTTTGATGGCGCAGGCCATGGCACAGGCAATTGAAGCAGGGCGGAATGGAAACATCGCAGACCCTATGGACCCACGCGACATGGCGGTTCCCTCTACCCCAATCCTTGGCATGGCGGAGTTGCTCTGATGGAACGGTTTTATCTGATTGCCGGAGACGCGGACTGGATTGAACAGCTTGTCCCTCACGGCGTGAAGCTTGTTCAACTACGGATCAAAGACCAACCTGAACAGGTTGTTCGTCTGCAAATTGCACAGGCTCGTGACTATTGCCGTCAACATGGTGTTCAACTGATCATCAATGACTATTGGGAGCTGGCATTAGAACTTGGCTGTGATTTCGTTCATCTTGGGCAGGAAGACATGGACAGTGCTGACTTTGCTGCACTCCAGAAGGCTGGTGTTCGCTTTGGTCTTTCCACCCATGATGAGGCCGAGTTGGATCGCGCCCTCTCCTTCAAGCCCGAGTATGTCGCTCTGGGCCCGGTCTATCCAACCAAGCTGAAGAAAATGAAGTGGGCTCCACAAGGTTTGGAGCGTGTCAGCCGCTGGAAACAGATGGTTGGCAAGACACCTCTTGTTGCCATAGGTGGATTAACACCGGAGCGACTTGCCGGTGTGTTTGAAGCTGGTGCTGATAGCGCAGCGGTGGTGACTGACATTTTACAGGCACACGATCCAATTACCCGAACACAGGAATGGGTGGAGGCTTGCAAGCAATGACGCGTTATGACCGCCAGATGCTCTTGTCTGAAGTTGGGACAGCAGGACAACAGCGGTTGCGATCTGCTCATGTCCTCGTTGTTGGTGCTGGCGGTTTAGGCTGCCCTGTCCTGCAATATCTTACCGGTGCCGGTGTGGGCATTATCACGATTGTTGATCCCGATATGATTGAAGAGAGTAATCTGCATCGACAGCCTTTGTATTCACCGGCAAATGTGGGGGAGAGCAAGGCCTATGCCGCAGCAGCTCGGTTACATGGCTACAACCCAGAGGTGGAGCTACGCGCGCTCAACATTGCTCTGGATCCTGCAAATGCGGGCAGACTGATTGCCCAGGCAGATATCATCGTGGATGCTGCAGATACGTTTGCAGCCTCTTACACGCTCTCAGATGAGTGCTACCAACAAAGCAAACCGCTTATCTCAGCCTCTGCACTTGGAACCTCCGGTTATCTGGGAGGTTTTTGTGGTGGTGCGCCATCACTGCGAGCTGTCTTCCCCTCCCCACCAACCAACTCTGCCAATTGCGCCAGTGCGGGTGTCCTCGGCCCTTCGGTCGGGAGCATCGGAGCCATGCAGGCACAAATGACTTTAGCGGTACTGTTAGGCTTTTCGCCCAGCCCATTGGGTCGTCTCACTACATTGGATTTAATGAGATTTGAGTTCGGTGGCTTTTCGTTTCTCAACGCCAAAGAACCGGACTGGCATGCACCCTTTATCTCAGTTAGTGAACTGAGGCAGGACGACGTAGTGATTGAGCTTCGAGATGCATTGGAAGCCCCCCAGCCTGTCTGCAATACCGCACTGCGTCTTGCCCCCGATGAACTCGACCAGCACAACTTTAACCCTGCACACCGCATCACCCTTTGCTGCCGCACAGGCCTGCGCGCATGGCGCGGTGCAGAGGCGCTTGCAAAGCAAGGGTATAGGGATGTTGCTCTGATTGCAGATGGGAGCGGCTGAAAAGCCCTTACTGTCTCTCCAAGTTGCAGGTATCTGCGCCGCGTTCGATGAGGTCTGGTACGAACAATTTTTGGAGATTGATAGGATCCTCACCGCCAATTAAGTTCAGCATGAACTTGCCCAGCGTTTCGCTCGGCTTTGATATCGGGAGATAACATGTTGTAATTGGCGGTGAGAAATACTGCGACACGTTCAGGTCATCTGTCGCAATAACGACAGCATCCCGGCCATGCTCCATACCACGCACCTGAAAGCCTGACAGAACCCCCATTGCGGTTGCTTCATTGGCACAGATGTAGGCAGTCGGCGGCTCATCAAACATGGACATTTCAAAAAGCTGTTCTCGCCCGAAGGCCGGTGTCAGGCGCCCGTAAGCAAGCAGTGAAGGGTCGAATGTCTGGCCCGCCTTTGACAGTGCGGCTTTGTAAGCCTCAATACGGTTTTGAGTATAGTTCAACTCTTCTCTGGCATTGATCATCGCGATGCGGCGATGACCTTTGGAGAGCAAACGCTCAACACAGATCGTCACAATACGGCGGTTATCGGTATCAACAAACGCATGGGGTGCGCTGGCATCACTGGTTCCGTAGGTAACAAACGGAAAGTCCTGCTCCTGCATGAAGCTGATGCGCGGATCATTTGCTCTCGTTCCGGAGATGATGATTCCATCGGCTTTTTTGTTTTGAACGATGCGTTTTATAACCTCAAAGCTATCATCAAAACTGGCAACCTGATGCTGCACAACTCTGTAAGGCGTATGCTCAATTGCACGGGATATTCCGCTGATCAGCTGCGTGTAACCAACACCTGCCCATTCGTCATCATCAGGTGATGCAATGACTGTGATCATGGCTATCTGATAGGTCTTGCCAGTCCGGAGTTGAACTCCACTGATGTTAAGTTCGTATCCCAGCTCTTTAGCCGCTTGCAGTACTTTGTCACGTGTGCGTGGGCGCACCTGCGGTGAGGCATTTAGTGCTTTCGATACTGTTGCCGTTGAAAGCCCGGTTTCCTTAGCAATTGTTTTGATCGTCGGTCTTTGCGCCATGGGGTACTCAAGCTGGGGTCAGTTGCGCTTTGGAAAGCACATTCTGAAAACGAAGATAAACGGCAGATGTCCAAGCGAAGGCTTTGTCGCGAAGACCGGTTCCAGTCAAGGCATCAAAGTTTTCCGCCATTCCTGAGGCCTCGCAGGTTTTCATGAACCGCTTTGCCAGCTCGTGAGCCAGCCGGATTTCGCCTTGCCGGCACAAACCGTCAAAGATCAGTAGAGTCGTTGGAGCCCATATTGGACCACGCCAATACCCATCGGCCTCATAATACGTGCTTTGCGGGGTTTCTGTAGCAGGTCCCCATTCAGTGAGAAAGCCCTGAGTATTGAACCTTTCTATGAGTTTGCCTGCAATCTCTCTTGGCAGATCACTGCCAAGCAGAAGAGGCATAAACTGCGCCAGGCTAGTGTCTGGCAAGACCAAGTCTGGCTGAGCAGGTTTGCGGAAGTCGAAGGTCTTGCCGTTCCATAGCTGGTTTATCATCAGGTCTTTCAGTTGCTTACTGACATGATCATACTTACTCGCGGTATTCGGGTCTTCTGATGTGCGGTAGAGCCGCGCAATGCAGGTGGCTGTCAGGCATAGGAATGTTGGCAGGTCTGGTCCAACGACCGGACCGCCGTGATCGAAGAAACTGGTGTTGTCCCAGCCACTGTCGTTGCCGTGAAAGTAGCTGGGAAGCTCCTGTTCACTTGCGCGTGTATGCGTGAGCCAATAGCTGAGCTGGCGTTCCATCTTGTCTCTGAGATACACGAGCTGCTCTGAGTTAAAGCAATCACGATAGGCTTCAAAGATGTGCAGGAGTGCCCAACCGTGGACGGGTGGTTTTGTGAATGCAAAGGAAGCGCCAGCATCGTGCACAAAATCTGGCAGTAGTCCGCTGTCATCCTGCCAGTCAAAAATTGCAGCGAACTGACTAAATGCCAGATCAGGATCGATACCAGCAAGCCCGATTGCAGAAAAGGCGTTGTCCCAGCTCCAGATATTAATCATGTGGTTCTTGGACATGTAGGTAGACGGATGCGTTAGCGCTCCTTCTGCAGGAACAGTGTTTGCCCAAAGGAGGTAGGTGGCGAGTTGCTCCGCTTCACTTTGGTCTTGCTTGCCATGCCAGTTGAAAAAGGCTTGCCGAGATGTTGCCTGAGCTTCTTCGAAGGACTGTTTCTCGACTTCAGGACAGAGGCGGCGGTGAAGGATTATACCACCTTCAAACTGCTCTCCAGAGAAGTTCAGGGAAACGTTGTCTGCATGATCGCGGCGCCAGTTGCCTTCAACAACAGCATCACCAGCTGTTGTGAACGGTGTCAACCGCAGGTTTTCACCTGCTGCAACGATGCATTGGTCTCCGTTGGGGTGTTGGAAAGCGTAATCATAACGGGAGCCTTCCAAGGCGAACTTCAGTAAGACGCCCTGCCCTTTGATATGTAGCAGTTCTCCCTCACCAATGCAGAAGCTGACATATCCCTGCTTTCTCTCATTTGAGAACAGATCAACATCCAGACGATGTGGAGACAGCGTGAACTGAGGGGTGAGTACTGTGCCATCCTTGCTCAGAAACTCCAGCTTGCACAAGCGGCCCAGGCTTGGTCGTTCATCTCCACCAGCAATATAGCGTAGATAGCAGTGCTGTTCATCATCCCGGCCGCGCATCATGGAGAGCGTTGTAAAACGCTGGTGGCGGGAGAATGGCACCTGGTCGAAGTCAAATAGCGTCATGCCTTATCCTTTCACCGAGGAGCCGATTGAGCCGTCCATGATGTAGCGCTGCGCAAAAAAGAACAGGATCAGCGGCGGGATGCAAAGAACCACAGTAATGGCCGCGATGGACGTGATGTCCGTTTCATGCAGACCTTTGAACATGGAAAGGCCCAGCGTGAGTGTATATTTGGATTGGTCGTTCAGATAGATCAGCGGACCGAGATAGTCGTTCCACGCGTTCATGAAGTGGAACGTGCCAACCAGCACGAGTGCAGGCATCATCAACGGCAGATGAATGCGCCAATAGATTTGCCAGGAGTTAGCACCATCTATGCGCGCAGCTTCGTCAATCTCAATGGGTACAGTCATGATGTACTGTCGCAGCAGGAACACGAAGAACGCATCTGCGAAGTAGGCCGGAACGATCAGTGGTTTGAGCGTGTTGATCCAGCCGAGCATGTTGAACTCCATGTAGAGCGGGATCATTTTCACATCCCACGGGATCATCATGGTGGAGAGCAACAGGACGAAAATAGCGTCACGGCCTCTGAACTTGAAGCGGGCAAAACCGAAGGCTACCAGAGAGCAGGAAAACAATTGCCCGATGGTGGAAAGGATCACCACAATCACAGAATTCTTGAGATAGACATCGAATGGTTGCTTGAACCAAGCGGTGACGAAATTATCCCACATAACCTCATCGGGCCAGAAGACCGGCGGAAACTGGTAGAGTTCACCAATGCTTTTCACTGCCGTGATGAATGTCCAATAGAACGGTATGATGAACATTGCTGATAGAAACAGCAGCGCACCATATGTGAGAGCTCTAGTCATCAGCTGCCTCCGAGTTCTTCATCTCCCCTTCGTAGTAAACCCATGCGGAAGATGATTTCAGGACCAACATGGACAGGACGAGAATGATCAGGAACATGACCCATGAGTTCGCAGCAGCAAAACCCATCTCGAAATATTTGAAGGCATTGTCGTAAATGTACATGGCGAAGAAATAGGTGCTCTCCAGTGGTCCACCACCGGTCAGTAACAGCGCGATTGTGAGTTGCTGAAAGGCTGAGATGATCGACGTGATCACAGTGAAGAGCAGCATGGGTGAGAGCATTGGGATGGTGATATAAATAAGTCGTGCCCACGCTGGCACGCCAGACATTTTGGCCGCCTCGTAAAGTTCTTTTGGGATGGATTGCAGGCCAGTCAGCAATATGAGCATGGTGCCGCCCAGGCCCCAAAGAGATGCAATCACGATAGCCAGCAGCGACCAGTTTGGATCCCCCAACCAATTCGGCCCTTCGATACCTGCCAATCTAAGCAGAAAGTTCAGGATGCCGTATTCGTGGCTGTAGATCCACGCCCAGATGGTTACCAGTGCAACGCCGGAGATTACCGAGGGCAGATAAAAGATCGTTCTAAAGACGCCTGTGCCAAAGACTTTCTGATTGAGCAGTACAGCCAGCAATAATCCAAGGATCACATTAAATGGCACGAAGAACAGACCGAACTTGACGGTAATCCAGAGACTGTCCCAGAACAGCGGATCTTCTGTCAGCATCACCTCGTAATTCTGCAGCCCAACAAATGTACGCTCTCCCACCACAGGCCAGTCATAAAAGCTCATGATGAACGAGAAGATGAGCGGCCCCAATGTGAAAAACAGGAAGCCCAAGATCCAGGGAGAGATGAATAGATATGGTGTTAGCTTTTCGATGAAGCGATGCCGCTCCTCGGATACTTCATCCTGCACGACCAATGTAGACATCTCTCCCTCCCCCAATAATTCTTATTTCAGGTGACGCTTAGAGCGCGCGACAGCACTGTCCAAGTGTTTCTTAGCGTTACCTTTTTCGATCATGGTTGCCTCAATCGCACGTTCAAGATTAGTCTGGATCTTGCTCCAGTTTTTGTGCTTGAGAAACGCGTTGGATTCCCGATCAGAAAGGGCCAGCATTTCAAAAAATGGCTTGTAGATCGGGTCAGCTGTAAGGTTCATCTCTTCAGCGACACTTGTGCGGATTGGTAAGTCGTTTTCACGCAACTTGACGGCCTCTGGGGAGGCGTAGAATTTAACAAATTCCCAAGCCAGCTCAGGATTTTTCGTCGCCTTCGCGACGGACATAGCAGAGGCGCCGATTGATGAATGAACAGGCTTGTCACCAAACGCAGGTAACATGGCAACGCCATAGTTTATGCCTGCTTTGTCAATGCCCCCCTTGGACCACATAGCACTCTGGAACATGGCCAGTTTGCTACCTTTAAAGAGTGCAGAGCCAGAGGTGCTATCACCAATGCCGAGAACCGTTGCCTCTTCGTTTTTCGCCATTTCAGCAAACATGGTCAGCACTTCGACAGCTTCCGGACTGTTCATGTATCCATCAACTGAACTACCATCTTCCGCAATAAAGCGCGTACCGTTGGACCAGAAGAACTGCTCATAGTCATATGGATCTGGCTTGGCTTCCACAGCAAAACCATAGGTCTTACTGCCCTTGTCGCGGAATTGCGCGGCTTTTTCACGCAGATCTGACCAAGTCCATCCTGTTTTTGGCTCGGCAACACCAGCAGCTTCAAACATATCTTTGTTGTAGAAGACGACATGAGTGGTGAAGCCCGCAGGAATGCCGTAGGCCTTGCCTTCTATCCGCGTGGTATTGATTAGGCCCGCAGGAATATCCTCAAGATCCATGCTCTCAGCATCACGCGCCATCAACTCGTCAAGAGGCATCAGAGACTTGTAGTATTTAGGGTAGTTCCACATGTACATGACATCAGGTGGGTTTCCGGCCCCGAATGCTGCAATGAGCTTCTTGTCATAGCCATCACCGTAGGATTCTACCTGCACTTTTACGCCGGGATTTGCAGCTTCAAAACGCTTTGAGATTTCCTGTAGAATAGCGAGGTTCTCGCTGCTGTTCCATGTTGCAAAGCGGAGCACCTCTTCTGCAAATGCAGCACTGGCTCCTCCCAAAGCCATTGAGGTAACTGCTGTCACCATCGCTAATTGTTTCAGACGCTTTTTCATTCCTCTCCTCCTTCTATGCAATGCAAAGTGCTGCAGTCTCCTGACGTTCAATCAATGAACGCGTTTCCCCATCCAACTTGCGTGGATAGGCCTCCCCCTCAGGACTAAAAAGATGGCAGTGCTCTGCTGGAAAATTGAGATGGACCCTGTCGCCCATATTGACCGGATGCGTTCCTCTGGTGACGGCCGTGAGCCCCTGACCAGAGTTCAAACGAACATGAACCTGGCTTTCTGTCCCCAATCGCTCGACCAGTTCCACGTTGCCGCTCATATGAGACTCGGCTTCCTCAACCAGCCCCACATTTTCTGGGCGAATACCAAAAGTGTGAGGCTGGTCGGGGACTTGTTGCACGGGAGCACTTAACTGAAACGAAATAGAGCCAGAAATGCTTTCTGATGTGAGTGCGACATTCATCTCATTGATAGCATTGGCGTTTACTTTCATCATGTTCATCTTGGGTGAACCGATGAAACCGGCAACAAACAGGTTTTGCGGAGCATAAAACAACTCAAGCGGTGTACCGAACTGTGCCACCACTCCTTTGTTCAGAACAACGACACGACTAGAAAGCGTCATTGCTTCTACCTGATCATGCGTGACGTAAATCATAGTCACACCCAACCGGCGGTGAAGACTGGCCAGTTCCACCCGCATGCTCACTCTAAGACCTGCATCCAAATTAGACAGAGGCTCATCCAAGAGGAATAATTTAGGATCACGGACAATGGCACGCCCAATAGCCACTCGCTGACGCTGACCACCTGAAAGCTGTCTTGGGCGGCGTTTCAAAAGATCGGAAATTTGCAGAATTCGTGCGGCAGTCTGTACTCGTTCTTCAATCTCCACTTTAGGGACACCATTTAAGGAAAGACCGAAAGACAGGTTCTTGTAGACGTTCATGTGCGGATAGAGCGCGTAGTTCTGAAACACCATCGCAATATCGCGTTTAGCGGGCGGCAACTGCGTTATGTTACGCTCTCCCAACCTGACAGAGCCACCAGACACCTCTTCAAGCCCTGCAATGGAACGCAGGAGCGTCGTCTTTCCGCATCCAGACGGACCAAGGAAGCTGACGAACTCTCCATCCCGGATACTCAGATCGATCCCGGTGAGCACTTCTGTCTTGCCGAAGCTTTTGTAAAGCTGCTTGATATCTACGCCTGCCATGGATCTCCCCCCGAAGCTGAGCAAGGCCGCTCAAAATATAAACGTTTAATTTTATATGTAAAGCTACTTATGTTTTGATCACCTTACTCACTCAATCGGACTGTCTGACCAGATTACAACTCCAAAGGCCGATATGTGCTCTGCCCCTACATAGATCACCGCCGCTTCCGGCAGATTCAGATACTTGGTTTCATTGGTGAAATTGAACGCAAACTTAAGTTGTCCGCGACACGTAATACGGAGGCCTTCCTGTAGGCCTGCATACAACTCAACGTCCGCCCATTTCACAAGATAAGTTGCTATTTTTTCCTGCAAAGCATCGTCAACGTGTGCCGCTGCATAGATGCATTTCTGATTACCAACCAATGCCGGATGCCCATCGCGATAATCTGACTTGAAGTGCCCTAAGACCTCCTCAGAGGCCTTAATGCTCTCCCGCCAGTTGGTGACATTTCCATGCTCCCCCTCGAAAACAAACTGATCTTGATTGTAACGAGGCAAAGACTCCACCCGCACAACATCAAGGTGGATGAGCTCTTTGAGGCTGCCTGGTGGCAAAGGCTCCGAAACATGCATGTGTTCAGTTTTACTGCCAGAGCGCGGCCCCAGAAAGACCTTGGCGGTTGCCTCATTTAATCGCGAAGTAAATTTCGGATTATCTATGATCATATCCGGGAGGATGATCAGCTTGTAATCACTGAGATCGGAGTGCGGGCCAATGATATCGACATCCGCACCCATCCTGGAGAGTGTTGCGTACCAATCCATCGCAACTTTCGCGCTGGAGTAGTCAACTCCCTGAGGCAAGGTACGAGCTGCCCATCGAGATGGATAATCAAGGACAAGCGCAACCTGTGCTTTTTGCTTTTCACCGGCTTCGGGCAGCAGTTTGCACTCGTTCGCCACTTGAGCCACTTCACTAAAAGCCTGATCGGGCTCATTGTTCGGCAAGAGAAGACCTGTATGAAACTGCTCTTGCGCGAATTTTGATTGGCGCCAACGGAAGTAACAGACAACATCAATGCCGTGCGCATAAGCCAGCCACGTCCAAAGGCGGATCATGCCATCCTGAGGAGATTGGTTATGCTTCGCCCAGTTCACAGGTCCGGGTTGCTGCTCCATCACCCAGGCTTTACCTTTGCCAACATGGCGATACAGATCATGATTAAACGCAGGTTGATCTGGCAAACCAACCCGCAGAAGCTTTGCTTTCTCAGCATCTTCCTTCGGCGAGTAGACAAGTGCACCCATGGGGTAGCTGTCCCAAGAGGCAAAGTCGATATCCGCACCAACGGCATAATGATCATAGTCCGCATTGTGGCCCATAAAGTTATGCGTGATTGGCGAGCTTCCAACAAATTTCCGAAGGGTATCTACTTGAGCCCGATTGAACTTAACGACCTGATCAGAGGAAAAGCGATAGTAATCCAACAAATGAGTTGGGCTTGGCTCCTCCACCAGATTGTTCGGCAGCTCAATCTGAGAGAATGCGGAGTATTTCATACCCCAGAAGCATGTTCCCCATGCCTCGTTTAGCTGTTCGATTGAGCTATAACGGCGCTCCAACCACTCGCCAAAGGCCCGCTTCGCTGCTGGCGAATAACTATGAATTGTGTCGTGATCCCCGTACTCGTTGTCAATCTGCCAAGCTTTGACATACGGATTCTGACCATATCTTTGAGCAAATGCTTCCGCAATTTTTGTCGCATACTCAAGATAAATTGGGCTTGAAAAGCAGTAGTGGCGCCTCGCTCCAAATTTTCGTGTTACTCCGTTTTCATCGACGGGAAGAATTTCTGGATGCTTATCGATGAGCCATTTGGGAGGCGCTGCAGTTGGTGTACACATAACAACATACAGCCCTGCTTGACCGAGCACGTTGACAGCTCTGTCCAACCAAGCCCAATCGAACTTCCCCTCCTCCGGTTCAACCAAAGCCCACGAAAACTCAGCAATACGTACCCATTTCAACCCAAGCTCAACCATCTGATACGCATCATCAGCCCAAATAGCTTCTGGCCATTGCTCAGGATAATAACAGGTCCCCAACTCCAACATTCAAAACGCCTCAATACAACGACTATCTCTCAAAAAGTGACGCTCAAAGAATCACCCACACCAGAGATATATCAGAGTGCACTGCAAAATATAAACGTTTAATTTAACCGAAGTTGAAAACTATGTGCGAGTCTGTGGGGCTGTTTTTGGAAGTACGCAAAACTGGAGTCTCAAAAGCAAGAATCAGCTGAACGATCGTTCGTCATTCTCCTTGACTGCCACACACGACAGCCGCTCATAAAATTAAAGTCAATTACTTCAATATGTTATCTGTTTTAATGCCGATTTCCAGCTCAAGGCTGTCTCAACGCCTCTTCATCGCATGGTTATTGTCCACTGAATGAAAAGCCCGGTTGAGACGTTCTGTCGCAAGTTTGGCTAAATGGGGAGTTTTCGGCGGTTTTTTAGGGCGTGATGTTTCAGGGCGGGGTTCTAAGTTTTCTTGCTTAACATTAGTCAAGGAGGACTGCGGCCGTTCAATTCACTGTGACCTGGTCTCACCAGCATTGGAGATTGAGAATGTTACAAAATAAGAGACGTGGGTCAGGGTACGCTTTAGCGGCCGGCTTCGCGATGTTGCTAGGTAGTGCAGCTGCACCTGCATTTGCTGAAGGTCCAACACTGAGCGAAGAAGCCTTTGAACGTTCTAAGCAGCTTTATTTTGAGCAGTGCGCAGGCTGTCACGGCGTTTTGCGCAAGGGCGCGACAGGTAAAAACCTTGAGCCGCATTGGAAGAAAAAAGGCAAAGACGGCACCGTCACTGAAGGTGGTACCCTTCAGCTAGGTCAGGAACGCCTTGAGAAGATCATCGCCTGGGGCACAGAAGGCGGCATGAACAACTTCTCGGAAATCCTGAGCGAGCAAGAAATCAAGGACATGGCGACCTACATTATGTTGGATCCGCCAAAGCCACCTGAGATGTCACTTGCTCAGATGAAGGAAACCCGCAAGGTTTACGTCGAAGAAAAAGATTACCCAACCAAGCCTATGCATGGCCGCAACTGGGAAAACTTCTTCGTTGTTATCGAGCGTGATGCAGGTAAAGTTGCAGTCATCGACGGCGACACCAAAGAAGTTCTGGTTCATATTCCTACCGGTTATGCAGTGCACGTGATCAAAGCATCCGAGCACCACAAACTGGCAGAGCCTGAGAATCCAGGTCGTTTCTGGTACACCATGGGCCGTGACGGCAAGATGACGAAAATCGACCTCTGGCAGACACCAGACAAGATGCTCGTTTCTGAAGTTACCGTTGCTTATGATGCACGTGACGTTGCCGTATCCGGCGATGGCAAATACATCATTGGTGGTGCTTACTGGCCTCCACACTTCGTGATTTCTGACGCAGTGACCATGGAACCGCTTAAGGTTGTTTCAACCCGTGGCGTGAACGTGGACGGAGATTATGTAGAAGAAAGCCGCGTTGCTGCTATCTACACAACTCCAAATGAGCCTACATGGCTGGTTGCTGTTAAAGAACTTGGCCAGATGTGGCAGGTTGATTACTCCGATATCGACAACCTTCGTATCGACAAAATCGACTCCGCTAAGTTCCTGCATGACGGCTTCTTCGATCCAACAGGCCGTTACTTCCAGATCGCTGCTAACGCATCGAACAAAATGGTTGTTGTCGACACCAAAGAGCGCAAGCTCGAAGCCATGATCGACGTTGCTGCTCTTCCACACCCAGGTCCAGGTGCTAACTGGAACGATCCTAAGTGTGGTCCGGTTGCAGGTACAACCCACCTCGGCGTTGGTACTGTTTCTGTTTGGGCGAACGACCCAGCAGGACGTCCTGATGAAGCTTGGAAGAAGTGTTACGAAGTTGAAACTGACGGCCCAGGCCTGTTCATCCGTACACATCCAAAATCCAAGTACGTATGGGCTGACCAGACCAAACACCCAGATCCTGAAATTCAGCAGGCTGTTCAGGTGATCTCGAAAGAAACCGGTGAGATTGTGAAAACAATCACCATCACCGAAACAGAGGGCAATGCCGCTGTTCACTTCGAGTTCAACGCAGATGGTTCTGAAGTTTGGGTATCCAACTGGAACATGGGCGACTCTCTTGCTCCAAACGGTGAAATCGTTGTTTACGATGCGGAAACCCTTGAAGAGAAAACCCGGATTAAGGGCCTTTACGCTCCAACCGGCAAGTTCAACGTTCATATCCGTTCGAACCACGTTACCTAATGTGATCTAACGATCCTTTTGAGGGGCGGGCACCACGCCCGCCCTTCTTTTTTATCAGCGGTATCGAGACTGCAACGGCTGGACACCAGTCGGAGATGACGGATTTGCTCCCCGTATCTTGAAAGCCGACCGCACACGACCCGACTAGGATGGGTCGACAGAAAATCCAAAACGGAGCCTGGAAATGACCCAGTCCAACGGTACGGAAAAGAAAAAGCCGATCTGGCGCCGGTATTTCCTATGGGGAATGCCGGTTGCTGGCCTCTTGGGGGCTTTTGTCGTCGGCATTATCTTCTGGGGCGGTTTCAACACCGTCATGGAAGCCACAAACACAAAAGAATTCTGCGTCTCGTGCCACGAGATGAATGACTTTGTCTATCAGGAATATCAGGGTACAATCCACGACGTAAACCGGTCAGGCGTTGGTGCAGTTTGCTCAGACTGCCACGTTCCTAAAGACTGGACACATAAGATCATCCGTAAGATCAAGGCATCCAAAGAAGTTTGGGGCAAGCTGGTCGGCACGATCAACACACCAGAGAAATTTGACAAGAAACGTCTGCACCTCGCCAAAAACGAATGGGCGCGGATGAAATCTTCTGACTCTCGTGAATGCCGTAACTGTCATGATTTTGAATCCATGATGCCGGAGTTCCAGAAGCCACGCGCACGTCAGCAGCACCTGAATGCAATGAAAACAGGGCAGACCTGTATCGATTGCCATAAAGGTATTGCGCATAAGAACGTTCGTGACCGCGCATCTGATGAATATCTGGAGATGATTGAAGCTCCTGACCAGAATTACGTTCGCGAGATTCCGAAAGAGTATCTGGAGAGCCTTGCTCGCATTGAAGCCAAAGAAGCTGCTGAAGCTGAGGCTGCAAGCACTGCGAAGAAAGCACAGCAGGAAGCTACACAGGCTCAGATTGCAGCTGCTGTTGACGCAGCCGTTGCTGAAGAACGTGCAAAAGCTGCCGGTGAAGCACCTGCTGCTGATGCAGGCGACACTGTTGGTGCCAACATCGACTGGAGCGGTGTGGACAGCGTAGACATGACACTGTTCTACCCTGGTCAGGCTTCCTTCGAGTTTGTGCAGAACGGCAAGCAGCACGGTGGTGCTCGTCCGCTGACAAAGGGTGGCGACCAGTGCACAACCTGTCATGCGAAAGAGCTGAACAACATTGGCAACAAGATCGTCAAAGGCACTGACAACACCGAGCCGACCCCAATTCCTGGGAAGCGTGGTGTGATCAACGCAACGATGCAGGCTGCTCATGATGATGAGAATGTCTACTTCCGCCTGCAATGGCCAGATACTCCTCATGCACCTGCACCATTTGTTGACGGTGGCAAGATGGATCCTGAAAACCAGATCAAGGTTGCCATGATGATCACCGGCACCGGTATCAAGATGGGTGAACAGGTTGGTTGCTGGGCAACATGCCATGCAGACAACACCTACATGCCGTTTGATCCGGGTCCAGAAGCAATCGCTGCTTCCGGTGATGTTGCTGAGATGCTGCAAGCCAAGAAGTCCATCCAGAAGTACCTGAGTGAGACCCGGACAAAGGTCGAGATCAAAGGTCGCCGCGGTAAAGCACAGGGTGGTTGGAACAAGCTGAAATCAGCTGAAGAGATCGACCAGCTGCTGGCTGATGGTACCTTCATGGATCTGATGCGCGTCTATGCTGACGGTTCCGCAACCAATGGCTACCTGCTTGAGCGTCGCGTCCAAAACGACGGTGATATCACTGCTTCTGCCAAGCTTTCTGCTGGTATGTGGACTGTGGTGTTCTCCCGTCCGCTGGCAAGCGACAAGCCAGGTGATGTGCCGCTTGAAGCTGGCAAGACCTACACAGTTGGCTTTGCTATCCATGATGACTTCTCAGCTGCACGTTTCCACCACGTGACGTTGAACACCAGTCTGGCACTGGATGACGAAACTGCCCAAATCAATGTGGTAGGACGCTAAGAAAACACAAAGGGTGGCCGAGCAATTGGCCACCTTTTTTTCTGGAGGCTGGATCCTCCTTTATTCTTTTGCTTTTGCGTATCTTTATCCGAAAACCGGTTTCCACTTTTCAGAGATATGCAGAACTTGCTCTAAGTTTTTCCGAGCGTATCCTTATCAATAATAGTACGTGATTTTTGGATATGCATTTGCAAGGGGGCGCTTCATGTACTCAAGATTTCTTCACTGTTCCGCACTTCTTCTGGGTCTTTTGATGGTGACACCTGCCGTTGCGGCGGATGACAAAGCTGCTGCACTTTGCGCAAAAGCAGAAGCTCGTTATGTCGATATGTTTGGACATCCGGCAGCTGAGGCAGATGGCGTTACGATCGTGAAGATGTACAAGTATCGGTTCTGCCCAGAAAAGCTTTCTGTCCCTGTTGGCACCACCGTACGCTGGGTGAATGTTGACAAGCGGACAAGCCACACCGTTCATTTGAATGAGGCGGGTGAGAAAGAATCCGATCGCTTGTTTCCTGAAGAGGTCTTCGAGTTCACCTTCCTGAGCGCGGGATCGCAGCAATATCTGTGTGGTCCGCATTGGGAAACGCAGAAGATGATCGGTATGGTGACCGTCACACCTTAAAGCAGTTCGCATTTAAGGTGAAACACATGAACTGTTTTGCCTTTGTTTTGCGTGGCTTTGAACCTGCACTGCGACTGCGCTTCAGAGGTACTTTCCCCTAATTCGAGTTTATTCAATGATCAGGCTCCTTGTTGCTCTTGGTTCGGCTGTTCTTTCAGCATCTGCTTGCCTTGCCGACCCTGCCGCCCTTTACCAAAAGCATTGTGTAGAGTGCCACGGTGAGAACCGTTTGGGCCTGATCGGTCCGGCTCTGCTTCCTGAAACTTTGGGAGGTATGCGCGGCACGGCGTTGCAAGACACAATCAAACGCGGGCGAAACGCAACTGAGATGCCGTCCTTTCAGGATGTGCTGAGTGACCAGGAGATTGACGCACTCAGCGCTTCTCTCAAGACGCCATTGAAGCCTGCACCGACATGGATGATGGAGCAGATTTCCGCGAGCCTGATTGCCAACGATGATTACAAAGCGACTGTGAAGCCTGTCTGGTCTGCCGATCCGATGAACCTGACATTGGTCGTGGAGACGCTGGACCATTCTGTCAGCGTGGTGGATGGCGACAGCTTCGAGGTTCTGACGCGTTTCAAGATTCCGTTTGGGACGCGCGGGCAGCCCAAGTTCTCCCCTGATGGGCGCTACGTCTACATCATGTCCCGCGATGGCTGGATCCTGAAGTATGACCTTTACGGGTTACAGGAGGTGAGCCGTATTCGTGCCGGGCTGAACAGCCGTAATATTGCTTTGAGCCACGATGGCAAGTGGATTGCCGTAGCGAACTATCTGCCCAACACCTTTGTCATTCTCTCCGCTGATGATTTGAGCCCGCAGAAACTAGAGTATGTTCAAGGCAAGGACGGCACACCAAGCCGTGTCTCCGCTGTTTACCTCGCCGCCAAACGCAAGAGCTTTGTGTTGGCGCTGAAGGATGCGCCTTCCATTTGGGAAGTGTTTTATGGCCCTAATCCACCGCATTACGGATTTGCCCATGACTGGCGTGTTGAGGGGCCTGCGCCTAACAAAGACCCGTTCCCTTTGCGCAAGATCACTGTCAAAAGTTTGGTTGAAGATTTCTATCTCGACCCAAGCGATGAATACGTGATGGGTGCTTCCCCCAGTGGCATTGGTGGACAGGTGGTTGATTTGGTCATCGGGCACAAGATTGCTGATCTGGACTTGGAAGGTCTGCCACACCTGGGCTCAGGTTCTACCTGGAAGATGGGTGAGCGGACCGTCATGGCCACCCCGCATCTGAGAGAACCGCTGGTTTCCATTGTAGACATGAAGTCATGGGAGACCATCAAACAGATTGAGATGCTCGGCTCCGGCTTCTTCACCCGGACGCACGAGAACTCACCCTATGTCTGGGTAGATGTTTTCTTTGGTCCAGACAAAGACGCGATCCAGGTGATAGACAAGCAGAGCCTTGAGATTGTAAAGACCCTGCGCCCTCAAAAAGGCTCCCGTGCGGCCCATGTGGAGTTCACAGATGATGGCAAATACGCCCTGGTTTCTGTCTGGGAAGAGGATGGGGCTGTCATTGTTTATGATGCGCAAACGCTGGAAGAAGTGCGGCGCCTGCCCATGAGAAAGCCTCGCGGCAAGTACAACATAGGCAACAGGATTGCAGGTGTTGGAACACCTGAAAACTAGACTGGTTTTAAGGGTAAACTTATCCCCCTCGTGTTTTCCTCCCATACTGTGAACCTATGCCTACGTAACGGGCTGCTGGCGGAGCGACCGTCAGTTTGTCGTAGGTTGGGCGGGGCTATTGGAAGACGTAACGCACCTTTCAGTGGTCCGGTGAACCGAACTTCAAACGTGACCGCATGGTTTGAGGGGAAGGGCCCAGGACTATAGGGTATCACGCGGTGACAGGTGCAAATGCACCGGCAGAAAGACCTGCTTTTGCAGATGTGTTTGTCAAAGACGGAGGAACTGTTTGGGCATGGAAACGTGTCTGGATAAGCCACCTTCTTTTCAGGAAACTGACTATCGTGCCTTATAGGCAAAAGAGGCGACGTAGTTCATTACAAGAAAGCCCGGGCAAGGCGTGTAGCCAATGCTGAAGACTCATTACTAACAAGTAGCGCAGGTATTGCCTGCCGCCTTGCTCATCCCGGCTTCCGGGAATTCTGGTTCAACACTGCATGGGAGGCCATGTGGTGGTTCAGTGCTTGTATTGTCCTAAGCCAGCTAAGAGATATCCTGGACGAGCTGACGTATCGAGACACTCTCCTCTCATTAGAGCATGTTTCGTTCATATGCATTCACGCACCAAGCTCTAACTCTTTAATTTTACGCGTATTCTTATCCAAAAACCGGAACCACTTTTCGGGAACACGCTCTAGACCAGGCATATTCTCACCCGAAAACCGAAACCGCTTTTCGGGAACATTCTTTAAATGCAGAGTGCACTTAATAATAGTCAAGGACATGGTGAGTTAGATTGATGAAGCTGACTGTAAAAGCTAGAGCACGTTGCGTTCATTTTCATTTATGCATCGCGCTCTAGCATCTTTGGTGGAGCGAATTCTTGTTGTTTGATTGAATGCAATCAAACGGAACGCGCTCTAACGCATCGATCACTGAATGTGCACGCGCGCATCAATAAAGCCAAAAGAGCGCCTCATGTCGACCACTATGGAACAAGTCAGATCCTGGCAAGGCCCTGTACTATTCAGTTATGGGTTCAGGCCGTTCTTCCTCGCCAGCGCAGTCTGGGCAATCGTGCTTATGCTGCTCTGGATACCACTCGTTTCCGGGCACATCGAGCTGCCGACTGCGTTTGATCCGGTCTCATGGCACGCCCATGAGTTCCTTTTCGGCTATCTGAGCGCCGTTGTTGCAGGGTTTTTGCTGACCGCGATTCCCAACTGGACCGGGCGTATGCCTATTGTGGGCAGGCCACTCATTGTCCTGTTCAGTCTTTGGGTGATTGGCCGTGCCGCGATCCTGTTCGGCGCTTACCTTCCAGCAGGCATCGTTGCCGCGCTTGATGTTGCAATGCCATTGGTGCTGGCCATTGCGTGCCTGCGTGAAATTATGGCAGGCAAAAACTGGCGTAATCTGATCGTGCTGGGTTTGCTGGGCGTGCTCATTGCATCCAACCTGTTGTTCCATTGGGAAGCCTGGAGCGATGGGTACGCAGCGCAGGGCTATGGTATGCGTCTGGGTATCTCCACCATGGTTCTGATGGTTGGCCTGATCGGCGGGCGGATTATTCCCTCCTTCACCCGTAACTGGCTGGTGAAGCAAGGCAGCAAGAACTTGCCAGCGAGCCCAATGCAGGTGTTCGACAAGATCTCACTGCTTGCCCTCCTGATCGCACTGCTTGTCTGGACTGCGCTGCAAGATCATTGGCTGGCAGGTGTGGTACTTCTGATTGCCGGAGCGCTGCACTTTGCACGTCTGGTTCGCTGGAAAGGGCAGTATACTTTCAAGGAACCTCTGGTTCTGGTGCTGCATGCAAGCTATCTGTTTATGCCGCTGGGTCTGCTTGCACTTGGCTTTGCCATCCTCCTGCCAGACCTGCTGGACATCACCGGAGCCCAACACCTGCTTATGGCTGGCGTTCTGGGTATGATGACTTTAGCCGTCATGACCCGCGCAACCCTCGGCCATACTGGTCAGGAGCTCAAAGCAAGCCGCGGTGCCACCTTCCTTTACTGCGCAATGGCCACATCAGTCCTCCTCCGCTTCTCCGCAGGCCTCTTCCCAGATCTCGCGGCAAGGCTCTACGATATGTCAGCTCTGGCATGGATCCTGGCATTCGCGGTCTACGTGGCGACCTTCGGACCACTGTTGGCGTGGGGGAAGAAGTGAGGGGGAGTAACGAGTTGTCGTCTCTGTTGCTGAAGGTTATACGATTTAAACCAGATACCAATTTTTGATTGGCAGCGGAAACAGTTATAGATCATCATGCTAGGAAGGTTTAATTGTGCCATGATCACCTCACCTTTAAAGCACAAAATATCTCGTAGATGACACGTCTTGCATCAAGCCAGCTCATACCACCGGAGTTAGTCAGCAACTCGCACTTGATGCACTCCTGCTCAAAGGTACCCAAATCTGCTTGGAGCATTTACGTCTCAACTTGTTCAACTTCTCGAAAACGAACCCAAAATTAGAATAGCTTTGCAGATACGTTACCTAGTTTGCTATGCCACATTAAAATCCAGCATGACTTTCTTAGCTACCTATCTGATCTCTAAGACACTGCATTCGACTGACGGAACCATATTGATGAGCCGCAGCCACGAGCATTTTAAAGGTGAAGAAACACGCGCGATCAGTTTTCGATCATGGCTCACACATAATCGTCCTGACCTGAAATTTGTTGAAACCACAGGAGGTTCTGGAGTTGATCATAAAATTGAAAAAGACCTGGCCTCTATTCTTGAGAAAGAGCAGCACATATGTGCTGTGTACTCCATGGGCGGAGGAAACAGGGCAATAATTCAAATGCTTGAGCAGTACAAAATGTATCCGGACAGCTACATTGCACATGACCTTAATCAGGAAAACAAAGCATTGCTCAACGCGGGCAGAATTTCATTTGTACTCCATGACGAGATCACTCAGGATATCTCGGCTGCCTTTTTTCACATCAGTCGTGCAAACAACATATCCTTGACGGAACCTTCAACTCCCAATGGCTCCGAAGTTCATATAATCGCACCTGAACTTTAAACGAGTTAAGCCCCTCACCCACGCAATGTGCCCTTCCGGGCATGCACCCTGATTTTGCGTATCCCGGCAACCTATTTGGTTTTCAGCTTATTGGACGCTTTTTAGCTCTGAAATACCAAGAATGCGACGGTTGGCTGCCTCATCCGTTCCTGCATCAGCAAAGTCATCAAAGGCGCGCTCGGTGACGCGGATAATGTGGTCCTTAATGAATTGCGCCCCTTCTCTTGCCCCGTCCTCCGGGTGTTTGAGGGCACATTCCCATTCCAGCACGGCCCACCCATCAAAATTGAGAGCAGAAAGTTTGGAGAAGATTGATTTGAAGTCCACCTGACCATCTCCCAAAGAGCGGAAACGACCTGCGCGGTTCTCCCAGCTCTGATAGCCGGAGTAAACGCCTTGCCTGGGCGATGCATTAAACTCGGCATCCTTAACGTGGAACATTTTTATACGGTCAGCGTACACATCAATGAAGCCGAGATAATCCAGTTGCTGCAGCACAAAGTGGCTTGGATCATACAAAATATTCGCGCGGGAGTGGCCTTTCACTTCGGCCAGAAACATCTCAAAGGTGACACCATCGTGCAAATCTTCTCCCGGATGGATCTCGTAGCACACATCAACATTTGCCTGATCAAAGGCATTGAGGATCGGCATCCAGCGCTTACCAAGTTCTTCGAATGCGATTTCAATGAGACCGGCTGGGCGCTGAGGCCACGGATAGACATATGGCCATGCTAACGCTCCCGAGAACGTGGCATGGGAGGTAAGGCCCAGATTTTGTGAGGCTTTGGCCGCCAGGAGCAACTGTGAGACCGCCCATTGTTGCCGTGCATTGGGGTTGCCATGCACCTGAGGCGGAGCAAACCCATCAAACATCGCATCATAGGCGGGGTGAACGGCAACCAACTGGCCTTGCAGATGGGTAGAAAGTTCGGTGATTACGACGCCATGATCCGCCAGCATACCCTTCAACTCATCGCAGTAGGTTTTGCTTGTGGCTGCTTTTTCCAGATCGATCAAACGCTCATCCCAACTGGGAATCTGCAGACCTTTGTAGCCCAGATCTGCGGCCCATTTGGCTATTGATCCGAGCGTGTTGAACGGGGCTACATCTCCGACAAACTGCGCTAGAAAAAGCGCGGGACCTTTGAGCGTTTTCATCACATAATCTCCCAATATTCCAATAGCTTGTTTGGATTAAATATGAGTGTCTTGTGGCGTTTGGCTGTTACAAGGCACGCTGTTTTTCGCTAACAGGCGCTGTACTTTGCCTTTCAATCAACTCCACTGGCAGAACCGTTCGGTGTGCAGTTGCTTCGCTCTCCGCACGGTTTTCGACTTCTCCGGCAATGCGGCGTAGCAGCTTACCTGCTGCTTCCTGCCCAATGCGAAATCTGGGCTGGTGGATCGTTGTCAGTGAGGGGATAAAACGTTCGGCAATTGCGATGTCATCAAAGCCGACGACGGAGACATCTTTGGGGACAGAGAATCCAAGTCGGTCAAGCTCCGAAATGAACCCAAAGGCAATCTCGTCACTCATGCAGAACATGGCAGTCGGGCGCTCTTCCAGTGCGCACCATTGGTGTGCTGCCTGTACGCCTGCTTCCAGCGAGAAACCGCCTTCAATCAACCACTCTGCGCGGAGTGGCAGAGAATGTTTTAAAATAGCTGCCTCAAACCCTTCCTGACGAGCGGCTGTAAGCCTGTTTTCAGCTGGGCCTCTCACCAAGCCGATAGCTTTGTGACCAAGCGTGTGTAAGTGGCTCACTGCCAACTGAGAGCCTTGGTGGTTATCAACCCGCACCGATCCGAAACGTGTGTCTGTGCCCCACTCACAGCAGTACACGACGGGTGGTAATTCTGAAGATACGGAACCGTCATTTAGGTTCGTGAGATCCAATGTGCCATCTAGCACCAGCAAACCATCTGCCTGATTCATCGAGAGGTAGTCATAGGCCTGTTCACGCTTAAAACTGGTTTGAAGTATGTCCACGACCAGCAGGCTTAAACCCTCTTTGGCGAGCACACTTTCAATGCCGGAAAGTATTGAAGAAAAGAACGGATTTCCGAGATTAGGCACAAGCGCAACGACCGCTCCTGCCTCCTTTTTCCTCAAATTTCGAGCAGTTTGATTGATGCGATAACCGGTGACACGAACAGCAGCCATCACCTTTTCTCGAGTTGCTTTATTCACCTTCTCAGGCTTGCTAAGAGCTCTGCTTACCGTAGCTGTAGAAACACCTGCGACAATGGCAACATCCTGTACTGTAACAACTTTTGAAGTCATACGTTGACCGATACTATTTATGGACAGTTACTGTCCAATAATTACTGTTGACTCAGCGCATTTTCACTGACTACGATATATATGTAATCGATTGCAGTCAAAATAAAACTATCATAAAGCTACTGTGATTGACGTATTGGTCGGGTTGGGAGGCCTGATCATCATTCGAATTATTGGGAGGGTAATTCAATGCTCAAGATCAAAGTTTTTTTAACTGCAGCAACATTGCTGGCAGGCGTTTCTTCTGTTTATGCTGCTGATCTGGAAGTGACGCATTGGTGGACATCCGGTGGGGAAGCTGCTGCTGTGAAAGTGTTTGCTGATGCAGTCAACGGTGCCGGGCACAATTGGGTGGACAGCGCGATCGCAGGGGGCAGCAACGCACGGCCAATCATCATCAGCCGCATCTCTGGCGGTGACCCAATGGGAGCAACCCAGCTCAACACGGGGCGTGATGCCGAAGACCTGATCAAAGCAGGTCTGATGACCGATCTTACTGAGATTGCCGAAAAAGAAGGTTGGGCAGACTTCATTCGCCCTGCAAAGCTGCTTGAGAGCTGCACATATGAAGGCCGCGTATACTGCGTTCCCGTCAACATTCACTCATTCCAGTGGATGTGGTTGAACCGCGGCGTATACGAAAGCAATGGCCTGACAGTTCCTGCCAATTGGGAAGAGTTTATTGGCTCTGCTTCCAAACTGAAAGAAGCTGGGGTTACACCTCTGGCAGTTGGTGGTGAAGCCTGGCAGCTCAGCGGTATGGCAAATGTCTTTCAGGTTGCGCTGGGTGGTGTTGACCTCTACCGCCAGATTAAAGAGGAAAAGAGCGTTGAGGCAGCTGGAGGCCCTGCAATGCGAAAAGTGTTTGAAGCTGTTGCTGCTGCACGTGGATTGGTCGACAGCGGTTATGTCGGGCGAGCATGGAACGATGCAACAAACATGGTCATCACTGGTAAAGCCGGCGCTCAAATTATGGGTGACTGGGCTCAGGGAGAGTTCTCGTTAGCCGGACAAACTGCTGGCAATGAGTATGATTGTTTGCCGGGTCTGGGCGCAAACCCTGTTCTTGACACCGGTGGGGACTCATTCTTCTTCCCTAAACCGAACGGCGACAAGCCTGAGATCGTTGCAGCTCAGTTGGAAATGGCATCTTTGCTGGTTTCAAAACAAGTGCAAGTGGGCTTCAACCTGCGAAAAGGGTCTCTTCCCATCCGTGGGGACATCAATCTTGATGATGCAAATGCTTGCATGAAGAAGGGTATCGCTATTTTGGCAAACCCGGAAAACATTCTACCCGGATCTGAGCAAGCCTTCTCATCTGACACTCAAGGACAGATTGAAGATTTGTGGGTGGAGTTTTTCAGCTCACCAGAAATGAGCGTCGATGAAGCGCAATCTCGTTATGTCGAAATCATCGAGTACGCCGATTAATGGCGCCTCTCCTTTAAAAACAGTCGGAGGGTCGATCTTCATGATTGGCCCGTCTGGCTTGCATCGGAGATGTGTTAATGTCCATCGCCAAGCGGCCAAACCCCTTGTTTCGAAACCTTAATGCCAAGATTGCGGCATTGCCAATGATCGCCACGACGCTGCTGGTCTTTCTTGGCTGCTCTATCTGGACAGTTATCTATTCTTTTTCTAAGTCCCGGGCACTGCCACTCAATGAGTTTGTTGGCTTTGCACAATACGAGAGATTGTTTCGCACATCTCGTTGGCTAATCTCGATGGAAAACATCGTGATTTACGGGGTTCTCTCACTCCTGATCTCGTTTGTGATCGGGTTCATACTCGCAGCCCTCATTGATCAGAAGATCCGCTTTGAAGATACGTTTCGAACCATTTACCTTTACCCATTTGCGCTCTCGTTCATCGTAACCGGCATTGTCTGGCAATGGATTTTGAACCCAAGTCTGGGCATCCAGGAAACTGTACGATCATGGGGGTTTGAAAACTTCACTTTTGATCTGATCGCCAACCGGGGCACAGTGCTTTACGCCTTGCTCATTGCGGGTATCTGGCAAGGAACCGGCTTTGTCATGGTGTTAATGCTGGCCGGTATTCGCGGCGTTGACCGGGAGATCTGGAACGCAGCAAGAGTTGATGGAATACCGGTTTGGAAGACGTATCTCTTTGTGATTGTTCCCATGATGCGCGGCGTCATGGTCACCACTCTTGTGATTGTCGCAGCCGGCATCGTTAAGCTTTACGATCTCGTCGTGGCGATGACACAGGGTGGTCCTGGCATCGCATCAGAAGTCCCCGCCAAGTACGTTTATGACTTCATGTTCGCCAGAGCCAATGTTGGGCAGGCACTCGCCGCCTCTACGGTCATGCTCACAACCGTCCTCATCATCTTGATTCCGTGGGTTTATCTCGAATACGGCAAGAAGAAAGCGCAGAGGTAGAGGGGCTGATATGACTGTTGAACCCTATGAAATTACTCAGACAAAGCCTAGCAAGAGCTTTGCAATCGAGCCATCCGGTGCGAAACCACTTCGCCGCTTCAACCCCACACGGATAATGCTCTACTCCGTTCTGTTGGTGGCTGCTGTTTACTACTTGCTGCCACTTTATGTGATGATGATGACCAGCCTAAAGGGGCTCCCAGAGATCCGCCTTGGCAACATCTTTGCTCCACCAGTAGAAATCACTTTTGCTCCCTGGGCAAAAGCCTGGGATACCGCCTGCACGGGCCTTTATTGCGAAGGGCTGAAGGTTGGGTTTTGGAATTCCGTGAAGATCACTATTCCAAGTGTTGTTATGTCCATCACGATTGCCTCTGTGAATGGCTATGCCCTTTCCAATTGGAAGTTTAAGGGCTCTGAGGTGTTCTTCACCATTCTCATCTTCGGCAGTTTCATTCCTTACCAGGTGATGCTGTATCCGCTTGTGATTGTTACCCGTGAGCTGGGCATATTCGGGTCTCTTCAAGGGGTGATCTTCATTCACACCATCTTTGGAATGCCGATTTTGACACTCTTGTTCCGCAACTATTTCGCTGCTTTGCCTGAGGAGTTGTTCAAAGCTGCACGTGTGGATGGTGCCGGGTTTTGGGGTATTTTCCTAAAGGTACTGGTACCAATGTCTGCGCCGATATTCGTCGTTGCCGTGATTTTGCAAGTCACTGGAATTTGGAATGATTTCCTGTTTGGTGTCATTTTCGCCGGTGTTAAAAACTTCCCCATGACTGTTCAGCTCAACAACATCGTCAACACCACACAAGGTGTGAAGGAGTACAACGTCAACATGGCTGCAACCCTGCTGACAGGCGCAGTGCCATTGGCTGTTTATTTCTTCTCTGGGCGCTTTTTTGTGCGCGGGGTCGCCGCCGGTGCTGTGAAAGGATAATACAGTGAACTCAATCAGCATTCGCGATCTGTCGCTAAAATTTGGTGAAGCTACCGTTCTCGATCAACTCAACTTGGATGTCGCTGAAGGAGAGTTCCTTGTTCTGCTGGGTGCATCAGGATGTGGGAAATCTACCCTGCTGAATTGCATTGCAGGATTGCTGGATCTCTCCGAAGGCCAAATCATCATAAACGGCACAAACGTTACATGGGCTGAGCCGAAAGACAGAGGCATCGGCATGGTGTTTCAATCCTATGCGCTCTACCCGCAAATGACGGTGCGCGGGAACCTGACGTTTGGCTTGAAGAATGCCAAGGTGCCTCGTGAGGATATCGAGCACCGGGTAAACCGCGCAGCCCAAATGCTCCAGATCGAGCCCTTGCTGAACCGCAAGCCTGGGCAACTTTCCGGCGGTCAACGCCAACGTGTTGCCATTGGGCGCGCTCTTGTTCGTGATGTGGATGTCTTTTTGTTTGACGAGCCTCTTTCCAATCTGGACGCGAAGCTGCGTGCGGAGTTGCGTGTGGAGCTTAAGCGCTTGCATCAGAAACTACGCAACACCATGATTTATGTAACGCATGATCAGGTGGAAGCGATGACACTAGCAGACCGCATTGCGATTATGCGCGACGGTGTCATTCAACAGCTCGCAGACCCGTTTACCATCTACAATCAACCGGTAAACAAGTATGTGGCGAGCTTTATCGGCTCCCCGGCCATGAACTTCCTTGATGGGGCATATGGCATTGATGAACAGCCCAGTTTCACATCAAATAACCTGGATATTGCGCTAGGCCGCTACAACTTCAAAACCAGAGCAGAAGACAACAGACCAATTTATCTTGGCATCCGTCCAGAGCATGTTCACGTGGGGAATGCAGCTCAGGAGCAACCATTTAACTCCGACATATCAGTCGAAGTTGTGGAGCCAATGGGATCAGATACGCTGGTGTGGACCTCGCTGGACAATCAACCCTTCCATTTCCGTATGGACGGACAAGCCACTGTCAATGTGGGTGACCGCCTGCCTATCGGCTTTGACCCGGTTAAAGCCTCTTTGTTTGACAAGACATCTGAATTACGTCTCTAAACGCAGGAAATTGATCACAATGGATTTTTCCCTTCAGCTTTATAGTGCACGCAATGCTCAGCCATTGACTGAGGTTTTGAGCGGTCTGGCCAAGATGGGCTACACCCAAGTAGAAGGCTTTGGCGGGGTCTATGAAGATCCCAATGCTTTGCGACAGATGCTGGATGCCAACGGCCTTTCCATGCCCTCCGGCCATTTTGGAATCGATGAACTAGAAGCAGATACAGCACGCTATATTGAACTGGCAAAATATCTTGGAATAACGCGCATTTTCGCGCCTTTCCTCGCCCCATCAGAGCGCCCTCAAACTGAAGCTGACTGGATCTCATTTGCTCACCACCTCGCGCAGGTCGGCACAAAAGTACAGGCTGCAGGCCTGAGCTTTGGGTGGCACAATCATGATTTTGAATTCCAATGTGAGTACAACGGGCGTACACCTATGGAAATCATCCTCACTGAAGCGCCAGAGATCGATTGGGAAGCCGACATTGCGTGGATCATCCGAGGTGGTCACGATCCGATTTCATGGATTGAGCGCTATGGCAGCCGCATTACAGCTGTTCATGTCAAAGACATTGCTGCCACTGGCGAATGTGCCGATGAAGATGGCTGGGCAGACGTTGGTTTCGGCACTGTACAGTGGGGCCAAATCCTCTCAGTATTACAAGAGAAAAGCCGTGCTTGTGTTTATGTCATGGAACACGACAACCCGAGTGACTTTGCCCGCTTTGCGCAACGCTCTTTGAACTCACTCAAAATGCTGGAAGGTGTTTGATGTTAGAAAAGCTTGGTATTGGCATTATTGGGTGCGGCAATATATCGGAAACCTACCTTACACTTGGCCCGCTGTTTCGTGGGTTGGACCTAAAGGCAGTGGCAGACATCAACATGGATGCTGCACATGCCAGAGCGGCGGAATTCGGAGTTCAGACCTATACAGTTGAGGAGCTATTGGCTGCCAACGACATCGATATAATCGTCAATCTTACAATTCCAGCAGCCCACTTCGAAATCAGCCGCCGGATACTCGAAGCTGGCAAACACGTTTATTCAGAAAAGCCGTTTGTTCTTTCTTTGAAGGAAGGACAGGCCCTGCTTGAGTTAGCTGAGCAAAAAGGACTTCGTATTGGCTCCGCGCCAGATACATTCCTTGGCGGATCTCATCAGCAATGCCGTAGCCTGATCGATAATGGAGCGATTGGCAAAGTTGGAAGCGGGACGTGTCATGTGATGAGCCGTGGTATGGAGCATTGGCACCCAAATCCTGCGTTCTTCTTCAAAGATGGTGGCGGGCCAATTCTTGATCTGGGTCCGTATTACCTCACGAACCTTGTACAGTTGCTTGGGCCTGTAAAAGCCGTTTCAGCTTTAACGTCTATTCCTTCTCCCAAGCGAACAATCACTTCCGAACAGCGTTACGGACAGACAATTTCCGTTGAAACTGAGACCACTGTTCATGCCCTGCTCGAGTTCCATAGCGGTGCTGTAATTACATTTGGCGCGAGCTGGGATGTAAAGGATCATAGTCATAACCACATGGAGCTATATGGCCAAACTGGCACGCTGTATGGGCCTGACCCAAACTTCTTTGGTGGTGAGGTCCGCGTTACAGATGAAAATGGTACATCGGTAGACCTCCCAACCTGGCAGCATCTACTTGGAGAGCCCAATCAGCAACACGATAGCATGGGCGCAATGGCAAATTACCGAGCTGCTGGCCTCTCCGATATGGCGATGGGAATTCTTGAAGATCGCGCACATCGCTGCAATCAAGCGCTGGCACTCCATGTTGCCGACATCATGCTCTCAATTCTAGCCTCTGGCCGCGAACGACGGTTTGTAGAGTTGGCTACAACCTGCAACCGCCCCGATGCATTTTTGAAAGAAGATGCGGAGCAGATGTTGCTGAGCTCATCACAAGATTTGGTTACTGAGTAACTTCAGGAAGCTAACTCCACCCAAATCACTTGTCCCCGGCGTGTATTGAGACGGGTATCGACGGCATTATCTGAGGTAGGGGGATAGATTATTTGTATCCTCTTTCCTTGTTTGACTGCAGCGCCGATGCTTGTTGGAGTTATCCTACAGAACACGTTCTATCGTTGACGCATTGCCAGAGCTATTTTCGCGAGCTGTATAGACATAGCAACGCAGTCCCAACGCTAATAACGCAAACGAACGCACATAGGAGCGCAAAGCCGTCACTGCCAGCCAAAATTCTGGTGGTCAGCGCCGTTTTATGCGTGCAGACATCCGCCGCTTATCATTTGCGTTAGTCGCGCAGGAGTTTGGCTTCACCATCAAAGAGATTTCAGATCAACTCGGGACACTTCCCCCGGGCCGTGCTCCGAACAAAGCTGAGTGGCAACGCTTGAGCCAGCAGTTCAAAGTTCATCTGAATGAGCGTATCGCCCGCATGGAGCGTTTGAGATCGCAGTTGGAAGGCTGTATGGGATGCGGCTGCCTATCTCTGGACAAATGCGAGCTCTACAACGCCGGAGACGCCGCCTCCAGCTACGGCCGCGGCCCCCGCTTCATCTACGGCGACAAGTCATTTAAAGATGAAGGCTAGGGTGCGGTAACCGGAGTTGTCGTGTTTCAAAATTTAGACAACAAAAAACCCGTCATCGAAATGATAACGGGTTTGTATCTTTGGTTGCGGGGGTAGGATTTGAACCTACGACCTTCAGGTTATGAGCCTGACGAGCTACCGGGCTGCTCCACCCCGCGGTAAATAGTGTTTGTTCTGTTTTATTTTGTAGAGATTTGTCGGTGTGTATTATTCATGCCCGGCGGCGCCCTACTCTCCCGCGTCTTAAGACGAAGTACCATTGGCGCAGGGGCGTTTCACTTCCGAGTTCGGGA
>NZ_LMCH01000003.1:0-190885 GCF_001623095.1 Pseudovibrio sp. Ad5 | reverse complement strand
CTCTCAGCTGCAGCGCTGGCGGTCCGTGTGTTGTGCCCCATTGTTCACTCCTAATCTCATGATCATGAGCCAAAACACTCCCTTATTCAAATTAACCGATCTGTCCATAAGGCTTCGATGGGGAACAACGCTATGTGAACCATGATGCTCATCCGATACGGGTGCTCTCAGAAACGGTCGGGGAGAGGATTGAGGCGGGGTTGAAGGGAAGGGAGTAAGAGTTTCATAGCTAATGCATTTGAGTTTGTGGCCGTTCGTGAACACCGCATGTTGCACTTTTGACGGTGGTTTCAACTGGTGGATGCAACACTTTAATCTTTGAGTAGAGATGGAGTGTTCGACATGACGTATCGCCGCCGTATTTACTATTCTGCCGCACAGCGAGCCGAGATTTGGGATCGATGGCAGCGGGGAGAGTCGATGAGTTCGATTGGTCGTGTGTTTGACCGGCAGTCCTCCTCGGTGTTTTCTGTCATTTCTCCGACCGGAGGCATCCGCCCCTCTGACCGGCATCGTGGTAAGCTGGCGCTGAGTTTGAAAGAGCGTGAAGAGATATCGCGTGGTCTCAGCATCAACGCCTCTTTACGATCTATAGCCCGCCAGTTGAGCCGCACTCCGTCTACGATCAGTCGCGAGGTACAGCGCAACGGAGGTCGGGTTACTTATCGCGCAGCAGCGGCTGATCAGGCTGCCTGGGACCGCGCTCTACGGCCCAAGACATGCAAACTCGCTTGTCATCCTTCATTGCGCCACGCAGTATCGGAGAAGCTGCGCAGCAAGTGGTCTCCAGAACAGATTGCCGGCTGGCTCAAACGTAGCTTTCCAGGAGACGTAAACAAGCAGGTGTCCCACGAGACGATATATCGAAGCCTTTACATACAGGCTCGTGGCGTATTGAAGAAAGAACTGCTGGACCATCTGCGTGCCAAACGCACGATACGCCGGTCCAGACACGCAAGCCTCAAACGAAATAGTCTAGGCCAAATTAAGGATGCCGTTTCGATCAGCAAAAGGCCCGCTTGCATCGAAGACCGCGCAATACCAGGGCATTGGGAAGGTGATCTGATCGGAGGATCCAAGAATAGCTATATCGCCACTCTTGTTGAGCGGCAAACACGCTATGTCATGTTGATCAAGGTTGCCAACAAAGACACGAGCAGTGTTATCTCCGGGTTGATCAAACACACCCACAAATTACCAAAAGAGCTTTACAAATCTTTGACTTGGGATCGAGGCAAGGAGATGGCAGATCATCTAAGCCTGACATTAGTAACGGATGTTGCTGTATACTTCTGCGACCCACATTCACCGTGGCAACGCGGATCAAACGAAAACACGAACCGCTTGCTGCGGCAGTATTTGCCCCGTGGCACTGACTTATCTGTACACACGCAGCCTGAACTTGATGCAATCGCAAGGCAACTCAACCAACGACCCCGCAAGACCTTGCAATATCAAACCCCAGCTGAGAAGTTCTCACAGTGTGTTGCCGCGACCAGCTGAATCCACCACCATTTGCGGACATTCGGCCTAATTCTAGGAAGGTCCAGTTAGCATGTCACTTCAATCAAAGGTTGATTTCGGTCAGCTTGTTGTTGAGCGACCATACTGAACATTCAAGCTCTCTCCAGATTCCCTTGTATGCGTCCGCTCTGGAGTTCGTTCCTGATCCCGGAAAATTTCATTATATTCGCTAAGCGGCCATTTTAAGCTGATTAATTCTAAGGATTTTTACATCCCATGTGTATCTTCAGTTTTGATTTCAGAAAAGAGGGATCACCATGAAGATTTCTTACGTGAACCAATACCCGCCGCGCTTCAAAACCAATGATGGCCGCATAGTGAATGTTAAGGTTTCCAGCAAAAAAAACAATATTCTCGAGGCCGTTGAGGAAAATTCGAACAGCCTTCGTCAAAAATACGACGAATTGGGAATGGAACGTTGTTATGTGCATGACTTGACGATTGGTGCGCCCGATATCGACGATGTAATGGAAAAATTACCAAAAGTCGATGACATTTACCGAAGGACAATGGGGGGGGGGCGCTTCGGAGATGTTGCGCTGGTCGAAGACGACAAGTTCACCTTTGAAGCTAATATTGTTCAGCTCCCTGAAGGCAATGATGTTATATTCGATGGCTACACTTCCAAGGAGTTGTTCGACCAATTCCATACGTTTTTCACGTCCCCGGATGCTGGGGAACTCGCAAAGCAGTGGATCGAAACGAAGCTTTCAAGCCACTGTGAGAAACATGAAATTACTACCGGAGGTCAACCATTCTATCGCAGTAACTTGGATCTCTTTGTGCCAAAAGATCAAAAAGCACTGCGCCCACTACTGATCCATATTCATGGTGGTTATTGGCAGTACACACAAAAGGACATCTACTACCAGATTGCAAACTCATTCACTCAAGAAGATGTCCTGGTTGCAAATCTCAACTACCCGCAAGTGCCAGATGTCTCTATTCAAGAAATGATCGAAGTCGTTAAGAAATCGATCCGCTATCTTTATGTCAACGCAGAAAAATGGGGCATAGATCGAGACAGAATATCAGTTGCGGGGCACTCTTCAGGTGCACATCTGACTGCTTGCATGGGTGTCTTCAATTGGTCACAATTAGATCCAGATCTACCGGGATCTATATTCAAGAACGTAGTTGCTTTTTCTGGTGGTTACAATATGGAACCTTACATGCACGACGCTCAAAACTACCAGATGGGGATTTCACCGGAAGATCTGCCTTTCATGAGTCCTTTACATTTGCCATGCCATCGCGGAGCGAAATTCACTCTTTATGCTGGCTCTAAGGAAAGCGCCGAATATCAAGCACAAACCAAAGACTTCTACGATCACTTGGTCCATAATCGTGTTGAGGCAGATTTGCGGATTATCGAACAGGGTGATCACTTCTCGGTAATCAATGAGTTCTATACGCACGGAGGCCCCATATTCAACCACGTACTCTCGATACTATAGGAGCGTGATGGTGTGGCGCGCGCTTGAGGAGGATGACCCCGACGCTGTTGCGTAAATTCGCTTCAGGCGTATATTCTAGCTGTTCTTTCTTTCAGTGAAGGTGCACGCCATGCTGTTTAAAGCCAATGCTGATCGCTAACATAAGTTTGCCAAAGCCATCATCGTTAGGTCGGCTTCACCGAGCGCTTACTTCCAGATAGCTTTGACATGAGGTTTTGAGCGTTCGAGCATTTAACCACCTTCCAAGAACTGGGTCTCAAATGGATCGTAATGCCGCCCTACGCAGTGAGACATGTAAATTATAACTTTGCGGTGATGCTGGCAGTTATCATCACTCAAAGTCAACGACTGATTTCATAACAGTGCCGTACGATTTAGGCTTCTGCCAACAAAATCCTATGGTTTTGGAAATAGTGACGAGTCAGTTTGAAGGAGACGGTCAAAACCCTTCAAGCAAACAGTCTCAGCCCCTGATAGAGCCGAATGAATGTCCGCAGTTGGCGGTGGGCTCAACTAATCGCTGCAACACATTCGGCAAACGTCTCAGCTACAAGGGGGACGTCGATCTGGAGGCAAAACTCAACCAGTGGGAGCGATTTTACAACCTTCACCGGCCGCTTACGAAGCACTCAGAGAAAAGCTTACAGTCAACGCCTTAATCGCCTCGTGAGTAGCTGCACCTTACCGATCGGTTGAATTGCAACAATCGGGATGCCGTAAAAGTGCAAACAGCAGGAAGCGCGGTGCGAACCCTGCCGAGAGCATAAGTAAGTGTCGTTTAGACTTATTGAATAAGGCCGAACCGAAAACCCTCAGCTACCGCGTGTGTTCTATTCGAAGCATGCAGCTTTCTGGCAGCCGAAGCCAGATACCAGTCCGCAGTATGCTGAGAAATATTTAGGATCTGACTGATCTCCCAACTTGTCTTGCCTGCAGCTGCCCACTTCAGACACTCAAGTTCACGAGGAGTAATGCGATGACGAGGACGACTGATGTTTGAACCAGCTAGTTCACGCACTTTATTACTCGCATAAATGCCAACCAGATGAAGAACACTGATTTCGCGTTCATTCAGTCGAACTTCTGGTCCACCAAAAATCAGCATGCCTTGATAGTTCTGAAGGCCACGCACTGGCACACACACTCCGTCATACATTCCGTAATCGCGCGCTTCTGACAGAACTTGCTGTGCAGCTGCAGAAAGATTGCTATCACGGGCAACGCTGGACCAAAGAAATGGGCGACTAGCAGTACGCGCTTTCGCGACAATCGGATCATTTTGTATGTAATTACGATCGAGATAACGTTGTTGCCATTCAGACCGCCAGCCACTCAACATAATAGACCCATCAAAGGATGTGTTAGCTTCGGGGATCGCGGCAAGACAAAAACTAGTAAAGCCAAAAGACTGACCAAGTTCAGCAAGACGCTTAGAAACAAGATCAGGTGTCTCTTCATTATTAACAGATTCAATAAATTCTAGTGCAGCAGTCAATGAGTTCATTTTATACGCCCCTACATATAATGCCTCCAACAATCTTACTTTACGAAATATTCACCTGATTTATAAGGTGAAGCTATTACCCATCATCTAAAAGAGGCTAACTATTTTCATAACAATTAATAAATGTATTCAATATTACTTCGTTCCCAATAGAAATATGCCCATAGATATTAGTACTGTTAAATTGCACTATGTTTTATTCGAATAGGTCTCATTTAAAAATTTCAGATTTCAAATTATAAATAGATTTTTATTAGGAAAATACATTGAAAAGAGCGCGTTAACACTTGGTTAGTGTTTTCTTACTGATACGGTTCCGCATTTAATCCAATGAAAACATTATACTTTTTTACACATGGTCGAGATCAGATTTCGTGCTTCTATTTGCCCTGGATAGATGCAAAAACCTCAACGATATATCTGAGGGGGACAACGGGGACAACTCCATTCCAGAGCCGCTTTGGGCTCAAAATGCCCCTTATCTTATCGGGCGCTTCACATAATCATATGCTGAGAAGAGCTCTTCAGAAAGAGACCGTAGTCTCATCTGCAAAGACTTGCGCAACTCTTAATTGAAGCACCCGAATGGCCGCAGTTGGCCCAATCTGTCTTAAATTTGATCAAAATCTCTGTCTGATGTGCGGTGGTGTTGACCGCAGATATTAAAATGAGTTTCCAGACCTATGATCTGCAGGAGAGGCGAGTATGATACTTTATTACTCGAATTTTGGTCTCTATGTTGAAGTTTGCGTTCCTCAGTATGATACTTTATTATTTGGAGCATATTTTGAGTTGGCGGATTTGTGCCAGTTTTCGTGCGTTTCAGTATGATATTTTATTACTCTCCAACAGGTTTTTGTCAATAAGTAATAAAGTTCCATACTGAAACCGCCGGCATTATGCTTGCTTTGCGAGCAGTGACCGGCGGTTTTTTCATGGCAGGTAAGAGTAAAGCATTTTCTGACGCCTAGTTTGCGAAGATGTGTCCAACTACCTTTGATGACAGACAAACCATTCGAGGCTACGTTTGTTTGTTGGTTCATCTGCAAATATTAAACTGATAAATAGCATAAGAAAGCCCACTCGACGTCACTTTAAAACCACGTAATAATCACCTCATTGAAATAGTTTATTGATGGACTACTAAATGAGTTGTCGATGGTCGTCCCAGTGGTTTGATACTACAGCAGATAAGTGCAAGCTGAACTTAGTCTGTCTGCCTCAGGCGGGAGGCGATACGAGCTTATATAACCGATGGAAAGCACCGCTAGGTGATCAGGTAAATGTGATGCCTGCTAAATTTCCAGGGCGAGGAACCCGGTTAAAAGAACCAGCAATCAATGCGATGGAAAGGGTTGTATCGCAGCTAGCGCTAGAGATTGAGAAGTTCGGCGGTGCGCCTTTTGCAATTTTGGGGTCAAGTATGGGGGGGTGGATTGCTTACGAGTTGGCACTCCATCTTTTCAAGCAAAGCGGGCTGAAGCCAACGGCTCTTTTTGTGCTGGCATCGGCGTCTCCTTTTGCTCCAAGAACTCTACCGTTTCTTGATGGGTGTACTCGCGAGGAGATGGTTGATGAGCTCATCTCGTTTAATCCCGAGTTTGCTCAGATTGCACAACATGACGATCTTGTAGACTTGCTTTTACCTGCGATTATAGGTGACTTTGAACTCTGTGAGACTTACAGGCCGCGAGTTCCCTGGCAAATCGCGTCACCAATCTTTGCCTACGCAGGAACTAAGGATCAGATTGTGGAACCACATAAAGTGAAGGGATGGACGAAGTTGAGCTCTGAAACCGTTGCCGTTGATGAAGTCGAAGGCGGGCATTTTTTCATTGAACATTCTCCAGCTAAAGTCCTTAATCAGATAAAAGACCATGCTGCAAACGTTGTTGGTCAGTTGCACCAGCCTTCATCCATAGAGCTCGCTTAAGATTTCATGCCTGTTTCATTTTCCGTCTTTGATGCTCAGCATTGGCTTTTGGCTGTGAAAGAGCAATGGCAACGTTGCTGTGAGCCAGGCAAAGTGATGCTTGTTTTGTTGCCATTGGAGTATCCATTTCCAATGGACCAAGCGTTAACCGCTGAAGAGAAAACAAGAGGTGCGCGTTTCAGGTTCTTGCGAGACCGGCGCGCGTTTGCCTTGGGTCGTTGGGTCGTTAGAACCATTCTGGGAGTGGATCAGCCGCCAATACCCTTTCTGCTGCAAGATGGTGGTAAGCCATACCTTTCAGGATACCCGACATTTAATGTGAGTCATTCAGGCGGTTTGGTTGCAGTCGCTTTGGCTCGTAATGCACCATTAGGTGTCGATATTGAACTCATGCGGCGAGGCAGCCAAATGACTGATTTGATGCTGCTTGTTTGTCATCCGATGGAGCGTTTACACATTGAATCAAGGAGTCCCAAGGAACGCGCAGCCATGTTTTATCGCTGTTGGACCCGGAAAGAAGCCATCTTAAAGGCAACAGGTGAGGGGCTGCGTGATGACCTCAGCTCACTTGACGTGAAGTTAGAGCAACAGCACCCCTGGATCACTTCAGAACCACTTCCTTTGAAACTGCTGGATATTGAGGTCGGATGGGAAGGTTACAGCTGTAGCCTCGCAGTGGACCCCGGTATCACTAGTTTAGACATCCACTCCCCCTTCCAATTACGCCAACTCGAGTGTTTTGACCAAACCAGCAGTAGCCAATACGTGATCTAACGTTTCTCCCATGAGTATTGAATAGTGATCTGTTTCTACAATCTGCCAGTTTTGTAAATCTGGCAGTAGTTTAACCCAGATCTCACGGGAGTTTGCTGTTGTATTTTGGGTTCCACGCAACCCTTTGGGAGTTTCAGATGCCAAGAATACACTCGTCTGCCAGAAAGGTGCCGGACTCATTGTATGGTGCGCCATCGCTTCCAGATTGGCTTTCGTACAGCGAACAAGTGCTTCCTGATAGGACTGTCGTTCATGACTGTTCTCAACAAGGGTTCTTTTGTCTGGCCATTTCGCCTTTAGCTCCTTTAAGAAGATGATTTCGACTTCTTGCTCACTCATTTGCTTCAGGTTTTCGCCAGAGTTTGGTGCAGGCGGATCAATGAGTGTTAAGTTGCCGGGAGCTCTTTGTTGCTTCGAGAAGCAGAGTGCCATTTCTTGAGCAACCCATGAGCCGAATGACCAGCCGACTAAATGAATCCGCTTATTTGCAAACCTTTCCGCTATGGCTTCAGCGTAAACCGCAGCTCTTTCTTTTAAACTGATTTTTGGTAGATCGGGATTTGTGAGGGCAGGATCGGCAATCACGGTGATCCCAATGTTGTCCGGGAGTTTTCCTGCCAGTTCTCGGTATGCTTCAACATCACCTCCGATTGGATGTATGAGAACAACAACTTCATCACCCTCACCAGAATGCCATTGGTGCGGGGCAACTGCATCTGCCCAAGTGCTGTTTGGAGAAGAGGGGTTTGCCTTGTGCTGTTGTTCAACCAGATTCATAATCAGGTCTAAGGAAGTGTTCTTTGGGATTTGGGAGAGTAACACCTGAATGTCATAGTTTTCTAAGAGGCTAACGACGTCCAGAAGAGTAAGTGAATCCATACCTAAGTCATAGAGGCATTCATCAGGGACAAGCTGATCAAGTCCAAGCTGTTGCAGAAGAAGGGTTTCTATCTGATCGCGAATGAGTTTTAGTTTGTGTGTCTTGCTCGTTCGCGCATCAGATTTGATCTCGTTCCTGACCAGTGATCGATAGAAGTATCGAGCCTTTTCAACACCACAAGTGCTAACCAGCACTTGTGGTACAGTTGTATGAAATGCTCGAGAGAATGTGCGCAAGCCTTCTTTGTTGGATAGGCCAAGCGTCAGGTGTTTTTGATGTAGTTCATCTTGCGTATTGGAGTCGGTCGCCATCCCACTTTCGCTCCAGATATCCCAGTTGATGGTGGTTCTGATTGTGTCAGGGATCACCGGATTGCTGTAATGCGCAAAGCTATCCAATAAGGCGTTGGAGGAAGCGTAGTCCAGTTGGCCAGCTCCCCCTAAAACAGCTGACATTGACGAGCAGTAGATAGCCCTCGTTGGCTTGAATACTTCAATGAAACGCTCAACAAAAATGCTTCCCTCATACTTTGCTAGCATCTTGTTGTAGACTTCTATCGGGTCACGGAAAGAAATCAGATTTCCTTCTCCAACTCCGGAGGCATGTACAACGCCTGCAACGGACATGTCTAATCTGGCGACACTCTCAAACGTTACAGGCCACGTGGCTGGCTTTCCTATGTCAGCCTGTATCAGGTGTATTCTTGCGCCGAACTGCAGAAGTTCTTCTGGAATGCGCGGATTGCGGGAGATAATTGCGACATGAGCATGAGGATCAGCCAGCAGGCTCGTGCAAACTTGAGTTCCAATCGCACCGCTGCCACCCGTCACCACGAAGAGAGCTGGCGCATCCAGTTCAATCGGTTCGGTAGTTGGGCGATTTTGAGAAAGAGGTAAGATCCTGCATTCCCAAACAAAACCATTACGCAAGGCAAGGCGTTGTGCCTTCATTTCTTCAAGTGAGAGTACAAACGCAACCTCGGGCCAAATGAAACCTTGTTTTGTATCTTCTAAATCCAGCCAGAGTGTCTGGATGTCAAACTCCTGAGGGATCACAGAAAGCGGACCAGCGAGTAGCCCGTGTAGCGGCTGAGCGACTGTACCATTCACCGGTGCAGCCTCGTAAGAGAGCAGGCATATTCTGGAGATCGTAAGCCCATATCTAGAGTGAGCCTGAAGCACATAAGTCAGGCTATCCAGACAAACCTTTTTTGCTTCCTGAAGGCTATCCAACTCATTTTGCTCGCCTTTGCAAGACAATGGAAGTGCATGAAGCCAGTCCAACTCTCCAAGGTTCATAAATGACAGGTGGCTCAGAAGGTCTTCAACGGAGTCCGTAGAAAACGGATCTACCGACAACTTGTCTGAATGAGCACCAGAAATGCGTCCGTCATAACAAACAGGCACAACACGATGGTAGACGGCATCAAGTGCGGCAAAGTCATCGGAGACGTTGTTCGGATCATATAGGACAACCGCTGTTTTTGATCTCTGCGCTGTTTGGCAACTTCCAACGCGGCAGACTGGTTGCCAAACCATCTGGCTTAGCCATTGTTCCTCTGGCAGGCGTTTTGGAAGGTTTTCACTCGCCGTACTCTTGGCTGCTGGAAGCTCTAACACGTTGTATTGTTGAAGGTTGAAGCAATAACCCGGCAAATCCCAAGGCGGCGGAGTACCTGCACTTTGTGTCTCAATCTCTTTGCCTTCCAGCCAATCAGCAGCGGTTAGGTTAGCGGGATCGTAAGCTCCTTTATTCTCATCACAGTAACGCGGGACGAATGAACCGAGAGATTTGATAGCTTCTGCGGCATCATCACAATCGATAGCAAAACGCCATGGGTGTGCTCGCCTGCTTGATTGCAGATGTGAGAGGACCAGCTGAAATGAAGTTGGGTTATGTTCAAGATAATTCTTGATCTTTTCTGCCAAAGAAAAAAGCGCAGCCTTGGTATGTGCTGATAGAGCAAGGCATTTTGCAGCAGTGAATTGCTGAAGCTCGTCTTCCGAGGCTTCTCCGATTACAACATGAGCGTTTGTGCCGCCAATTCCGAAACTGCTGACGCCTGCATAACGTGGACGTGTATCTTCCCATTTTTTGCTGTTGGCCGGGGTATAGAACCCCTTTTGATCCAAGCCAAGTTCTTGATTGGGCTGCTCAAATCCAAGGTTAGGGGGTACATAGCCGTGATAGATCGACAAAGCAGCGCGAATTAGTCCAAGGACGCCAGCACCGGCACCTAAGTGGCCGATCTGGCTTTTGACAGATGAGAGTGCGCAGGATGCTTTGGGGAGATTGCCGTATGCAGATGAAAGGGCTTGTACTTCAATAGGATCACCCAGTTGTGTCCCTGTTCCGTGCGCTTCCACATATCCGACTTGATCACCCCTTACTCCTGCATTCGTAAGGGCTTGACGAATAACGCTTTCCTGTCCGGAAACTGAAGGTGAAGTATAACTCATTTTGGACCGACCATCGTTATTGATGGCTGATCCTTCGATAACAGCATAAATGCGATCACCGTCCGCTCGGGCGCGATCCAGTGACTTCAACACCACCACCCCAACACCACTGGCGCCGATGGTGCCGCTGGCGTCTTTGCTGAACGGTGAGCAGTTGCCATCCCTGGAAAAGATGTGTTGAGACTGATACTTATAGCCCTCTGACATATCGGGATCTACAAGCACGCCTCCTGCTAGCATGACATCACATTCGCCATTTCGGAGCATGCCTGCGGCTGTATGGATGCCAATCAGCGAGCTTCCACATGCGGCTTGTAGTGTAATGGCAGGGCCTTCGAGGTCCAGTTGAAAGGCAACCTTGGTGGCGAGGAAGTCTTTCTCATGGTGTAAGGCCATTTGGAACTTGTCAGGAAGGGTGGTTGGAGGTTTGGAGCGAAGGGCTGCGTGATAGTAGGTTGTCTCACCACAGCTTGCGATAACACCGATGTTTTGGTCGGTGTTCAGTGGAGGAATGCCAGCATTTTCAAGAGCATGTACACAGCTCATCAGGAAATGTCGCTGCTGCGGATCCATGAGCGCTGCTTCCCGTGGGCTGATACCGAAGTACTCAGGATCGAACGACATCATTTCGCTCATCTGACTTCGCGCACCGACGAAATCAGGATCCTCCGGTGTGAAATGTTCAATTCCGCTTCGGTTTTCACGGACCATGGACCAAAACTCAGCCAGGTCATCTGCGCCTGGGACACGTAGTGCCATACCGATAATAGCAACTTTTCCCGCGCTCTGCGTTGTCTTTGCTTTGCTAGTCCGAGTTTCTGATTCCGTTTTTCCTTCAAGATGTTCTGCCAGATCTGAAGGCGTCACATAACGAAACAGATCTGCGATACTGACTTTTTCTTCCAGTGCTTTATTGATATGCATTTGGTAGCGCATCAATTGCAGGGAAGAGCATCCAGCCTCGAAAAATGTTTGGTCCGCAGTGATGGATGCACCAGTGACATGTTCAAAAGCTGCAATGAGTTCATTTGTGCGTTGAATTGCGTTATTTGCGTTTATTTTGCGTTTTTTACGTTCAATCTTGCGCCATTTGCAGCTGGCCAATGCTCTTTGATTTATCTTTCCACTTGGAGCGCGGGGCCACTCGTCGACCTGTCTGAATTCGTCAACCCGGATGTAGTCAGGAAGCTGCGTTGAAAGATAGTGATCAAGCTCATCTGCGTTGATGGTGCCCACTCGCAGGCTGACATAGGCATGGAGTTTTTTATGCTGGTCATCAAAGACAACAGAAGCCTGTTCGATGGCACCGTGATTTATCAGAGAGGCTTCCAACTGGCCGAGTTCAACGCGGTGACCTGAGATCTTCACCTGCTGGTCGTGACGGCCTCCATAGTTTACCTGTCCGAGTTCATCCAGAAAGCCCATGTCGCCGGTTTTGTAATAGAGTTTTGAGCCGCCAGTGCCATGATCTGACTGGAGTATGACAAAGCGTTCAGCGTTCAGCTCTGCATTGTCCAGATAACAACGGTGAACCAGATTACCGCCTATGAGGAGTTGGCCGCGTTCACCGGATGGAACCGGATGGAAGCTGTCATCTATGATGAGAATATCGGTGTTGTGAACAGGTGCGCCAATCGGTGGGCGGGTTGGCCAGTTTGCTGCTGGTCCGTGCATAGAGTGAGCGCAAACCACATGCGTTTCAGTTGGGCCATAGTGATTATGCAAGGAGGCTTGGCGTAACTGCGTGAAGAACGTACGGAGGGCTTTGGTGCAATACAACTGCTCGCCGGCCGTGATCACATTCTTCAAAGCACCGGGGAAGATGTTGAATGTTTGAGCAGCTTCGCAAAACAATTCCAGCGCTACAAAAGGCATAAAGATGCGTTGCAGATTATTGTCACGCATATAGTTCAATAAGCCCTGCATGTCCTGTCGCCAAAGAGGATCAATGACATGGAAGCACCCGCCCGAACAGAGCGTTGAAAAGATCTCCTGAAACGAAACATCGAAGGCTAACTTGGAGAACTGCATGGTGTGTTCTCCAGCGGGCAATCCTCCCTGTTGCTGTTGCCAGTGCAACAAATTGCAAAGTGTCTGGTTGTAGACATCAACCCCTTTGGGTTGACCAGTGGAGCCGGAGGTAAACAGGGTATACAAGGGCCTTTCGCGATCTGAAAATTTCAGAGGATGCTGATGATCGCGTGAATTTCTGAGTTCTTGCAAATCTACTGGCAGCGCGCGTAAGTCCTGGCGTTCAAGTGCAGAAGGTAAGGATGCCTGCGCTGCATGGAGGATCCCAACTGGTTGGGCTTGTGAAATCACATCCTCCAGCAGCTTTTGAGGATAGCTCAGGTCCACCGGAACGGCTGTTACACCGAGTTTTGTCACTGCCAGAAGCGAGACTACGTAGTCTGGGGAGGCATCCATATAGAGTGCGACGCGCACAGCTCCTGCAGGTTCTGTTGACCCAAAAATAGTAGACTGCATATTAGCAGCCAAAGCATCGGATAACTCGTCCAACTCATGATAGGTGAGAGTTTTGCCGCGCCATGCGAGGGCAGGTGCATGTGGTGATAGTGAGACTTGCTGCTGAAACCAGCTTGCGACCGTTGTGTATGGCAATGACTGGCTTGCACCAGTTACATGCGAAATGCGTTGTTGTGTGTTGAGTTGGAAGACGTTCGCTGCAGCCTCTTCAGTTTCCATATGATCCAAACCAGTGAACATGGTTTGTTCCAGCAGGATGATAGCATCATTGTCAAAGTGACTGAGATCATACTCCCAGTAGAACTGGTAGGTACCAGCTTCATCAAGAACAGACAGGTAGAGCGGGCATTTGGGGGCGACATCTTCAGGGTAAGATAGCTGAGCGCATTCTCCGTTGAGCTTCAGTGTTTCGTAACGGGTGTTTTCGGTCGCAAACATAAACTCAAACGGAACGCCTGAAATACGCTTCCTTTTCTGCAGATGATCAACCACATGTTCGAAGGCAACATCCTGACAGGCAAGAACTTGTTTTGAAGCCCTGGTGAGGGTGCTTGTATTTTGTTGAATGGAGGTTGTGGGATCGATTTTAACCGGAACCAACGCTGTGTTGGCGAACATTCCAACTGTTGCTTCAAATTCTGTTGTAAGCCGGTTCGCTACAGGGCTTGCAATTGTGAAACTCGTTCTACCCGTGTGCACATAAAGTGCATGGGCAAACAGCGCGTGAAAGACCTGATGAGGTGTTAGTGAAAGACGCTTTGCAATGGTCAGCAAATTTGCTCTGGTGGCTGCATCAAGACGTGTCAAACGTGTTCGCCCCGCTGAAACACCTTGCTTTCCTTGATCGAGTTTCAGCACGGGCTTCCAGCATTCCTCCATCTCCGGCACGTCGTATAGCTTGAAGAGAGCATCCTTTTGCTTGTTGTAATGTTTAGTTTCCCATAGGTGCGACTGCCATTTTGCAAAATCTAATGGTGTCAGCCCAATTGGCTTTTGGTCCTGTCCTGTCTCGTCTGTTTCTGCCTGGAATGAACGGGAAAGATCTTCAAACAAGATGTTGAGTGACCAGCCGTCCAGAATGATGTGGTGCGCATGAAACAGAAGGACACTGGTGCCATTTGGTTGGTGGACCAGATGAAGTTGAAACAGGCATGGGTGCTCAAGATCAAATGGTTGAGTGAGGAGTTTGGTTTGCAGCTGTGAAATTGCTTCTTCTTCCAAGGTTCCGTGGAAGTGAAACGCCCCTGGATTGCTTTCAGCTACCCACTGCTGCACCCCATCATCGGTGGGATGGAAGCTGGTGCGTAGCGCTGGGTGTTTTTTGACCAGCTCATATGTTGCGTGACCCAAATTTTCGGCATTCAGATGACCTGAAAACCGAAAAATGAACGGTGTATTGTAGGATATGTCAGCAGGGTTCTTTTGTTGCTGTAGCCATAACCGCATTTGCTCCGAGGTTGCCTGCTCTTTTGCCAAACCTGATGGAGCAGGTGCAGGCGGTAAACTGCTGGCTTGCTCATTGTGCTCGCTAACAATCTCAGAAAGTTCAGCAAATGTCAGGTTTAGAAGCTGTGATGGCGCAACGCGGCAACCAAATATTGTGTTGAGTTGGTTAGATAAGCTGATTGCTTTGAGTGAATCGCCACCTGCGGTAAGCAGCGTCTCTTCACGGCTTAACTGCGCCACACTCAAAACCATCTCTGCAGTTTGCAGAATGCTGCTCAGAACGGTACTCTCCGAGGCATCACAGGAGGAAATACGACGGAATGGAGCAATCTCCATTTCTTGAAGGGCTTTTCGGTCGATCTTCCCGTTTGCATTCAGAGGTAACGAGCCAAGACAAAAGACCTTATGAGGACGCATATAATCTGGCAGGTAAGCAGAAAAATGGGCATCAAGCTCTTCATAATCAAGCTGCTCTTCACTCGCTAAGTAAGCATGCAACTCAAGCGGTTTGCCTTGTTCCTGAGCTGCTAAAACACAAGCCTGCTGTATTTTCGAATACTGCTGGATGCGCTGTTCGATTTCTTCAGGTTCTACGCGAAACCCGCGTACTTTGATCTGCCTGTCAACGCGGCCCACATACTCGACCAGACCTTGCGGATTGAGGCGGACCAGATCGCCAGTGCTATACCATTTTCCAGAGTTTGGAAGCTCTACAAACCTACGCTGTGTTTCCTCTGTTCTATTCAGATAACCATGAGCAACGCCTGCGCCGCCAAGATAGAGTTCCCCAGTTTCACCGATATTGGTGATCTCACCGTTTGATGACCTTAGCTGGCAGTCTGTACTGGCAATGGGACTGCCAATGGGAATGATGTCTGCATCAAAGTCCCGAGGAATTGCAAAGCACAAGGCAAAGGTTGCACACTCTGTCGGGCCATAGATATTGTATATCTGACAGGCGCTTTCAGGGTTTGCTGCATACCATTTCTCGACAGTTTTGGGGTTTAGCTGCTCGCCGCCAATGAGCAGATGCCCAAGCGATCCAAAGCAGGCAGGCCCGTGATCGACCATCGCATTGAACAGAGAGACTGTCATGAACATGGTTGAGATCGACTGCTGCTCCAGCTGCCGAGCAAAGCCTGCAAAATCGGAGAGTTCGTCACTGGAGAAAACGACACTACATCCGCCAGTTAAAAGCGGTACCCAAACATCAAAGCTGAGTGCATCAAACGCAGGGTTGGAAATATGCGCGTAGCGATCTCCGATATGCATGGGGACAAAGCGGGGCTGATGGGCAAGCCTCTCGATTGCTGAGAGAGGCACTTGAACGCCTTTGGGCGTCCCCGTTGTTCCAGATGTGTAAAACAAAAACGCAGTTTTCGCCAAAGGATAACGCGGGAGGTCGCCGCTATTCTCATGCAGGCTTTGTATGAGCAACTGGTCAGCATGAAGGATCTGATGCGCTTGTTGGGAAAATGGCGTGGATGCACTCGCCTCTGGCACGATGAGAAAACGTGTTTGGCTATCAGTTAAGATTGCTGTTTGCCGGTCTGGCGGGCTGGCGGCATCTAACGGGACAACCGTTGCTCCCGCTTTCAGTATCGCGAGCATGACAACTATGAGCTCTTGAGAGCGAGGCAAACAGACGGCAACCACATCGCCGTTTTTTACGTCGTGGCCTCTCAATGCTGAGGCTACTTGTGCGGAGCGTTCGTTGAGCTCTTTGTAGTTGAGGATACGATCATGATCCTGCACCGCGGCCAGTTCAGGAAAATGGTCCGCATAAAAGCTGATACTGTCTAATAACGAAGATTGGACGGGTCCCTGATCTCCAATTTCTAAATCATAAGAGCTCGAGGCTAAATATTCATGAGAAGTGTTGATAGTCATGTAAGCCTCTAAGCGTCTATCTGCATAGGAACGGCAGGAAAGGTGGTTTGCCGCTCAAATAATTGAAACTCATAGGAAATCGCTTTTTTGACACGCTGTATTTCTTCTGATTCAAGCAGTTCCCAGTGGTCCCCCCGAACCAGCCTTGTCATGAAGCCGCCTGTGGCTCTTTCAATCCAAAACTGACGCAGTTGATGCAGGAAGCCTTTGTTGAGTGAGCCAAGCGCCTGAATGAACACAACTCGCGCGTCCAATGGCTGGCAGTCATAATCCGGCACACAGGCCCGATTGTGATTGTAAACCTGATGGTAGCGCTTGATTTGCTCGTCATCGATGCCCGGATACATCCCGTTGAACTTCACCAGCTTGTCTCGAAACTCTGCAAGATCCACTGGTGCAAGGCTCTGGCGCTCATGCTCCTCAAACCCCTGAGTGTCCAGAAGAATGACGCTAACATTGTGATTGCCACGGGCTTTCAGAAGCCGGGCCATCTCATAGGCAACGTAGCCTCCAAACGACAGGCCGGTGAGGACAATCTTTTCATGTGCGATGTGTTCAATACGTTCCAGATAGGCGTTGGCCATGGCCATTATGGAGGGGAGAGTTTCCTCTCCCGAATTGAGGCCAGGTGATTGCAGACCATAAACGCCAATGTCATCAGCCAGGATCTTCGCAAGAGACAGATAGCAAAAGGCTGTCCCACCAGCAGGATGAACGCACACGACATGCTCGCCGTTTTGGCTTTCGCGGAACGTAATGAGGTTGTCGCGGGAGTTCTCTTCCGCAGCTCCGGTTCGTATCCAACTGGCAAGCGCCTCTACTGTCGGATTTAAAATGAATGTTTTGGGCGGGACTTGAATTTTGAACGTCTCACCAACCCGATGAGCCACCTTGATCGCTGCGATGGAAGAGCCGCCGACATGGAAGAAACTGTCGCTGATTCCAATGGAGGGATGGAGAAGCACTTCCTTCCAGATGTTATAGATCTGGAGCTCTATATGATCGCGTGGGCTTTCCTGATTGACCTTAAACACGGCCTCATGGGCCAGCACAGATGCCTTTAGGCTGGAATAATCAATCTTGCCGTTATTGGTGAGAGGAAGTGTTTCCAAATGCAGCAGAATATGAGGAAGCATGTAGTCCGGAAGCGCTTCTGCCAGATGACGACGAAGGTCACTTTCTACGAGGGGAGAACCGTCTGATGTGGTGTAGCAAAGTGCCAGTTGAGCAGTACCACCCTCTTGCTGAGCCACGAGCGCGGCACAGCTGCGGCATTCGGGATATTGTCGGAGGACAGCTTCAATCTCTGACAGCTCGATGCGAAAGCCATTCAGCTTGATCTGGTTGTCTTTGCGGCCTGCAAAAACCAACTGACCTTGTTCATCATAGTAGGCAAGATCGCCGGTACGGTAGAGCTGTTCACTTGAGTTGAATGGGCTGGTAATGAACGCTGATGCTTGTTGCTGCGGGGCGTTAAGATAGCCAGAGGAGAGGCCGGCACCGCCGATGTAAAGCTCGCCAACCAGTCCGATCGGGACAATCGACATGCTCTCATCAAGCAGGTAAGCCCTTGCGTTCGATATGGGCTTGCCGATGGGGGCTGAAGGTTTGTCCAGATCTTCCGGCTTCACACTATGCCAGGTGCTGTCTACGGTGCATTCAGTCGGACCGTAAACATTGTGCAGTGTCGCCCACGGCAGCTTGCTGGAGAACTTGCGCATAAGTGCACCGCTCAACTCACCACCACCGCAAAACACATTGCGCAGTTGGGTGCATTGGGCAGTCTCCGGTTCGTCAAGAAACAGATCCAGCATCGCGGGAACGAACTGGATACTGGTGATACAATGAGATGCACAGATCTTTGCCAGCTCTGCAGGAAAGGTGTGAGCATGAGCCGGAGCCAGCACCAGCGATGCACCAGAGCATAACGGCCAGAAGAATTCCCAGATCGCCGCATCAAATCCCATCGGCGTCTTCTGCAAAAGAGCATCACCGGACTTGCCTGGAAATGCGCGATTGCTCCACTCTACGAGGTTCACCAAGCCCTTGTGTGTGAGATTGGTGCCTTTTGGAACGCCGGTGGTTCCTGACGTGTAGATGATATAGGCAAGATCCTCGGTGCTTATACCGTTAGCTGGCAAATTATCAGCGCCGAAGGATTGAGTGATTTTGGATAGTTGCTCTGTATCCAGTGATAAGACTTTTACGTCACAATGGCCCTTGAGTCTGGTGACCGCTTCCGATGCCTCTGGGTGGGTGAGGATCAGTTTGGGCTGGCTGTCTTGCACCATAAACTCAAGACGCTTGATTGGCAGTCCGGGCTCCAACGGAATGAAGTGACCACCCGCCTTGAGCACGGCAAGCATGGCTATCACCAACTCGCTGGACCGCTCAAAGAGCAGGCCCACTGGACTTCCCTCAGTAACACCAAGTTCCTTCAGGTGGTGGGCAACTTGATTTGCTTTGGTGTTGAGACTGGCGTAGCTCCACACGTCTTCGCCGCACACGAGTGCAGGTGCTTCGGGTGAATGCTCGCATTGAGCCTCAAATGCTTTGTGAATGCACGTTGAGCTTAACGCGTGCCGCGCTCCGTGAGGCCATACCTGCGTTAACAGATGTCTTTCTTCGGGCGTGATGTAATCAATCACACCGAGATGCTCTTCCGGCGTTTTAATAGCATTTGAGAGGAAGCTGGTGAGGTGACTGGCCATTCGCGCGATGCGGGAATGCGTAAACAGATCTTTGTTGTACTCAAAGCCAAGGCTAAACGTGGAGCCTCGTTCAAATACTTCCAGTGTGATATCGAACTTTGCTGTCTGGCTGTCTGTTGCCAGAGTTTCGATTTCAACACCATCCATTTGAGCCGCTCCCCCCGGCAGGTTCTGATAAATCAGCATGACCTGAAACAGAGGCGAGTGAGCTGGTGAGCGTTCCGGATTTACAGCTTCGACTACTTTCTCAAAAGGTAAATCCTGATTGTCCAGCGCTTCCAGAATGGTTGTTTGCGACTGCGTTACCAGCTCAGCAAAGGTGCTTGTGGCTGTGACATGCGTTTTGAGTGCGAGCGTGTTGATGAAGTGCCCGATCAGAGGCTCCAGCTCTGCCAGATGGCGGTTGGCAAAAGAGGTGCCAATGCAGATGTCTTCCTGTTTGCTGTAGCGCCATAAGAGGGCGGCAAATCCGGCCAGATAGAGCGCAAATGGCGTGATTGAACGCTTTTTGCAAAAAAGTCGCAGGCGGCCACTCAAGTTATCATCAAGCGTGAGTTCAAAGTGAGCACCGTTATGTGTCTGTTCTGCCGGGCGAGGGAAATCCGTGGGTAGCTCAAGTAAGTCTGGCAGGTTCTCAAGCTTGTCAGTCCAATACTGGATCTGTTGCTGCTCTCTGGACGAATTGCGCTCGGTTTTATGATGCTGCACATAATCGGCGTACTGCATGGACAGAGGGGGAAGGTCAGGCGAGATGCCCTTATGATAAGCGTTGTAATGAGCGGTAACTTCGTTGAAAAATAAACCGATGGACCAGCCATCAGCGGCAATGTGGTGCAGGTTTACGAGCCATACGTGTTCTTCATCTGCAAGCTTTATGTAACTTGAGCGCACGAGCGGGCCGCGCTCCAAATCAAACGGTTGGCTTGCCTCATGCTGGACCCGTTCATTGAGCGCCTCCGCCTGTTTTTCGTCATTCAGACGGCAAAGGTTCAAGAGGTCAAAGGGCAGGTCAGCAGGTTCTGGAAAAGTTTGTGTAGGCGTTCCGTTGCTTGTGCTGAGCCTCGCTCGGAGCATGTCGTGACGCGCAACAACAGCATTTACAGCGTGGTGCAGAGTTTCCAACTCGAGTATCCCGGAAACTTTGAGCGCAACGGGGTTATTGTAAAACGGACTCTCTGGCTCCAATTGATGCAAGAACCACAAATGGCGTTGTGATGGTGAAAGAGGGACACCTTCAGCCTGCCTTTCTGATGCATGTTGTTGCAGCAGATGAATCAGCTCTGACTTTTCTGCTTTCAGAGCGGCGGCAAGATCAGCTCCCAGAAACCCCTTTGGCGCTTTGAAACGAAGCTTTTCTCCATCAGTCTGGAGGCTCACATTGTGCTGGGCAAAATAATCAAGCAGTTGTTGAGCTTTCATATTTCAAACTCCTCCATTTCATCTTCATCCATTGAGGAGGCAAGCGCAGTCCCGAAGGTCTCTATGGTGTGTAGCCGGTTTTGCTCACTGGTGGGTGTGCCGCCGATCATGGAATAGATGAGCTTATGAGTAGGCCCCAACCGGAACAGCTTCGTCAAAACCGTCTCATCTATGGAGCCGATGCCGCACAGGCCTAATCCCGCTTCATGGGCACGCATGGTCAACAGCTGTGCCATTGCACCTGTTTCGATCAACCAGAACTGCTCGCTCATCTCGCCATAAAGGGGTTCGATTGCCTGCCGCTCGGCGATGAAGAAAAGCGCGAAGGCAGCCTCTTCAAAAACTGGCCGGTTCACGAAATAATCATAGGCATCCGGGGTCAGTGCCTTGCCATTTGCTGTCGAAATCAAGGCATGTTTTTCAGGATCGTAATAATAGGCCCCACCCTCCAGGCCCAACACACGACCGGGTTTGATGTAAAGGTAGGTTTGCACCGGATAGAGCCCTCCCGCGCTTGCAAACAAGTGCTTTGGTGCCTCTTGGTTCTGATTACGCCGTAATGCAGAGAGGAGGGCCTCAAATCGGGTTTTGGGGACAGGATCCAAAATGAACTGACGCACCGACCGGTAGGCGTCAAATTCGTCGAACTCAGGAGAGCTGGAGTGTTCCAACTGATGCACGCCATGTTGCTGATCAAACTTGCGCAATCCAACATTACGGTCTTTGAAAGACTGTCGCTGCAGCGGGTCTTCAAGGGTGGCAATTGCGGAATTTGTTGCGGCAGGTTGCGCTTCTCCCGCCACCTGACCAAACTGCTCCCGATACATGGCAAGGAGCGTTGCAAGGCTTGGGCTGCCCATAAACTTTGCAAGTGGTGGGCGGAACGAGAGCGTGCTCGACAACGCGTTTGAAATGCGCGTGATATCGATAGAGGTCGCTCCCAGCTGCAGTAAATTATCCTCGGGAGTGACGTGATCCAGTTTCAAGATCTGAGAGATAATCTCGTGGATTTTCTCTTCCTGTTCCCCTTGCGGTTCGAAGCTTAGCTCAGCTTGTATCTCACTGCGTGGTTCCGGCAGTTGCTTCCGATCAATTTTGCCGTTTGCAGAAATCGGAAGGCGCTCAATCTCAAGGAGAGAAGAGGGAACCATGTAGTGGGGCAGGTGGGCGCGTAAATGATCCAGAAGGGCGTCGATCTCGACACCGCGTTCTTCCGGAACCACATAGCCAATAAGTTGCTTATCGCCTTGTGCCTCGCCAAACATCTTAAAGACTGAGGTTTTTACGGCTTTATGGGCATTGAGCACCGTTTCGATCTCACCAAGCTCGATGCGGAAACCCTGCACCTTGACCTGAGTATCCACGCGCCCAAGAAACTCTATGTTCCCATCCGGCATATAGCGCCCCAAATCGCCAGTGCGGTACAAACGTTCGCCGGTTTTGGGGTGGGTGATGAAACGATGGTTGGTTTGATCTTCGTCCCCCCAATAGCCCTTCGCTAGTCCAATGCCACCGATGTACAGCTCACCAGTGACCCAGCAGGGGCGAGGGGCCAGCGCTTCATCCAGAACAAAAAATTGTTGGTTGTCCAGCGCTTTACCGTAGGGGATGCTCTTCCAATGTGGCGCGATATCCTGAACAGAGAAACAGATGGACCAAATGGAGGCTTCAGTTGCTCCACCCAAAGACAAGACACGTGCGTTCGGGGCGAGCGCACGCACCCGCTTGGGCAGTGAAAGTGGAATCCAGTCACCAGACAACATCACTTGACGCAAATGCGAGCCGAGAACTTTGTAGTCGCTTTGAGCATAATCTGTCAGCACACCAAGCAAAGCTGGCGCAGAATTCCAGATTGTGACCTTGTGACGAATGAGGCACTCCAGCCAATGGGCAGGGTCTTTTGCCTCACCCTCATTGGGCAATACTAAGGAACCACCTGCCGCCAGCAATCCAAAAATATCATAGACTGAGAGATCAAAGCCCAATGCAGAGATGGCAAACACACGATCTTCTGGCTGCACGTTTAGGCGGCGGTTGATGTCGAGGAGCGTATTAACTGCTCCGCGATGATCGATCATGACCCCCTTGGGTTCCCCGGTGGAACCTGAAGTAAAGATCACGTAGGCAAGGTCATCCGGCTGTGTATCAAATTCCTGCAGCTTCTCATCGCTTAAGGCATCCAGTTCCCCGCCCACATCAACCGTTTGAGCAAGCGCAGGAAGCCCCTTCTGCTTGTCACTCTGGCTTGTCTTAACGCATACGAGCCCGCACTCGGTCCGTTGCAATATGCCTTTAATGCGATTGGCTGGCAGGTCCGGGTCGATTGGAAGATATGCGCCCCCTGCATATAGGATGGCGAGGGCAGCCACACTCTGTTCCCACCCGGTCCGCATCTGAATGGCAACCAGATCACCTTTTGCCAGGCCCTTCTGTTGCAGGAGAGTGGCAAGATTACGGGCACGATGGCGGACTTGTTTGTAAGAGAGAACCAGATCGCCGCAGATCACGGCAGGAGCAGCTGGTGTTTTGAGCGCTTGTTCTTCAAACAGCTCATGCATCAATGGCCAATGTTGTGAAAGTGCGCGCTCAGCGTTCCAGACAGGAAAGTGCTGGGGGACTTGCTGTTGACAGTGATCAGAGGTGACCAACTCTTCAAGCAGAGCACAATAGGCATCAAACATGTCCTGCATCATGCCCTCTGGAAACAGCTCGTCTATGCTGTCCCAGTTGAAATGTAGCTCGCCATCAATCTCCATGATGGTGTGGTCCAGCCACACCTGTGGTGTTTGGGTGATGGTATGTACATTTTGAGCGTCCAATGCGGAGGAAAGCGTAATTTCCTCCTGATCCGGGATCATCTCCACAAGGGTGCTGTTGAAGACGATGGGCATTCCCGTTTGCTGCTCACCACGCAGGCGCGTGAGTTCCCGCAGAACCCGTACACCACTGACTTCGCTATGATCCATATCCTTCCAGAGTTGGCGCTGGACTGCTTTTGCATTGTCAGAAAAGCTCTTTGATGGGTCCGAGCCAACTTCCAGCAAAACAATAGACGTGAAGTCGCCGATGAGGCGGTTGATATGGGGGTGGAGCGGTTGGCGATTGAACACAGGTAAGCTGAGTGTGAACCGGGACGACTGGCTCCATTTAGCCAGCACCTGCGCAAATGCTGTCAGCAGACAGCCGGAGGGGGTGACACCATGCTTTCGTGCCTTTGCTTTGATCGTTGACCATTTGGCCTTTTCCAAAACAAGTTGTCTGCGTGTGAACCGGGGATTGCTGATGGCCTCTGGCTGTTTTGCAAGTGGCAGTTCCGGTGCTGCAGCAAGAGCCGACAAGCGGTCTTGCCAGTACTTCAGAGAAACCGCATAGCGGGAGTCTTCCCGCATCGCCAGTTCCTGCACCACATAGTCGCGGAACGTGATTTCAATCCTCGGAAGTTCTGCCTGCGGGTCCTCATAGAAGGTAGCCAGTTCGCGTGAGAAAATCTGGCTGCTGGCAGCATCTACGATTAACGCATCCATGGAAATGTGTAGCCGAGTTATCTCATTCTCAAGCTGCACGGCCCGGAACTCGAAAAGCGGCCATGTTCCCGCATCCAGAACCTGATGCGACATGGCATCCCGGTTTCTTGAGATGATGCGCTCCACGACACGTTCACTGCGACCACGAGCGTCGTCAGTCTGGATGATGTATTCAGGAACATCCTCCAATATGCGCTGGGTACCATCGCTGGCAAAAACAGCTCGCAGCATATCGTGCCGAAGGATCAGCCTGTTCAAAGCAGCGTTGAATCTCTCAAGATCAAGGTGAGGGATCTCAATTTCCTCATAAGCATGAGCGCTGACGCCGCCCAGCCCTAAACTGTCATCCCTGCCAACCCAGTAAGCCTGCTGGATGTCCGTGAGTGGAAATGGTTCATACCGGTTTGCTTCATCTGCATGGATTTGCAGCGCTGAGTGTTCTGCCTTGCCGGTGTTGGTATTGGACGAGGCAGCCAGATCAACAAGTGTCGGGTTTTCAATAAGATCACTAAGGGACAGGCCGAGTGACAGCTCTTTGTTTATTGCATGGATCAGGCGGGTCGCCAGCAAAGAATGCCCGCCAAGGTCAAAGAAATTGTCGGTGCGGCCAATCTGTTCCACCTTGAGCACCACCTGCCAAATCTGAGCAATATCTGCTTCAAGCCCCGGCAGTGGTACTTCATAGTCTGTACTCCCTGTACGGACAGGAGATGGCAAAGCTCTGCGATCCAGCTTGCCGTTCCGGGTAATTGGCAACTCTTCCAGAGGCATCCAGTCCGTTGGGTTCATGTAGTCCGGCAAACGAGCTTTCAGCTCTGCCCGCAATGTGTCAGCGGGTCTTGTGCCGACGAAGTAACAGACGAGCCGGGCATGCTCGGGGCCTGCTTGCCTGTCCAAAATCACGGCGGCTTCCAGAATGCCATCCATCTGTAAGATGCAGTTCGTGATCTCCATCGGCTCGATCCGGAACCCACGGAATTTCACCTGATCATCTGCACGGCCATGGAAGGTAAGGCTGCCATCTGGCAGGTAGGCTGCCAAATCACCGGTACGATAAAAGCGTTGCGCGTCATGAGAGGCGAATGAGTGCGTGGCAAATCGTTCTGCGGTTAGTTCTTCCTGACCAAAGTAGCCTAAAGCCAGATTGTCTCCGCACACATACAGCTCTCCAATCGTTCCGGGAGGCACAGGTCGCATGCCTTCATCCAGAAGAAACACACTGGTGTTCTCCATGGGCTTGCCGATGGGCGGGGAGGCTGGCCAATCCTCCATGCGCGCACAATCCAGAACGTGTTGGGTCACCACATGGGTTTCAGTGGGGCCGTATTGGTTGTAAAAATAGCGCCCTCCCAGTGCTTTAAGGAGTTGCCGCAGGCTGTCATTGACCAGCAGTGCCTCGCCAGCGGTGATCACTTCACAAGCAGGGCCATCCGGCAGCTGTTTAGCCTCAAAAAGACCTGCCATCTGTTGCAGTACCGCAAAGGGCAAGTGGGCGCGCTCAATGCCGTTGGACTTGATGAAGCCTGCAAGGTTGCCGATGTCTTTGCGCTGGTCATCACTCAGCAGCGCAAGGCTTGCGCCCTGACACAACGTGCAGAAAATCTCCTGAAAGGCCACATCAAAGTTGAGGGAGGCAAATTGGAGAATGCGCGACGGGGCTCTTTCTGACGGAACCTGTTTAAGTTGCCAATTGACCAGATTGCGCAGGGTGCGGTGGGTCTGCACCACGCCTTTTGGTTTGCCTGTAGACCCGGAGGTGTAAAGGACATAGGCCGGGTCAAGAGGGGCAGGGGTAAGCCCCGTATTCTCCGCCGAAATATGTTGGCTCTTTTGTGCAAGCTCTGCAAGAGTGACTGTTGCACTCGCAAATTCGACTGGCAGTTTGGGCTTTAACGCATCTGTAGTTATGACGAGATCAGGCTTAACATCCTGCAAGATGGCCTGATGGCGGGCCTCAGGGTAAGCTGGATCCAGCGGCACAACGGTAGCACCTGCCTTTAAGATACCCAGCAGTGCGATGATCATTTCCGGTGATCGGTCTACACATAGTGCGATGTTTGCTTGTGAGCGAATGCCTTCCTGCACAAGTGCATTGGCAAACCGATTAGCGTGTGTGTTTAATTCGTCGTATCTGAGTTTTGTCTGGCCGAAGATCAGCGCTGTGGCTGTTGGTGTGCAAGCGGCGTGTTCTTCAATGCGTCTGCTGATGCATTCAAACTCAGAGTAAGGCACAGAAGGCTGTTGCCATGCATCCAGCGCCAGCGTTCGTTCCTCTTCGCTCAACAGGCTTACGGCACTAAGCTTCGTCGTTGCGTCTGCCACCATTTGGGTGAGAACATGCTCGAAGTACTTTGCAATGCGAGTGACGGTCTCTGGCTCAAACAGGTCGCTTGCAAACTCGATAGCGCCTTTCAGCTGGCCGTCTCTTTCCTGAAGCGACAACAGCAGATCAAACTTGGCACCGCCATGGTGGTGAGGAAGAACATCAACAGCAAGGCCGGGAAGTTCGAACCGGTCGTTGTTCTCTCCCTCCCAGGCAAACATCACCTGAAATAAGGGGGAGTGCGCAAGACTTCGCGGCGGGTTGATATGCTCTATCACCTGTTCGAAGGGAAGGTCCTGATTTTGTTGTGCTTCTAAAACAGTGGTCTGCACCTGCGACAGGTACTCTTTCAAGGTAAGGCTTTCATTGGCCTCCACCCGCAAGGCCAGTGTGTTGGCGAAGAAACCAATCATGTTGTCGAGTTGTGAATGATCTCTGTTGGCGACCGGGCTGCCCACAACGATATCTTTTTGTCCTGAAAGCTTGGCCAGAGTCAGCGCCCACGTCCCAAGAAGACTGGTAAATAACGTGATCCGATTGGATGCAGCAAGCTCCTTCACCTTCTGAGTTAAGGATGGCTCCAGATTCAATGGGACTGCGGTGCCTTTGAAGGATTGACGCTTTGGTCTTGGATGATCGGTTGGCAGCTCCAGCAGTACAGGTGCATCTTTGAGCCTGGACTTCCAATAGTGCTTTTGCTGGTCCCATGAGCCATTTTTCAACTCAATGCTCTGCCACTGCGCGAAGTCTGCATATTGGATCTGCAAATCGGGGAGCTTGGTATCCTGATGTTGGGACAGAGCAGAATAAAGCACACTCAGTTCCCTGCTGAAGATACCCATGGACCAAGCATCTGAAATGCTGTGGTGCATAACAATCACCAGCACATGATGGTTCTCGTCACAGCGCAGGAGATCTGTACGGAACAGCGGACCCGCCTCCAAGTCAAAGGGGACAGAGATCAAACGGGCGACATGATCTTGTAACGTCTCATTCGCAGCCACTTGCGTAGCCGCCCCCCTCCGCCAAACAGTTGCTGGCTGAATGTCCTGATAGGCGGTCCCGTTCTTCTGACTGAAACACGTCCGCAAAGCCTCGTGCCGTGCAACGATTTTCTCAATTGCTTGAGACAGGGCTGAGACGTCCAACTCTCCCTTCAGCTCCAGAACCAATGGCATATGGTAGGCTTCGCTCTGGCCCTCCATTTCTGCCAGGTACCATAAGCGTTGCTGAGAGGAGGAAAGCGGTAGGTTCTGTGTTCTGTCTGCGGGCTCAATCTGTCTTTTTGCGGTGCGTGTCTGGCTGTCTATCGCCTCGGCGAGAGAGGCCAGCGTTGGGGCCGTGAAAACAATTGTTGCCGGGACTTCGACGGCAGTTGCTTCACGGATACGTTGAGCTAACCGTACTGCAAGCAAAGAATGTCCGCCCAGAGCAAAAAAATTATCGTTGCGCCCAATATTGGCGACACCGAGTACATCGCACCAGATCTGGCTGAGTTCCGTTTCTCTGCCTGTTCGTGGAGGCTCAAACTCTGTTTGTGAGAGCGTGGACAGATCAAAGTCCGGGAGGGCTTTCAGATTGACTTTGCCATTGGGAGTGAGTGGTACCTTGTCGACGACGGTGATCCAGGCAGGAACCATGAAGTGTGGGAGTTTTTGGCTCAGGCTTGCTTTCAGTGCTTGAGGAACTTCAGTTCCTACATTATCCGCAAGGACGACATAGGCGAGAAGCTGTTCGCCGCTGGTGTGAGGCCTTACAACACAAATGGCTGATGTGACGCGTTCATCAGCTTCAAGAGCAGCTTCAACCTCACCAAGCTCGACGCGAAAACCGCGGAGTTTTGCCTGCCGGTCATTCCGCCCTAAAAACTCGATTGTCCCATCACGTAGCTGACGGCCTAAATCTCCTGTCTTGAAGATCCTCAGGCCATCACCAATTGATACATCGGTAAACTTTTGTTTCGTGAGTTCAGGTGCGTTCCAATAGCCGCGTGCCAAACCAGATCCGGCAATACAGATTTCTCCAACAACCCCTTCGGGGACAGGTTGGCCGGAAGTGTCCAAAAGCAAGGCCTGATAATTCTTGAGTGCAGTACCGAGACTCAGAGTAGTGTTCGGAGAAATCTCCTCAGGTAAGCTGAGTACGAGGCAATCAATGGCGGTTTCGGTTAAGCCGTAAGCATGAATGATGTGCACTGTTGGCCCGAAGACCTTTCGTGCTTCGCAAGCACCTTTGGAGGACCAACGATCAGAACCGCACACGACAGTTTTGAGGCTGGTTGACTGTTTTCCGATCGTCTGCACGTGTGTTGTAAGATTGTCCAAAACTGCTGGAACAAAATCACCGAATGTTATCTGATGCTGCTCAATTTTTGTGAGAAGGGCGGTACTGTCTACCAACTCGTCCTGATCCACCAGGACAAGCCTGCCTCCAAAAGTGAGGGCGCGGACAATGTCTGCAGTGAAAACATCAAACGAAAAACTTGCCATCTGCAAAACACATGGTGGTTCTTTGAAGTCGTAAAGGCTGCTCCACGCGTCCCTGACAGTCCAGATCGCACGATGATCGACCATGACGCCTTTGGGTTGTCCTGTCGAACCGGACGTGTAGATGATATAGGCCAGTTGGTCAGGCGCGACTTGAACATCTAAATCGCGTTCATCCTGAGAAGCCCATTCATCTCTTCTCCTCTCAATATTAATAGTCTGGGCAGGCAGCTTGGTGAGTTGATCCAACTGCTCCTGACCACGCATATCGGCCAGAATGACTGTGGGCTGGCAATCTTGTACAAGCGTGTTGATCCGCTCAGGGGGATAGTTCGCATCAATTGGAATGTAGGCAGCGCCAGTTTTCAGGACAGCAAGCAAGGCGATAACCGCGTCTGCGGATTTACGCATGCACACCGCAATCCGGTCCTGATTTGCAACGCCGTTAGAGCGCAGGTATCTGGCGAGCTTGTTGGCCTGACTGTTCAGTTGAGCATAAGAGAGTTCGATCTCATTGCCGATCAATGCAACCCGATCGCCGTGGGCTGCAGCGGCCTCTTCAAACGGCAGATGGATGGCGCTTGCTGCCGGTACATCCATAGATGGAAGACGGGAAGCTTCTAATGTTGCTGTATGTGTGGCTGCATCCATAAGTGGCAGTACGGCGACTGCCTGTTCCGGGTCTGCGCAAATGGCTTTCACTGCCTGTAACACATAACCTGCAAGCCGAACTATGGTTTGGCGGTCAAACAGAGCTGTCGCGTATTCCAGGCCGCCGGAGATGTTTGAGCCATTGTCCACCAGCTCAAGTGTAATATCGAACTGGGAGGCGGTGCGAGGCAGCTGTACAGTGTCCAATTCCAAACCAGCGAATTGGGTTGTTCCACCCTCTGTGTTTTGCCATGCGAACATGACCTGGAAAAGTGGTGTGTAGGATAAGGACCGTTGAGGACTGAGCGCTTCCACCACCTGCTCGAAAGGGAGAGACTGATTGTCCTGACTGTCGAGGAAAATGCCTCGCATCTGGGCAAGTAGCTGACTTACTGTGGGGTTTTCGCTCAAATCAAAGCGCAAAGCCTGTGTGTTCACGAACAGGCCCACCATCTCTTCCAGCTCTTTGCGGACACGGTTGGCAGATGGGGTGCCAATGACCAGATCCTCTTGTCCAGACAAACGGGAGAGCACGATTGCATAGGCACTCATGAGTAACAAATAAGGGGTGGAGCCCGTGCTGCGCGCCAATTGGCGCACCTTTTCACTCAACTCAGGGCCTAACTCCAACGGCAGAAGTTCACCCGCAAAATTTTGCTGAGCAGGTCGCCGCTGGTCCGTTGGTAACAGCAAACGCTCGGGAGCATCGGCAAGCGTTTCTTTCCAATAAGTCTTCTGCTCATCAAATTTTTTGAGCTGCTCCGGCTGTTTCTGCCATACGGCATAATCGGCGTATGTAAGATCGGGTGTTTCCCGCTCGATTGGTGTTCCTGCCTCTACCAGATGAGAGTAGTTTTCACCCAACTCTTTGAGGAGGAGGCCGTTGGACCACCCATCTGAAATGATGTGATGCAATGCCAGCAGCAACACGTGATGGGTCTCGTTGATCCGGATAAGACAACAGCGAGCCAACGGTCCTTGCAGCAGATCGAACGACCGTGTGCTTTCTTCTTCTGCCAAACGGCAGATCTCTGTTTCTGGGTCGCTATCGACCTCAATTTTGAGCAAGCGAAGGGGAAAGCCACAGGTACGGGGTGAGAAGCTTTGAGACAGCTCCCCGTTATCATCTGTAATGACTGTACGCAGGCCTTCATGACGGTTTATCAGCTGGTCTAGCGCGCTTTGCAGGTATGTCACGTTTAACTCGCCACGAAGGCGCAAGCCAAGGGTCAGATGATAGGCTGAATTGATGCCTTCCATGCGAGAGAGGAACCAGAGCCTTTCCTGCGCAAAAGACAAAGGCAGGGGGGCTTGATCACGCGGAGCTGCTGTGAGCGTGCTGCGTTGGCGCATCTTCAAAAGCTGCTCTGGTGTGAGAGAGCGACGTTTGCGCTTGTTTAATTCGTCCTGCATGATTCCTCCCAATGACGCTGACAATCTGCTTCTGCGTCAGGAATATTCTTCGGCTGCTTCCAGCTCTTCAAAAATGTAATCGAGTGTCTGCTCAATGGTGGGGCGCTCGAAAAAGATGCGCAGCGGCACCTCCATTCCCAACACATCATGCATTCGGGCAATAATGCGTGTGGCACGAAGAGAATGTCCGCCAATGTCGAAGAAGTTGTCGCGTATGCCGACACGCTCCAGCTGCAGCACCTCGGCCCAGATACGCGCAAGCTCTTCTTCCATTGGGGTTTCAGGAGGCACGTAACTGGTGATTGGCTGAACACTGCCGCTATCGGGCTTTGGAAGCTGGCTACGGTCTATTTTGCCGTTAGACGTCAAAGGCAAGGTATCCAGCTGCACATAAAGCCCCGGCACCATATACTCCGGCAATTGGCTGGCAAGGATGGTACGCAATGCAGCAGGATCTAGTTGGCCAACGCCTTTATCAGGGCATACATAGGCAACCAGCTGCGTGTCTTTGGCCTGATCCTCGTAGGCCACGACGACAGCATTGGACACGCCCTCACTCAGACGCAAGGCATGTTCGATCTCGCCGGGTTCAATCCGATAGCCACGCACTTTGATCTGGAAGTCATCTCGCCCCAAATACTCAATAGTGCCATCTTTCAGATAGCGCCCAACATCACCAGTCTTATAAAGGCGCTCTCCAGCTTTGAACGGGCTATCAATAAAACGTTCTGCTGTGAGTTCAGGGCGGTTCAGGTATCCGGTGGCAACACCTGGCCCAGCAACATAAAGATCCCCCGCCACACCGGGGGCGGCAAGTGCCAGATGCTGATTTAGAACATGCATAGTCATGCCCGCGATGGGGCGACCTATCGGAACAACTGGCGGATAATCTGCGTGATGTTCAACCTCTTGCGCTGTGCAATATATGCTTGCCTCAGTAGGTCCATAAAGGTTCTGCAGCCGTACGGCCCCCAATACTTCGAAACAGCGCTTTGCCAGATAGGAAGAAAAGGCCTCACCACCGCACAGCACAGACCGCAAGCTCGAGCAAGTGTCAGCCCCTTCACACGACAGGAAGAAGCCCAACAAAGAAGGGACAAACTGACAGACTGTGACCTGATACTCACCTATGAGTTCAACCAGATACGAACCTTCCAGTAAGCGGGAGCGGTCTGCCACAATTATGCTTGCACCACAGGTAAGGCTGGCGAATATCTCAACCACTGAGATGTCAAAGGTGAGAGAGGTGGACAAGAGAACTCTGTCTTGCTGGGTGATTTGACCTTGCTGCTGGAACCATGCAACGAGATTAGCGGGACCTTTGTGCGGTACCATCACGCCCTTGGGTTTGCCCGTGGTGCCAGAGGTGTAGATCACATAAGCTGTGTCTTCGCGGGAAACCGATGCATTCAAGTTGTCTTCGCCAAGCGCCTGCCAGCATGGATCAGGCTGATCCAGATTGATCAGCTTCTTAGAAACACCCGTCTCTGTCATTTGAGGCAGGGTGACATCATCACACAGAACCAGAGCCGGAGCGCTGTCTTCAATCAGATAAGTGATGCGCTCAAAGGGATAGGTTGCATCGATTGGGACATAGGCTGCGCCGGTTTTCAGGATGGCGAGGAGTGCGATAACGGCATCAGCGGATTTCTGCATACATACCGCAACACGGTCTTGATATCCAACGCCTTTGGAAACCAGGTATCTGGCAAGCTTGTTGGCCCTGCTGTTCACCTGAGCATAAGTGAGTTGGAGTTCATCATTGATCAAGGCAACCTGATCACCGCGTGCCGCAGCAGCGACTTCAAAGCCGCCATGGAGTGTGTTTGAACTCTCTGAAAACTCTGCTCCTTCTGCAAATTCAAGGAGCTTGGTCTCCAGATCCCGATCTAAACCAACAAGTTGATGTGTTGGCGTCGTTTCAGCTTCTGGATAGATTTTTGTGAGGTGTTGCAGGCCCTCCTGCATCATCCTCAAAAGCGCAGATGCATTGCAGCCATGTGGGGCCTGTGTCTGGACTTTGAATGTCCCTCCGAAGTCATCAATTGTCAGGTTGAACGGGTAACTGGTGCCATAATGGCCGGCGAGGTACGTGGCGCCTGGTAAGTCGCGATGAGAGGTGCCTTGAGACCCATCCGACAGAAGCTCGGCATGGCGAAAGTTGATCAACGAAGTGATGAGTGGTGTAGCACGGTCCACTCCACTGGCTTCAATCGCATCGGTTAGCGAGGAGAACTCGTGGTGCATCAGATCGACAAGTGTCTGGTGGACAGCACGAAGGGCACTCACCCAATCCCGGTCAGCAAGCTGGATGCGCAAGGGGAGGGTGTTGATGAAGGGCCCCAGTATCCGCTCAGCATTTTCGAGCCCCTGCAATCGACCAAGGAGAACTGTGGCAAAGCAAATATCTTCCTGCCCAGAACACCTTGCCATGACCAGAGCCCAGACGAAATGAAACACTGAAGCTGTACTCACCCCTAATCGGCTGGCAAGTTCTCTGATGTCTGCAGTCAGCGCGCTGTCGGTACTGCTGCTATCAGTATCCAGATCCGCACCATGAACATGCTCACCTGAAAGACCGAAGGGTGCCGTGGCGCTTTCAAACCCAGTGAACAGGTCACGAAAGAAGTTGTGTGTGTCCTCCTTGCGGCTTTGACCCTGTTGGAACGCAACATATTTTCCAAATTGAACAGGGGAAGGCAACGTCTCACCTTGCCCCATCATGAATGCTTTGACCTCAGCATTCAGCTGCTTGAGCGATGTGTTGTCGTCGATAATGTGGTGGAACAGTTTGAGAGCCAGCCAGCGTTTGTTGTCAGCATCATAGCAATAATGAACGCGAAGAAGGGAAGGCTCGCGAAGATCAACTTTTGTTACTCGTGGATCAAACAAGGCCTGAAGCTTTGCAACTGCATCTCCAGCCCCTTCGAGGCTATCAGTCTCCAACTCGCAGGTTTTCAGCTCAACAGTCTTGAGAACAACCTGAAGTGGCTTTTCCAGCCCTTCGGACACAAACACTGTGCGCAAAATGTCGTGGCGATCCATGGCCTTCTGCAGGGCAACAAGATAGCTCTGCAATGCTTCAGCGGTCTCAAATGCCATCAGGCCCCAGAGCAGATATGGGTCCCCTTGTTCTGAAAGCCGATGATGGAAGTAAATACCTTCCTGTAATGGTGTCAGAGGGTAAATGTCTTTTACATTTTGGATGCCACCGGGCACCGAGCCTGCAACATGCTCGATCTGCATTTGCGAAAGGCCGGAGATAGACATTGGGCTTTGGTTGGTGCCGGTTTTTCCAGCAGTTGCGCTCTGTTGAACGCTGGATTGAATGTGTTGCGCAAGATCCTTGAGCACTGGCCTGCGTAGCAAATCCACCGCTGCCAGATGGAAGCCTTTTGCATGCAGAGAGGCCTGCACTCTTGCAGCTAAGAGTGAGTGACCACCAAGCTCGAAAAAGTTGTCAAAGCGGCCAACCTGTTTGACCTTTAAGATATCCGCCCAAACCTGAGCTAACAGCGTTTCGCGGTCCCCGTCTGGACCTACGAAGGTTTTGCTTTTGGTCTGTGTAACGTTGTATCTTTCAAGCGCTTTGTGGTCCAGTTTGCCGTTCTGGGTCAGCGGTAGCGCTTCTAACTCCACGAATACTGAGGGCACCATGTAGTTTGGCAGAAGATTAGCTGCAAAAGAATGTAGCGCGCTGGAGTCCAAGCCTGTTCTTTGTGCCACGGGCACATAGTAGGCGACCAGCAGGGCATCGCTTGTGGCTTCATTTCTGCAGGTGATTACAACGTGCTGAAGCTCATCGTGGGTGGCGAGAGCGGCTTCGACTTCGCCCAGTTCGATGCGGTATCCGCGCACTTTCACCTGACTGTCGTTGCGGCCCAGATACAACAAGGTGCCGTCAGTTGCATACCTAGCCAGATCCCCTGTTCTATACAGGCGATCACCGAGTAGAAACGGATTCTCAATGAACCGCTCCGCGTTTAAGGCAGGACGGTTAAGGTAGCCTCGTGCAACGCCAGCTCCACCGACATATAACTCTCCGGCTGCACCGAAGGGCACAGGCATGAGGTTATCATCCAATACATGAAGGCTCAGGTCATCCAGTTGGCGACCAATTGGGCTGCCTTCTGAATAGCGATGAATGTTCTCAGCCGTGAGCTCTTTGTAGGAAACATGTACGGTGGTTTCCGTGATCCCGTACATGTTCACCATCTGACAGCCCGCATTACCAGGATTATCAAACCAGTTTTTGAGCATCGGCGTTGCAAGGGCTTCACCTCCAAACACCACTGAGCGCAATGCATGTGGCGTGACAGCTTCGGCCTGTGCCGTCATGAAAGCACGAAAGGCGGAAGGTGTTTGACTGAGAATTGTTACCCCTTGGTTACAGCACAAAGCGTAGAACTGAGCGAGATCACGGCGCACATCCTCTGGCACAATTGCAACAGAGCCACCCGTAGAAAGAGCCCCCCATATCTCCCAAACTGAAAAGTCAAATGCGTAGGAATGGAAGAAGGACCAGACATCAGAAGATGTGAAGTTGAACAGTGGCTGGCAGGTGTCAATCAATCGGGCAATGTGCCGATGTTCAATTTGAACGCCTTTGGGTTGCCCGGTAGATCCTGAAGTGTAGATGACATAGGCAAGATCCTCAGCGCAGACAGGCTTCAGCGTAGGACCCATCGGCACTGAGTGGTCTGTGGTTTCTGCAAGATCTTCAAAAACATAGAGATTTTGATTGTCTGGCAAACTTGCAAGAGATTGGTGCGTTGCACGGCAGCATAAGATCAAATCTGGCGCACTGTCCTGGAGAATAAAGGCCTTCCGCGCTTCTGGCAGTGCGGGATCGATTGGAAGATATGCTCCACCAGCTTTCCAGATTGCCAGCAGTGCCACGATCAAATCGGCGTTTCGTTCCATACAAACGCCGACCAGCTTCTCTTTACCTACACCATGAACACGTAGCTTCATGGCCAAGCATGACGCTTGCTTTTCTAACTCGCCGTAGGAAAGGGATGTTTCATCCTGAAGGATCGCGGTGTGCTGAGGCTGGGATTTTGCGAGCTGTTCCAGTCTATGAACGACCGGACTTGGTGCACTGGTCTTGGTCGGTTGGGTAGGCGCGCTGAGCGAGAGCAGATGATTTCGTTCTTCTTCGCAAACTGCGCTGAAACTGGCAACTGACAGGCTCGGCTCAGATAAACACTGCTCCAGCAATGCGAAGAAATTTTCCTGCATGCGTTCTATGGTTTGAGGCTGAAAGAGGTCTGTCGCATAGTTCCACAAAAGAGTCAGCGCCGGGATATCAGAGCTGTCAGAGGAACGGGGTAGAATGACCACCTCAATATCAAATTTGGCAGAGTTGTTGCTGTAGGCTTCGTACAGCGAGACGTTCAGATCATCTCGCGCAAGCTCTGGTACCTTTGAGTTGTGGTAACTAAAACCAACTTGGAAAATGGGGTTTCTGGAAAGGTCCCGTTCAGGCTGCAGCGCTCGGACAACTCGTTCAAACGGCACTTCTTCATTGTCATAAGCGTTGGAGAGTGTGCTTCGCAGTCGGTTCAGATACTCCGAAAAACTTGGGTTGTTAGTCAGATCAGAGCGAATAACGACACTGTTCACAAACATGCCCAGCATATGTTCTGAAAAGCTGGTTTTCCGGTTTGCGACGGCGCTGCCTGTGAGTAGATCTTTTTGACCTGTGTAGCGGGAGAGTAGAAGATGGAAGACACCGAGAAGCACAGTATAATCTGTGTGACCACTGGCCTTGCAGTAGGCTTCCAGTTCTTGAAGCAGCGTCCCTGCTAGTTCCAAACGGGACTGTTTGCCTTTGAACGACATCGTTTCAGGGCGTGAGGCATCTGTTGGGAGAGCGAGAGTAAAGTTGGCGCCTGAGAGCTGTTCTTTCCAATAGATCAGCTGTTTTTCATAGGTTTTTTCTGCATCTTTACTCTGCTGCCATCCAACATAATGCCGGTACTGGGCAGGGACAGGCGCGAGATTGGGCAATGCTCCATCTGCGAAAGACTCATAAGCCTCCAGAAACTCTGAAAGAAAGATATTCGCGCTCCAACCGTCATGAACAAGGTGATGTTCAATGTGCAAGAGAGCGGAGGAGCCATCATCAAGCTTGAACAAGACCCAACGAGCCAACGGCAAGCGGCTGGTGTCAAAGGGTTTTGAGACCTCACGATCAACAGCCCGCCAGAGCTCTGGACTATCCATTGAGGTCTTCAGGTCCACTCGGTCCAATTGGGCCGGCACAGGTTGATGAACTTTCTGACAGGTCGTACCAGAAGTATCTTCGTGAAACGTGGTGCGAAAAATCTCATGACGCTCGACAAGCAGGTCCAATGCTGACTGTAACGCGGATGCATCTACTTTGCCCTGCATCCGGATCAGGCATTGAGCGTTGTATGCAAGAGAGCCCGGCGTTAGTTTTTCCAGTAACCACACTCCGTTTTGTTGATGAGAAACGGGGAAGGTGGTTCTTTCCAGATCATAATCAGTCAAAGACCTCTCGGATCTGTCTGGTTCTTCTGAAGTTTGGATTTTTGCCGCGAGTTCGCTGAGTTTCTTTCCGGTAAATACGTCTTCTAGTGAGAGGACTGGACCAAACCGTTCACGGCACCGCGTGAGAAACTGAACAGCATCAAGGGAAGAGCCTCCCAGAGTTTGAAGTGTGTCATTACAAAAGACCGTTTCGAAGTGGAGCAAATCTTTCCAAAAACCAGCGAGGATCTGCTGCGTTTCTGTGTTTGGAAGCTCATTTGACTGCGCGCCGCGGGCATATCTGTCAGGAGCTGGAAGCGCTTTTCGATCTATCTTGCCATTTACATTTAGAGGGAACTCATCGAGGTGAATAAACGCGCTCGGTACCATATAGTTTGGCAAGAAGGCGGAGAGGTTCGTTTTAAACTCGTCTACCCCAGGGACAAAAGCACCATCTCGCGAAGTGAAATAAGCGAGGATTTCCGGGTCCTTTGAGTAAGCTGTTGTCGCGGTAACATGAGCGTGCTCTATGCACTCAAGCTTAGAAAAACACTTCTCAACTTCCTGCAATTCAACACGATAGCCACGCACCTTGACCTGCTCATCCAGACGACCGAGGAACTCCAGCGTTCCATCTGCAAGTCGTCGCGCGCGGTCTCCTGTGTTATAGAGCCGACCAGTTGCAATGCCGGGGACGGAACGGAATACTTTCGCAGTAAGATCTGGCTGGTTCTTGTATCCACGGGCTAACCCGATACCGCCCAACCACAGGGTGCCGACCCCACCATCTTTCACTTGTTTCAGATCATCATCGAGAACATGGACATCAACGTTTGAGATCGGCTTGCCTATCGGAACCGTATCCGAACTACCAGTCTCACCGCTGCTCTTGTAAAGTGTTGCGCATACAGTGTTTTCAGTCGGACCGTATGCATTTATCAGGTTAACGTGCCCGGACCAGCGTTCCACGAGTGACCACGGCATTGCCTCGCCCGCGACCACCACTGTCTTTAAGCTCGAGTAATCCAACGGGTCCATGCGACTGGCAAGAGAAGGAGGCACTGTTAGATGAGAAATACTTCTGTCTTTAACAATGTGCTTCAATGCATCTCCGGCTAACAGCGTGCCGTCGGGTGCAAAATGAAGCTGAGCTCCACAGCACAAACTCACCAGAAGTTCAGATATTGAAGCATCAAAACCTAAAGATGCGAATTGAAGGACGCGAGAGCTCTCATCCAAACCAAAACAGCGCGCTTGCTCCAAGGCTAGATTTAGCAGACCACGATGCTCAATCATGACACCCTTGGGCTGTCCCGTAGAGCCTGAAGTGTAGATGATGTAAGCAAGCTGATCTGGTTTAACCGATTGGCTTGTGCTGCTAGTGAAGGGAGTTGGATCCAGCTTAGAATAATTAATGATCTGCAATGAGTTCGGTATCTCGGCAGATAACTCCTTCACAAGAGACGCTGTTTCGTCAGTGCACACAACGACACTGGCCTTGCTGTCCTTAAGCATGAACTCAAGCCGTTTGCGTGGGAGAGTATTGTCCAGCGGGACATAAACTCCTCCAGCTTTATGAATGGCAAGCAACGCTATTATGGCTTCTGGAGTGCGAGGCATACACACTGCAACAGTAACTTCGGGCCCAACCGCGTTGGATTGCAGAACGCTTGCAAGTTGGGCTGTTGCGCCAAGCATTTCGCGGTAACTGATAGTCTTTCCATCCCCCACTAAGGCTGGATTTGAAGCATTTTTCGTCGCAACTTGTTCTATGTGCGACACGACATTGGCTAGGTCACCTGGGTTCATCGTAACCTGGTTGCGAGGAATGGTTTCTTCCATGAAACAACTATCATTGATTGTGTAATTGAATAAAAATTTATATTACTGAGAGTTATTTGTACTTACTCTCAGTCCACACGTCCGTTTAGGTCGGATTCAGGGAAGTAAAGGTGAATTTTATTCATTGAGGCCTCGGGTATTAAATTTTTAATTGCTCAAACTTTCTTTCTAATATATCACAAAGTCAAGTTATAATTCGAATCTGAAGGCATCTTGTTAGCGTGCTGGGGAAACAAATGAACCACTCATATTTGAGGGAGAGCATCTCATTATTGTTATGATCGACAAGCTAGGGGGCTGGTCGAGTAATAATTGTGAAGTTTTCTATTACAACTAATTCGCTGCGCAATTTCCGCGCCGAACGTCTTCATTAACGAGCAGGTTTTATGTTCATGCCCGTACCAAGTCACCGGCAATCATTTCTGCGTCAGTTCTGGGTACTTCCGAGACCAGCAAAAACTATCCTGGTTGGCACCTTTTGCGCACGCTTTGCATCGTTCATGATCTGGCCTTTCTTCGCGGTACTCATGGCACGAAACTTCGGAACCTCTATTGCCGAACTTGGGGTGGTTTTTTCGCTGTCGGCGTTTGCTGCGCTTATTGCTTCGCCTGTAAGTGGGATTATAGCGGACAAGTTGAATCGTCGCGCGATCATGCTGATCAGTGCTTTAAGCATCTTAGGGCTCTATTGCGTTCTGGCGTTTGGCAGGGACGAGCAGATCTATTTTGTGGTCATCGTGGGCATGTCCGTTGCCAATGGTGCACTCGAGCCGCTTTTACGATCTGCATTGGGGGATTGCGCAACGAAGGATGAAGACCGACCACTGCTGTTTCACATACGTTACTATCTGGTCAATATAGCAGGTGCGTTAGGGCCTTTGTGCGGGCTATGGTTTGCAAACCAAAACTCAAACTTCGCTTTTCTGGCAGGTGCGGTGGCGTACGCTGTTCTCGTGCTCTGCATAATGAAAAGTGTCGCGCCAAGCGTTATTGTCTCAGACAGGGAGGAAATGCCGGTTTCGACACTGTTAAAAACAGCCGTAGTGGATCGTCTTTTTCTGACACTGTTTATCTCAAATTTCTTCCTGGTCATCCTGTACGCACAAATAGATGAGCCCCTCACATTTTTCCTGATGTCTCTCGAAACGCCTGACATCAATGGGATTATTGCCTCGATCAACGTTACCAACACGAGCGTCGTTTTGATCGTCCATCTGTTCTTGATGAAGTGGCTGGTTGAGCTTGAAGAACACAAGGCCATTCTGGCTGCTTTCTTTTTCCTGATGCTTGGTCTGCTGGTGATTGCTTCCAATCGCTCTGAAATAAGGGAGCTGTGGCTTGTTGCGATAGCACTTGCGACATTGGCGGAAATTATCGCCATGCCTTTGTTTGCCACAGTGGTGGATCGCACCGCTCCTGTGCGTCTCAGGAACAGCTATATGGGCCTTTATATGCTTTCCAATGCGGGCGCTGCTGCGGTGCCATTTGCTGCAGCAATGGTGATTGAACACATCGGCGGAGGGCCATTGTTCCTCACATCTGCGATAATGTGCGTACCGGTTGCTTACCTGGGTTTCCGGCTGCTCAGTGCAACCAGACAAAGAGAAGAAATTGCGGAGCAGGCCAGCTGAACCGCTGACCCATCTCATGTGAGGAGTGGTGTGAAATGAACCCGTACAGTTCGCTGGCTGCCAACAAATTCTGGCGCCCATCGGTCGCAGAGCGAGACTATTTCTCGATCTCGCAGGTCTGGACCCCGAAGTTTCAGATACAGAAAGATGCGGCTATAATAACTGCCGGGTCTTGTTTCTCTCAGAACATGGGCAAAGAACTGCAGCGGCGAGGGATGAACTGGTACAATGCAGAGCAAGCACCTGACGGTTTAAGCGCTCGGGAAGCCCTTGATCACAACTATGGCGTTTTCTCATTCAGAACAGGAAACATCTATACTGCACGTTTGTTGTTGCAATGGCTCCAATGGGCTTTTGATGAAGTCCCCCAGTCTAAAGAGACTTGGAATAATGGAGAACGGTACTTCGATCCATTCCGGCCCAATATTTCCCCAGATGGCTTTGAAAGCCCTCAAGCCATGTGGGCATCACGTGAAGACACCCTTGCAGCTATTCGCAAAGCAGTAAGCTCTGCTGATCTGTTCGTGTTCACTATGGGTTTGACAGAGGCCTGGCTCAATACGGCAACAGATGTTGTCTATCCCATGTGCCCTGGCACAGTGAAAGGCCGATTTGATGAAAGATTGCATAAAGCGCATAATTTTGCCTTTGCAGAAATACTCTCTGATTTTCAAAAATGTATCGATCTTATAGGAAGACACAATCCCAACCTGCGTCTGGTGTTTACCGTTTCACCGGTTCCGGTCACGGCGACATTCACGACGCATCATGTGCTAACAGCCTCCACCTATACCAAGTCTGTTCTGAGAGCTGTGGCAGGGCAGTTGGAAGCCTCCAATAAGAACGTCGAGTACTTTCCCTCTTACGAACTGGTTGCTTCTCCTCCCATGAATGGAGTGTTTTACAACCCCAACAAGCGCACGATCACACCAACTGGCGTCCGATTTGTAATGGGTCATTTCTTTAATGGCATTTCTTCTGCTGATCAGATGCAGCAAGGCCATTCAGACGTCAGCACGCAATCACTCCTGCCAACTGAGGATATCATCTGTGAAGAAGAACTACTCGACTATTACAAATGACATTCAGTTCTTGTTGTTAGGAGACTCCCACGCTGGCGCAATTGGGCGTGCGGCCAAAGAAGCTGGGATCCCGTTCGTTGGTGGTCCTATCGGGGCAGGGCGCGAGTTCACAGCTCCTTTTGTTGACTGGAATAACGAAGATCCAGTTTTTCGAAGTGGCTATGCCAATGAAATGTATCGGTCTTTTCTGGAGGAACTCGATGCAAATTCGCTGCAGAATGTAAAGGTTCCACTGCTCTGCACTTTCGGCTTTGCGCTGCATTTTTACGCAACCACTGAAAACTGGGAGATATACAGGGAGGTTGACGGAACGCTGCCATCAGCCTTTCTGGAAGGCCCTCTGTTTCATGGCCTTATCTGTGCCATGGTACAGGGCGCTTTGGATTTCTACCGCACCGTTCTCAAAATGGGAGTTGAGGTGATTGCCGTTCTTCCTCCCCAGAAAGTACCTGAGACTTCAGAGCCAAGTGTTTTCCAGGCAACGCAAAACGTGATGATTGCAGAAGCAGAACGCTTGGGCCTTCCGGTTCTGGACGTTCGCGATGGTACTACGGGTTTCGATAAATTACAGAACGAAGACTTCTCGCAGGAAAATGACCCAATTCACGGGAATACTGCATTTGGTCAGGCTATTTTGAATGCGTTTTCCAGTCAGAGGATATCAGCTCATGTTGGTGCGTGATTTGGAGCAAATACACATTGAGGCTGATCTGGCGAGTTGTATCGTGTCTTTGTTGACCGATGGTACGGTTCAGAGACTCCATGCGTACATGGGGCGAACAGTCCTGGTGCTTGGAGTTGAAGCAGCACAGATGCGTGGGGAGAGCACCCGTGAGCTGGAATGCCTCAAAGATTTGCATGGCAAAGCAGCGATAGGGGATATGCCAGTTTTAGAGCATTGGCTCGACGCGTTAGAAGATGCTTACTTAGTCCTGTTTCGCCTTGCGTTCGTTGCGGAGAAAACCTACCGCGTTTCACACTCCAGTGCGCTTGAGTTTGCCGCGGGCAATAAAGATATGATCGAGAGCGAGTTTGGCTCTGCGGAAGCTTATGCTGATTATTATGGCACTTTAAACAGCGAAGCCAACACAAGGGCGTTTGCTCGGGCAAATGCGCAAGTTCATTCCAACATAAACGCCAAACTGTTTACTGATGGCTCGCTGCAGGGGGCAGATACGACTGCTCTCCTCAGCCTGTTTAAAGCTTCGGCCTATGCCTTTGCGTGTGCTCATGCATTTGGTGAATTGGAGAGGCGTTACTGTGAAGCTTTGCTACGCCTCGTTAGAGACCTCCAAACTATTGCTTAACTATTTTCCAGGGAGAGAACTTCATGCACGAACATGCTCTGACAGCTATTGAAAGTATTGCGGCAGCGCCTCGAGAAACCTACCGGCATATTCAGCTGGACCGCCTTACACCGGTCATTGGCGCTGAAGTTTGTGGAGTAAATTTATCTGAAGGCGTAAGCAAAGAGCAGTTTGCTGAGATCCACCGTGCCTTTCTTGAAAACCACGTCCTGGTGTTCCGCAATCAAAAACTCACCAAAGACCAACAGAAGGAATTTGCTCGGCAGTTTGGTACACTGCGTGCTCTTCCACTGAGTGATATTGATGGTGATGATCCAGAGATTGTCTTAATCCGTGCCGGTAAGAAATCTCGATTTGTAGCAGGAGAGGTTTGGCATACAGATGGCACAGCTGATCCTGCCCCTTCGCATAGCTCGATGTTGTACATGCATGAGACACCCGAGCTTGGATGCGGTGGGGATACCTTGTTCGCGAACATGCATCTGGCTTATGAGATGCTGTCGCCTGTGATGAAAGAGTTCTTACTTGGGCTCACCGCAGTTCACGATGGAGCCGTGCCTTGGAAGGGCTTTACGCCACCAGAAGGGCTACCTAAAACTGAGCACCCAATAGTTGCGAAGCACCCTGAGACAGGCAAGCCAATGCTTTTTGTAAACTCAGGTTTTACAACGCATATCCCAAGTTTATCCGAGGATGAGAGTGATGCCATTTTGAGCATGCTCTTTCAACTCGTTGAACGCGAGCAGGCATTGAATTGCCGTATACGGTGGGAACCGGGCACATTGGTATTTTGGGATAATCGCTGCACGCAGCATCGTGCAGTCTGGGATTACTACCCATACTCGCGCTTTGGCGAACGCGTGACTGTTTTAGGCACTCAACCAGCCGCCGCAGCACCTCATCAGATCACGAGGGAGATGGAGTTAGCAGACTGAGTACCACGCAACACGATTTTGTTTGCATTATCAGGGGGAAAAGCGAGATTAATGGTAGGTATACTCTCCATGTGAAATGTCACACTTGAGAAGTCCCTTGTTCAATGGTCGCTAGCCGCTGGGCTGATCAAGTGGGATACTCAAGTCGACAACAATGGTCTGTGAGTGATTGCCAGCTAAGGTACTCAGCATATTCTCCCGACAGCCAGCATCAACTTATTATGGAGATACCTGAAGGTGTAGTTATGGTCTATTGCGCCATAAACGTTCCTACAAAAGCGCGGGATTTATTGTTCCGTGTTTTTGGGTTTAGGAGATGTGGTTTCAGAACCTCTTCTACGAGGCTGAGGTCGAGGCTTTCAAGTGGCCAGGGGTTTGGAGGGGCGGCTGGCTATGTAGGCGGCTATGGCGCACATCATGAGGGCGACTGCTACGGCGAGCAGGATTGTTGGGTGAGACATTTTCAGGAACATCAGGTAGCCAAAGATAAGGCCTGTGAAGGCAAAAAACTTTGCTCTTTTGGGAATGACTTTATGTTCCTGCCACTGGATGACACTTGGTCCGATCTTTGGATGTGTCAGGATCCAGTTTTCCAGGCGCGGGTTGGACTTTGCAAAGCAACCTGCTGCAAGGATGAAGAAAATCGTTGTCGGCAGCAATGGCAAAAAGATGCCAACAATCCCTGTGGCCACAAGGGCTAATCCAAGCGTCATATAGAATAGCTTCTTCACAGAGAGCTCCACTTCCGGCAAGCATGATATGCCTTATACGCCGTGTTGGTGAGTGCTGACAATAGTGGGAGTTTGGCTATTGGCGCATCAACCGGCGACCATGGCTAACATATCCACCCTCTTAGATGAGATGCATGAATTCTTTTTCAAGAGGAACTTGCAAAACCGACAAAATACACTAGTTCGTAAAGAAGCACGGATATACCTGCGCCTTGTCGCTGATATAAAGCGGAAGGTTCCCGAATTATGAAAGTTTGGCCGATGGGATCTGACGGGGATAAAAAGCCGAAGCGCGTTGGGTTTATGACGCGGCTGCGGAACTATTTCTTTACTGGCCTTGTGATTACAGGCCCGGTTGGCATTACGCTTTACCTGAGTTGGTCCTTGATCCAATTGATTGATGGTTGGGTGAAGCCCTTCCTGCCATCCATATACAATCCAGATAATTATCTGCCGGTGGAAGTTCCAGGTTTTGGTTTGTTTGCGGCGCTGCTCGCAATCACAGTGATCGGCTTCCTGACAGCTAACATTGCAGGGCGTTCGCTTATCAGCGTTGGCGAGTCCATTCTTGGTCGCATGCCGTTGGTGCGTAACCTATATTCCGCGTTGAAACAGATTTTTGAGACTGTTTTAAATGATAGCGGGCGTAACTTTACCAAAGCAGGGCTGGTGGAGTATCCGCGCAAAGGTTTGTGGGCGATTGTGTTTCTAGCCACGGACACCAAGGGTGAAGTTGCCGCGCATCTGGAAGAACAAGCGGATACGGTTTCTGTCTTCTTGCCGACTACCCCGAACCCGACTTCAGGCTTTTTGCTGTTTGTGCCGCGCGATGACATCATCGAGCTTTCTATGAGCGTTGAAGATGCCGCAAAGCTGGTGATTTCAGCTGGTCTTGTCAGCCCAGAGTACCCGAAGCTTTTAGAGGGCGAGGATAAAAAGGCTGTTGAGGCACATCAACGTAAGAAAGCTGGCAAAGGCGGTGATGGTCCCGAGACCGTCGCAGCTGAATAGATTAGCCCGCTCTAAGCAGTTTGATAGCTTCGTCTCTGGCGAAGAGATACAGGAGGTGGCGCAAGGCGTCGCCTCTTTTTGATTCAAGCTCAGGATCTGTTGCCAGAATAAGCTTTGCATCATCACGAGCGATCTCCATCAAATCCGCATGGTCTTCAATGGAGGCGAGCCGGAAGCCCGGTGTACCGGACTGACGAGTGCCCAGGAGCTCACCTTCGCCGCGCAGGCGCAGATCTTCCTCTGCAATGAGAAAGCCGTCATTGGTTTGGCGCAGGATGTTGAGGCGGGACGCTGCCGTCTCATTAAGAGGGGCTTTGAAGAGGAGCAGGCATGAAGAGGCTAGACTTCCACGGCCAACGCGTCCTCTGAGCTGATGTAGCTGCGCAAGACCGAAGCGTTCGGCGTGTTCAATCACGATGATGGTTGCGTCCGGGACGTCAACGCCAACTTCGATCACAGTGGTTGCCACAAGTACGCGCGCGTCACCATTTTTGAAGGCATCCATGGCGGCTTGTTTTTCATCGGCCTTCTGACGTCCATGTACAAGAGCGACAACCGGGCCGAGTGCGTTCTGCAGGTCGTTGAAGCGCTCTTCGGCAGCGGCAAGATCGATCTTTTCAGACTCTTCCACCAGAGGGCAGACCCAATAAATCTTCTGTCCCTGTGTAATCATGACTTTCAGGCGGTCAACAATTTCACCAATGCGATCCAGGGATATGGAGACTGTTTTGATTTCCTGACGGCCTTTTGGCTTGTCGGTCAGGCGGGAGACGTCCATATCGCCGAAGTAAGAGAGGACCAGCGTGCGTGGGATTGGTGTTGCTGTCATCACAAGCACATCCACGTGGGCGCCTTTGGAGGACAGAGCTAGTCGCTGGTGGACACCAAAGCGGTGTTGCTCGTCTACGATGGTGATGCCAAGGTCTTGGAAGTTGACCGTTGACTGGAAGAGCGCATGGGTGCCGACGATAAGGTCGATTTCACCAGCTTCCAGCGCTTCTCCAATCTTACGTTTTGTTTTGGCAGTGTCTTTACCTGACAAAACGGCAGTGCGGATGCCTGCTGCATCGCAGAGGGGTTTCATGGAGGCGTAGTGCTGGCGGGCCAGAATGTCTGTTGGGGCCATCATAGCGGCTTGAGCGCCTGTCTCGATAACTGCTGCCATTGCCAGGAGGCCGACGACCGTTTTACCTGAGCCAACATCGCCCTGTAGTAGTCTCAGCATGCGGGTTGGTTCTTCCAGATCCGCGAAGATCTCTTTCAGTGCCTCTTCCTGACCGTCTGTGAGTTCGAACGGGAGTGCTGCAAGGATCTTTCGGCGTAACGTGCCGTCTCCTTTGCGGGCTTTACCACCCATGTGGCGCAGAGAGTTGCGTACAAGAGCAAGGGCTAGCTGGTTTGCCAGAAACTCATCGTAAGCGAGGCGTTCGCGGGCTTTGCCTTCTGGTGCCAGATCTCTGGCATCTTCTGGTTTATGTATGGACCGCAAGGCAACATCAAACGGCGGGAAATCGCGTTGTTCTATGAAGGGCTGATTTTGCCACTCAGGCATTTGCGGGAGAAATTCAAGAGCGGTGCCCATTGCACGTTGGAGCGTTTTGGAGGCAAGGCCCGCTGTCATTGGGTAAACTGGCTCTACGAGTGGCAGATTTTCAGCTTCTTCCTCAGAGACCATGTGATCTGGGTGCACCATTTGGGCGCGGTCGTTAAACCATTCGACCTTGCCAGAGACGATGCGCTTCTCGCCCTCGGGCAGCGTGCGATGCAAAAAATCGCCGCGTGCGTGGAAGAATACCAGCTCAATGGCTCCGGTTTCATCATGCGCGAGAACCTTATAGGGAGCACGGCTGCCGCGTGGAGGTGCGCGGTGCTGGTCTATGTGGAGCACAAGCGTCACGATTTCCCCTTCGGGGGAGCCGGAGACACCTGGGCGCAAGCGTCGGTCGATAACATTTACCGGAACATGGAAGAGCAGATCGGAAATGCGGGCGTCGCGGTCCGGGCTGCCGACAAGCAGGTTTGTTATGGTCTTTGCAATCTTGGGGCCGATACCCGGAAGTTTGGTGACCGAAGCGAAAAGAGGATCAAGGCGAGTAGGGCGCATACCATATAGACCAGAACGTGAACAGCAGATCTGATCTGTGCCATGTTCCTGTGATTTGTGCAACGCCCTTAAGAAAACACTGACAGATGAAAATAAGGGTTGTATACAGGCGAAACATTTTGGCCCTATCTATTTGCAGATAGTGACAAGGATCAGCGACCTTCTAAGGAAACGACGATGGATCAGAGTGCGCAGAGCGAAGATCAAAACGAGAACACCGGGCTGGATAACCGCCGTAAACGTATCATTTTCCGCTGTCACCATCGTGGCATGAAGGAAATGGACATCATGCTTGGCGGCTACGTTGAAAAGCATATTGTTCAGATGAGTGATGAAGAGTTGGATGAGCTGGAAGTGTTTTTGCAGCATCATGATCAGGATCTCTTCTCATGGTTTATTGGCACGAAACCAGTCCCCGATGAAGCGAACACAGATCTGTTTCGCAAGATCCTCGATTACTACAAGGACAAGGCTGGAAGCTGATTGCGCTGTTGTATCTGATTGGCTGTAGATCAGATGTCTGTTATTGCCCGCCGACGATTTGAAATAATAAGGTTGCCCCTCCCGTGTTTGAAAGTTTGCTCAAAAAAAGTGAAAACATCACGCTTGCTTCCGTTCCTGATGGAGCAGAATCCTACGTGCTTTCAAAGGTGCTTGCTGAAGTTGAGGAGGGCGGCCTTGCGCTGACTTATGTTGCGCGGGATGCAACCCGTATGGCGGCGCTGACAGAGGCTCTGGGGTTCTTTGCGCCTGATGTGGAAGTGCTTCAGCTGCCTGCATGGGATTGCTTGCCGTATGACCGTGTTTCGCCTCATGGAGCGATTGTTGCGCGCAGATTGCTGACGTTGCTTCGGTTGGCAAAGGGACTGCCGAAGAAAAAAAAGTTTGTTCTGATCACAACAGTGAACGCGGCTTTGCAGCGGATGCCTGTTCGTGAATGGACTGCCAACCATATTCTCTCGTTTATGCCGGGCAACCGTATCAACCCTGACAAGATCGTTAAGTGGCTGGAAGTCAACGGCTTTGCCCGCACGCCAACAGTGCGTGAAACCGGGGAATATGCGGTGCGCGGCGGCATTATTGACCTGTTTTCTCCGGCAACCAAAGAGCCTGTGCGTCTGGACTTCTTCGGGGATACGCTGGAGTCCATTCGTTCCTTTGATACGGATAGTCAGAGAACGCTGGCCCAGAAGAAGGGTCTAACGCTTGTTCCTATGAGCGAGATCATTCTTGATCCTGAAACGATTTCGCGGTTCCGCCGTAACTATGTGACTGCTTTTGGGGCCGCTGGGCCTGAGGATGTTCTCTATCAGTCCATCAGTGAGGGACGGCGTTATGCGGGGATGGAGCATTGGTTGCCTCTGTTCCATGATAACCTGTCTACCCTATTTGATTATATTGGTGAAACGCCAGTTGTGCTGGATGCCAGTGCTGAGGACATGATCAAGGAACGCCTTGAGCAGATTGAAGAGCATTTTGGTGCGCGTCAGGACGGGCTCAACAACAAAGCGCTTTCCTCTGGTGTGCCGTATAAGCCTATTCCGCCAGTTGCTATTTATCTTCAGGAAACGCAGTTCAGCACATTTGTGGCAGACAGAGCCTCCGCGCAGTTATCCCCGTTCGCTATGCCTCCGGGCACGGGCAAGACTGCGATTGATATGGGGGGGCGTCAGGGACGTAACTTTGCGGCTGAACGTGCTGCGGGTGATGTAAACATTTTTGATGCGCTATCCAAGCATGTGTCAACTCTTGCCAAGGATGGGAAGAGGGCGGTTCTTTCTTGCTGGAGTGAGGGTTCTCGGGAACGGTTAACCCAGGTTCTGAGCGATCATGGGCTGGACCGGACCGGATATGCGGGCAATTCTGCTGAGCTGGGTAAGGTCCCCGCTGGGCTGACGGCATTGATCCTTCTTGGGCTGGAACATGGCTTTGAGATTGATGATCTGGCCTTCATCGGGGAGCAGGATATCCTCGGTGACCGTCTGGTGCGTCAGCGTCGGCGCAAGTCCAAAGGGGCGAATTTTCTTACTGAGGCCTCTGCTCTGGCCCCCGGTGATCTTGTTGTGCATGTGGAGCATGGTATTGGCCGGTTTATCGGGCTGAAGACCATTGAGGCTGTTGGGGCGCCGCATGACTGTCTTGAGCTGCAATATGCAGGGTCGGACAAGCTTTACCTTCCTGTCGAGAACATTGAGCTACTGACGCGCTACGGTTCAGAAGATCAGGAAGTTCAGTTAGATAAGCTTGGCGGCGGGGCATGGCAGGCCCGTAAAGCCAAGATGAAGAAGCGCATTCTTGAGATTGCCGATGGCTTGATTAAGATTGCGGCAGAACGTGCGTTACGAACTGCTCCTGCGATTACGGCTCCTGAAGGGGCTTATGACGAGTTTTCTGCGCGGTTTGTTTATGATGAGACCGATGATCAGATGAGTGCCATTGAATCGGTGTTTGATGACATGGCATCAGGGCGTCCGATGGACCGGCTTATCTGTGGTGATGTGGGCTTTGGTAAGACGGAAGTTGCTCTAAGAGCTGCGTTTTTGGCGGCGATGTCTGGGAGGCAGGTGGCGATTGTGGTTCCGACCACGTTGCTGGCGCGCCAGCATTACCGGACTTTTGCCGATCGTTTTAATGGATTGCCGATTGAAGTGCGCCAAGCTTCGCGACTTGTCCCCGGTAAGGAGCTTAGTGAGACCAAGAAGGGGCTGAAAGAAGGCTCTGTCGATGTCGTCATTGGAACGCATGCACTTCTGGGAAAAGCTATTGGTTTCAGGGATCTGGGTCTTCTCATTATCGATGAAGAACAGCATTTTGGGGTGAAGCATAAAGAACGGTTGAAAGAGCTGAAAAGTGATGTTCACGTTCTGACCCTCTCTGCGACCCCGATTCCTCGTACCCTACAATTGGCACTGACGGGCGTTCGGGAGCTTTCCCTTATTGCGACACCGCCAGTGGACCGTTTGGCTGTACGCTCGTTTATATCCCCGTTTGACCCGATGGTTATCCGCGAGAGCTTGCTGCGCGAGCACTATCGCGGGGGGCAGAGCTTTTATGTGTGTCCGCGCGTGTCTGATCTTGCCGAGGTGAGGGCGTTCCTGGAAGAGAATGTGCCTGAAGTTAAAGTGGTTTCTGCGCATGGGCAGATGCCTGCCGGGGAGCTGGATGACATCATGAACGCCTTCTATGAGGGCAAGTTTGATGTGCTGTTGGCGACCACAATTGTGGAGTCCGGGTTGGACATACCAAACGCGAACACTTTGATTGTGCACCGCTCAGACATGTTTGGTCTGGCGCAGCTCTATCAGATCCGTGGGCGCGTGGGGCGTTCCAAGACGCGGGCTTATGCTTTGTTTACTGTTCCCGCCAACAAGACGCTGACACCTACGGCTGAACGCCGCCTTAAAGTCTTGCAAAGCCTTGAGAATTTGGGCGCTGGCTTCCAGTTGGCATCACATGATCTGGATATTCGCGGAGCGGGTAATTTGCTTGGGGAAGAGCAGTCCGGGCATATTAAAGAGGTTGGGTTTGAGCTTTACCAGCAGATGTTGGAGGAGGCGGTTGCGCAGCTGAAATCTGGCGGTGAGGACTTCCAGGAGGACAAGTGGTCTCCGCAAATTGCCATCGGTACGCCTGTTCTTATCCCCGATACGTATGTGCCGGACCTTCAGTTGCGGCTTGAGCTTTATCGCCGCCTGGCGGACCTTATGGAGCTTGAAGACATCGATGGCTTTGGGGCCGAGATGATTGACCGCTTCGGGCCACTTCCTGAGGAAGTTCAACACCTTCTGAAGATTGTCTACATCAAGGGGCTGTGCCGCAAAGCGAACGTTGAAAAGATTGACGCTGGGCCGAAGGGCATCGTGATTGCCTTCCGCAATGGCGAGTTCAACAATCCGGCGGGGCTGGTATCCTACATCGCGGAACAAACTATCCTCGCCAAGATCCGCCCGGATCAGAAAGTGGTGTTGACCCGTGACTGGCCGTCTGCGGATGACCGGTTGAAGGGCACCGCTGCTGTGTTGATTAAACTCTCACGGCTGGCGGAAAACGCCTGATTTTCCTTCCTGATTGGCTCATTTGCTGGGGTTTCACACAAACCCCAGCCTTGCGTTGCTATGTGCGTTCATTTGCGTTTTTTAGCGATTACATGAAAGGTTTTTGCGAATTAAGAAGATTTCCGGGTTTTCGGAAACTCTTGGTTAAGGGCGTTGTGAAATAGTGCGGGCATGTGACCATTTTTGTAATGAGTAGGTCAATCAGTGCTAGCTACCACACGTCAGCGGAAACACTCCTATCTAAAGAATTTCCTTGTGCCAGGAATTGCCATTGGTGCGCTGTGCTACTTTGCATTTCATGCGCTCAACGGTAAGCTGGGTCTTGTGGGCCGACCACAGATTGAGCATGAGATTCTTGCTCTTGAACTTGAGCTTGATGAGTTGCGGGAAGAACGCCTGCAATTACAACGCCGTGTCATGTTGCTTGACCCGGAGAGCCTTGATCCAGACATGGTGGATGAGCGGGCTCGCGCTTCCCTAAATCTGGCGCACGTGAATGAAGTTGCAATCATGCGCAACTGAAACATCAGCGTGTATTAACTTGAATTGGGTTGATTTGATTGAATTAACCTAATTTGAGTTAACTTGAAAATATCAGTAAAATCAACATCTTAGATAAATCCCCAAGTGTTTCTGCTCATATTGGCATTCAGCGCTATGGGAGATAGTGTGCTTTCACCAATTCACGTCACAAAGAGACGAGGCTCATGGCTGGAACTCAATCCAAGTCTTCAGGCGGTCGCGCTAAAAGTGCTACCAAAGCCCGCGGTGCGATGAAAAACGTACCTGCACTAGTAGAATTCTCCAAAGATGAAGAGCTAAACGCTTATCGCGAAATGCTTTTTATCCGTCGCTTCGAAGAAAAGGCGGGTCAGCTTTACGGTATGGGTCTGATCGGTGGCTTCTGTCACCTTTACATCGGCCAGGAAGCTGTTGTCGTTGGAATGGAGATGGCCAAGGAAAAAGGTGATCAGATGGTCACTTCTTACCGTGACCATGCTCACATGCTCGCTTGCGGCATGGACCCGAACGGCGTGATGGCCGAACTGACTGGTCGTCAGGGTGGTCTGTCCAAAGGTAAGGGCGGTTCCATGCACATGTTCTCCAAAGAACAGGAGTTCTATGGCGGACACGGCATCGTGGGTGCTCAGGTTTCACTTGGTACCGGTCTTGCGTTTGCGAACCGTTATAAAGAGAACGGCAAAGTTTCCATGGCGTTCTTCGGCGATGGTGCTGCCAACCAGGGTCAGGTTTACGAGAGCTTCAACATGGCGAAGCTTTGGAACCTGCCAGTGATCTACGTCATTGAGAACAACAAGTACGGCATGGGTACCTCCATTGAACGTGCTTCTTCCACGACAGACCTTAGCCAGCGCGGTGCTTCCTTCGGCATTCCAGGTGTTCAGGTTGATGGTATGGACGTGCGCGCGGTGAAAGCTGCGACCGACTATGCGATGGAATGGTGCCGTGAAGGCAATGGTCCTTACATCCTTGAGATGATCACCTACCGCTACCGTGGCCACTCCATGTCTGACCCTGCAAAATACCGCAGTAAAGATGAAGTCCAGAAGATGCGCTCTGAGCATGACCCGATTGAACAGGTTCGTGCTCGCCTTCTTGAAAAAGAATGGGCAAGTGAGGACGATCTCAAGGCTATCGATAAGGAAGTGCGCGCTGTTGTTGCTGCTTCTGCTGAGTATGCACAGAACGATCCTGAGCCGGATCCATCTGAGCTCTACACAGATATCGTGCTCTAAGGTCGGGATAATACATTATGGCTGTTGAAATTTTAATGCCTGCGCTTTCTCCGACCATGGAAGAAGGCAAACTTGCTAAGTGGCTTAAGAAAGAAGGCGACACCGTTACTGCAGGTGACGTGATTGCTGAAATCGAGACCGACAAAGCAACCATGGAAGTGGAAGCGGTTGATGAGGGCGTGCTTGGCAAGATCCTCGTTGCTGAAGGCACCGAAGAAGTAAAAGTGAACGCGCCGATTGCAGTTCTGCTGGAAGAGGGCGAAGACGCCTCTGCTGCTGACAACCTGGGCGCTGCCCCTGTTGCGCCGGCGGCTCCTGCAGCTGCTGAAGCACCAGCCGCGCCTGCTGCACCGGCAGCTCCTGCGGCACCGGTTACAAGCGTTGCACCTGCTGACCCGGAAATTCCTGCGGGCACCAAAATGGTGAGCATGACCGTTCGTGAAGCTTTGCGCGACGCGATGGCGGAAGAAATGCGCCGCAATGAGAACGTGTTCCTGATGGGTGAAGAAGTTGCTCAGTATCAGGGCGCCTATAAGATCTCTCAGGGTCTCCTGGATGAGTTCGGCGAAAAGCGCGTGATCGACACTCCAATCACCGAGCATGGCTTTACCGGCCTTGCTGTTGGCGCTGCGATGGCAGGTTTGAACCCAATCGTTGAGTTCATGACCTTCAACTTCGCAATGCAGGCGATTGACCACATCATCAACTCTGCCGGCAAGACGCTTTACATGTCTGGCGGTCAGATGGGTGCACCAATGGTGTTCCGCGGTGCAAACGGTGCGGCTGCTCGTGTGGGTGCCCAGCACTCTCAGGACTTTGCTGCATGGTATGCTTCCATTCCGGGCCTTAAGGTTGTTCAGCCTTATACCGCTGCTGATGCGAAGGGCCTTTTGAAAGCTGCGATCCGCGACCCGAACCCGGTTGTGTTCCTTGAAAACGAGATCCTTTACGGTCAGCACTTCGATGTGCCGGATGTTGAAGATCTGGTTCTGCCAATCGGCAAGGCGAAGGTTGTTCGTGAAGGTACTGATGCGACCATGGTTTCCTGGAGCATTGGCATGACCTACGCGCTGCAGGCTGTTGATGAGCTGGCAAAGCAGGGCATTTCTGTTGAGCTGATCGATCTGCGCACCATTCGTCCGCTGGACATGGAGACTGTTCTGGCCTCCGTTCGTAAGACTGGCCGTCTGGTGACCGTAGAAGAAGCCTTCCCGATCTGTTCCGTTTCCTCTGAAATTGCTTATCAGGTTCAGAGTGAAGCCTTCGATTGGTTGGATGCGCCAGTTCTGCGTGTGACCGGTAAAGATGTTCCAATGCCATATGCAGCAAACCTTGAGAAGCTGGCTCTGCCAAACACCAAGGAAGTTATCGATGCTGTTAAGGCTGTGACCTACACCGCCTAACCGGGAGACAAGTGGTATGCCAATCAATATTCTGATGCCTGCGCTTTCTCCGACTATGGAAGAAGGCAATCTGGCCAAGTGGCTGGTTAAAGAAGGTGACGCGATTTCTGCAGGCGATGTGATTGCAGAAATTGAAACCGATAAAGCGACCATGGAAGTGGAAGCTGTCGATGAAGGCACCATCGGTAAAATCGTGGTTGCTGAAGGTGCTGAAGGCGTGAAGGTGAATGCACCGATCGCGATCCTTCTGGAAGAGGGTGAAGACGCTTCTGCGATGGATGCAGCACCTGCTGCACCAGCCGCTGCTGCTGCCCCTCAGGCTCCTGCAGCACCTGCTGCTGAAGCGGCGCCGGCACCAGTTGCAGCTCCTGCACCTGCTGCTCCGGTTGCAGCTTCTGGTGAACGCGTGTTCTCATCCCCTCTGGCGCGCCGTCTGGCGAAACAGAATGGTCTGGACATTGCGCTGATCAACGGCACCGGCCCACATGGCCGCGTTGTGAAGCGTGACGTTGATGCGGCGATTGCTGCTGGCACTGGCAAGGCTGAGGCTGCTCCGAAAGCTGCGGATGCACCGAAGGCTGCTGAGGCTCCAAAAGCTGCGCTTGCGTCCGGTCCATCTGATGAACAGACCCTGAAGTTGTTTGATGAAGACAGCTACGAGCTGGTTCCTCACGATGGCATGCGTAAGATCATTGCCAAGCGTTTGACCGAATCCAAACAGACTGTTCCACACTTCTACCTGACGCTGGAGTGTGAACTGGATGCTCTGCTGGCTCTGCGTGCTCAGCTCAATGCGTCTGCACCGAAGGACGGCGACGGCAAGCCAGCTTACAAGCTGTCTGTCAACGACATGATCATCAAGGCGCATGCATTGGCACTGAAAGCAATTCCAGCTGCTAACGCATCTTACCTTGAGAGCGGCATGGTTATGCATAAGCATGCTGACGTTGGTGTTGCTGTTTCCATCGATGGTGGCCTGATCACTCCGATCATTCGCCGCGCTGAAGAGAAAACGCTTTCCACCATCTCTATCGAGATGAAAGATCTGGCAAAGCGTGCTCGTGAGCGCAAGCTGGCTCCAACCGAATTCCAGGGCGGAACAACCTCTGTTTCCAACCTTGGCATGTTCGGCATCAAGGAATTTGCAGCGGTGATCAATCCTCCGCACGCAACCATCCTTGCTGTTGGTGCTGGTCAGAAGCGTCCAGTTGTGAAGGGCGATGAAATCGTGCCTGCGACTGTGATGTCTGTGACCCTTTCCACTGACCACCGCGCGGTGGATGGTGCGCTGGGTGCAGAGCTTCTGCAGGCCTTCAAAGGCTACATCGAAAACCCGATGTCCATGCTGGTTTAATCAGGACTTACCGGCAGAAACAGGAGCCCCTGCTTTTCTGCCGGTAAATCCAAGTGGTAGGTGTGAGCAAATAGAGTGGAGTAAGCTGAAGACCGTTTGAGCAAGGAGACCGTATGATATGGTCAAAGTTGTCGATGGCTTCACGTTTTTCAACGAACTCGATACCCTGGAAATTCGTTTGGGCGAACTTTTCGATGTGGTGGATGAGTTCATTCTTGTAGAGGCCACCAAGACCTTTACCGGACACGAAAAGCCTCTCTATTTTGCTGATAACAAGTCGCGGTTTGCACCGTTTTTGAGCAAGATCCGGCATATCATTGTCGAGGACATGCCAGAGGCACCGCAGAACGCCTGGTCGAGGGAGTACCACCAACGCGATTGCATAGAACGCGGCCTTAAAGATCTTGCGGTGAAAGATCTGATCGTTGTTTCCGACGTGGATGAAATTCCAAAGCCGGAGGCGCTGCTCAGAGCGAAAAATGACCCCAGGAGCTGTAAAAGCCTGACATTCTTTGGCGCAGATATTTTCCGATACAGACTGAATTTCAAAGACGATGTCTCGGATTTTACCTCGTGCCCGCGAATGATCAGCGCGATGTTTTTCAAAGGTGCTCAGGCTTTGCGGCGTGAGCGAGCTTATCAAAGCAAAAGCCTCTCTCCTGTTCTCGAGGCTGCTTTGTGGCAATGGAAAGCTCTTACACGGCACAGCCGGCTTATGCGACGTCAACTGATCAGGTCTTCCAGCTGGCACTTCAGCTTTTTGGGGGACATGGACAAGGTGGTGACAAAACTTGAGGCTTACTCGCACACCGAACACATGAATGATGCCTATCTGGGCCGTGCGCAAAGAACGCTGGACCGTCTGGATGCGGGTGATGGCAGAGGAAAGCTGATCGCTAAGGACAGCGGAGAACTGCCCGACTACGTTTTGGAGAATTTTTCGAAGTTCTCCCACCTTTATGTGGAGCCTCAAGCTCCTTGATGCCGATTTGGCGAGGTTAAAGAGATGAGTGGCAACGCCTACGACGTGATTATCATTGGTTCTGGTCCTGGTGGCTATGTAACCGCAATCCGCTCCGCGCAGCTTGGTTTCAAGACCGCGATTGTCGAGCGTGAACATATGGGCGGTATCTGCCTGAACTGGGGCTGTATCCCAACCAAAGCGCTGCTGCGTTCTGCTGAGATCTACCATTACATGCAGCACGGCAAAGACTACGGTCTTTCTGCTGAAGGCGTGAGCTTTGACGCTTCTGCTGTTGTGAAGCGCTCCCGTGGTGTTTCCGGTCAGCTCAATGGCGGCATCGGCTTCCTGATGAAGAAGAACAAGGTCGACATCATCTGGGGTGAGGCTAAGCTCACCAAGCCGGGTGAGATCTCTGTTGGGCCTTCCTCCAAAGACGCTATGCAGCCACAGCACCCAACACCTAAGGGTGTGAAGGGCCACGGCACTTATTCCGCCAAGCACGTTATTGTTGCAACTGGTGCGAAGCCGCGCGTCATTCCGGGTCTTGAGCCTGACAAAGAAAACATCTGGACCTATTTCGAAGCGATGGTTCCAGAAAAAATGCCTAAATCCATTGTTGTGATGGGTTCCGGCGCGATCGGTATCGAGTTTGCATCTTTCTATAAGACAATGGGCGTTGACGTGACCGTTGTTGAAATGATGTCGACCATTATGCCGGTTGAAGATCCTGAAATCTCCGCGATTGCGAAAAAACAGATGGAGAAGCAGGGCATCAAGTTTGTGATGGAAGCGAAGGTTTCCAAGGTTGTTAAGGGTGGCGGTCAGGTGACTGCGACTGTTGAGACCAAAGACGGCAAGACGCAGGAAATCACCGCTGAGAAGCTGATCTCCGCTGTTGGCGTTGTTGGTAACATCGAGAACCTTGGCCTTGAAGCGCTTGGCATCAAGACAGGCCGCGGCTGCATCGCGACTGACGGCTTCAGCCGCACCAACGTTCCTGGCGTTTATGCGATTGGTGACGTTGCTGGTCCTCCAATGCTGGCGCACAAGGCTGAGCATGAAGGCGTGATCTGCATTGAGAAGATCTCCGGCCTTGATGTTCACCCGATGAAGAGCGAGCAGATTCCGGGTTGTACCTACTGTAACCCGCAGGTGGCTTCTGTCGGTCTGACTGAGCAGCGTGCGAAAGATGCTGGTTATGAGCTGCGCGTTGGCCGGTTCCCGTTCATGGGTAACGGTAAAGCGATTGCTCTTGGCGAGCCTGAAGGTCTGGTCAAGACGATCTTTGACAAGAAGACCGGTCAGCTGCTTGGTGCGCATATGGTTGGCGCAGAAGTGACCGAGCTCATTCAGGGCTTCGTTGTTGCCATGGGTCTTGAGACCACCGAAGAAGAGCTGATGCACACTGTCTTCCCGCATCCGACCCTTTCCGAAATGATGAAGGAAAGTGTGCTTGACGCCTACGGACGCGCTCTAAATATGTAAATCAATTCCCTCTCACTGGAATTTTACCAGTGAGAGGGACTTAATTTTTCCCGGGTACTCTTCTTATCAAAAAGGAGAAGAACCGTGGACTTTATGAAATCAATCATATGGCTGGTGACATCAGCCGTTTGTGCCGTTGTAGCTACTGTGCTGGTGATGGCTACAGTTGGCGGAGACTTCGCCGTGTTGATTATCGCCGGATTTCTCGGTGGTATTTCAGGGGTTTACCTGTTCGAATTTGCGGATGTGGAAGTTTCCCTGGGGAATGAATATCTCGACCAGGCGGTCGTTGCGATGGTTGGCGCCATTGCGTTTGCTCTGATTGCCTCACTGATTGGTGGGGATGCAATTGGCTTTGAATAGGCGTGGTCCTGAGGCGCGGAACTGACTGAACACCAGTGTCTGGCATTGAGAGATGCTTCATTTCCTGTTATGGACCACTAAACTTATAAGAGACAGTGACACTGACCCTTAAGGCAAGTGTGAAGCAAAGTCTCGGACCTGACGGAACTGATATGGTTACACTGGTAAATACACTCGATCCTAATCATAAAAGCCAAACGGCGTCTGCACTGCAGGAAAAAGAGCGTCCGCGCCATCCGGAAAAAGCACATCGCCCGGATAATCCTGTTCAGCGCAAGCCAAAATGGATCCGTGTTAAGGCGCCCACTTCTCCTGTCTACAAAGAGACCCACGAGCTGGTTCGCAAGAACAACCTCGTCACGGTTTGTGAAGAAGCTGGTTGCCCGAATATCGGTGAGTGCTGGTCCAAGAAGCATGCGAGCTTCATGATCCTGGGTGATACCTGTACCCGTGCCTGTGCGTTCTGTAACGTGCGCACCGGGATGCCGGGGCCAGTTGATCAAAATGAGCCTGAAAGCATTGGTAAAGCTGTTGCCTCCATGGAACTGCAGCACGTTGTTATCACCTCTGTGGACCGTGATGATCTTGATGATGGCGGTGCAACGCACTTTGCCAACGTGATTGCTGCGATCCGTAAAGCTTCTCCAAAAACAACTATTGAAGTGCTGACGCCTGATTTCCTTCGTAAGGAAGGCGCGGTTGAAATTGTTGTTGCGGCGAAACCTGACGTGTTCAATCACAACATGGAAACGGTTCCTTCCAACTATCTGAAGGTTCGTCCGGGCGCACGCTACTTCCACTCCATCCGCCTTTTGCAGCGCGTGAAGGAGATTGATCCTGAGATGTTCACCAAATCCGGCATCATGGTTGGTCTGGGTGAGGAGCGCAACGAAGTGCTTCAGCTGATGGATGATCTGCGTGTTGCTGATGTGGACTTCCTGACTGTTGGCCAGTACCTGCAGCCAACCAAGAAACACCATCCGGTGATGAACTTCCCAACCCCGGACGAGTTCAAAGCCTATGAGAAGATCGCTTACGCAAAAGGCTTCCTGAAGGTTTCCGCGAACCCGCTGACCCGCTCTTCCCACCACGCTGGCGAAGACTTTGCCGAGCTGAAAGCAGCCCGTAAGGCAAAACAAGGCAACTAAGCGCCGGTTCCACTCCACGAATTTTTAAGAGCGTCACACTGCACGGTGTGACGCTCTTTTGTTTGTGGGCAGCTTATTCCGCACAGGCTAATCGCCGGTATAGGCGGGGGGGCGGCGTTCTATCCAGGCGTTGAGGCCTTCGTGGATGTCGTTGGTGGGGACCATTTGGGCGAATTGGGCGGCTTCGATTTGGAGGCCTTCGGCGATGGTTGTGTTGAGGCCGCGGGTGACGGCGGTGAGGATGCGGGCGGCGGCGAGTGGGGAGTGGCGCAGGATGCGTTCTGCCAGAGCGAAGGCTTCCGGCAACAGGTCATCGTGCGGGACGACCTTGTTGATGAGACCAAGCTCACAGGCTCGGTCCGGACCGAACGGGTCTCCGGTGAGCAGCAGCTCCAGCGCGCGCTTGCGACCGGCGAGACGGGGCAGGCGCTGGGTGCCGCCGAAAGTGGGCGGAATGCCAATGTTGATCTCCGGTTTGGCAAAGACGGCACGGTCTGAGGCGATTGCCAGATGGGCGGCCTCGGTGATTTCGCAGCCGCCGCCAAAAGCAATGCCGTTGACGGCGATAATGATGGGCTTGGTGAAGTTTTCTATGCGGCTGGTCATGGCCTGGCCGCGGGCTACGAATTGTTTGACTGCAACATCTGTCCCCTTGGTGATGCTCTGGGAGAACTCATGAATGTCACCACCGGCGGAAAATGCGCGCTCTCCTGCGCCTGTGAGGATCACTGCGCTGATTTTCGGGTCATCTTCAATCCGGTCCAGGAGATCCAGAAGGCGGTCGTTGGTCTGGTAGTTCAGTGCGTTGAGCTTTTGCGGGCGGTTTAGGGTGAGCAGTGCAATGCGGTCTCTGACTTCAAACAGAACGAGCTTTTTCATGGTGTTTCCCTCATTTCAAGCTGGATTGACTCAAGGGTAGGAGTGCTGCACTCTTCAGTAAACTCACTGGTTAGTATACATGGCTCAGAAAACTCAGCGGACGACCCGCGATCGCATCTTAGATGCTGCAAACAAGTTGTTTTATGGTGAGGGCATTCGTGCTGTCAGTGTGGACGCTGTTGCCGAGAAGGCAGGGATCACCAAGAAGACGCTCTACTACCATTTCAAAAGCAAAGATGATTTGGTGACTGAGTACCTGATCTCCCGGGACCAACCCAATCTGGAAGCATTTGCGACGTGGTTTGATGAGGCGGAGGGGAGCGCTGCGGATAAGACGGCTGCAATTTTCCTGCGTGTTGCATCAAACGCCCGGCATCCGAAATGGAAGGGATGTGGCTTCATTCGCACAGCTGCCGAACTGGCGAATATGCCGGGGCATCCGGCTGTTGTGGTGGGGGCAAAGCACAAGAAGGCGTTTGAGGCTTGGCTGGCAGAGCGTTATACGCTTGCCGGACTGATGGAGCCTGAGGTTCTGGCACGCCGTGTGGTGTTGCTGATGGAGGGGGCATTTTCCAGCATGCTTATCCATCGTGATCCTGCTTATGCTGAGGAGGCTGCAGATACGGCAAAGTGCCTTGTTGAACTGCAAGGTAAGGCTTAGCTGGTTTTGGTGTGTGAGCGCCTCACCACGATGGGAGGCGCTTCTTTAGGAGCTCAGCTGGTTGCCAACGCTCTGGTGGTGCTCATGTTCTGCAGCCATGTGGTGATGTAGGACAGGCTTTCCTCCCAGTTGTCTTCCAGCATGATGTCGTGTCCAGCATGGGGCACGATTTTATGCGTTGCCTCATAGAGGGCAGAAGAGTGCAGGGAGCGGTTGAAGGGGATGATGGCGTCTTCGCTGGCTGTGAGCCACAGTTTGGGTGTTGTATCATCCAGCGGCGGAAACCATTGCGGCGGGCGATGTTGCAGGAGCACGACGTCGGATTCTGGCCCAAGCTGGCTCTGAATGTACTGGGCAACCGGGTTCGAGCGATCTGCAAGGAACCATTTTGCCACGGTTTTGGGGGATCTGAACTGGAACTTGTATCCCAAAAGAGGTGACAGCGCTGTTCCAAGCCAGTCGATGGACATGGCGTTTTTCAGGCAGTCTTGCATAACGTCAATGGCGGTCCATGACGCGACAAAAACGGCTGCTTTCAGCCCGCCGACATACTTGAGATACCACTGCACCAAAGCGCCGCCCATGCTGTGGCCGATCAAGACGGCGGGCTGGTCATAGCGGGTAACCTCTTCATGCACAAAGCGCAGGTAATAACCCAGTGTGGCTTCTGCTGTGGGGCGCTGTTCTGGTGAGTGACCGTGGCCGGGCAGGCTGATGGCGACACTCTCCCAGCCAGATTCTGCGAGTTTTTCCTGATAGTTCTTCCAGCACCATGCCCCATGCCACATGCCGTGGATGAAGATGAGCGGGGTTTTGTGCCGGGCTTGGTGGGGGATGTATCTGATGCGTTCAATCCCGCCTTCGACCACTGTGATTTGATGGTATTTGGCGGTTTCTTCGCGGCTGATGACCTGCACAGGACTATCGGTGAGAGTATTAGTGGTTTTAATGTAATCTTCTTCTCCGCCTTCTTTGGCGAGGTGGGAAATTTTAAAAGGACTAAGCATTGGGTTTGCTTTCAAAAAGAGCTAAGTATTAGCGCATAGTGTAGAATTGAGTTTTGAGTACTGACCAGAGTTTTGAGAATGAAACGGTTGCGTTAGATCGTCGCGGTATAATTGCGACTTGAAAATTTCTGATGCTTTTGGCTCACAGGGGCCTGCTTGATGAGAGAAAACCTGAAAATTTTCTTGGCAAATCAAAAAAGGTCGCTTAGAGCATCCTGAAGAATTTTTGAAAAACTAGAAGAAAAAGAACGCGAGCATATGCCGTCTTTCGAAAGCACACACCGGGTTCAGCACAGTGCTGATGATATGTTTGATCTGGTTGCAGATGTGGAGCAGTACCCCCAGTTTGTGCCTTTATGTCAAGCATTGCGTGTGCGCGGACGCCGGAAGATTGATGACCACCGTGAAATGATGGTGGCGGATATGACTGTGGCTTACAAAGTTTTCAAAGAGACATTTGCCAGTCGTGTGACCCTTGATCGTGAGGCGAGTAAAATTACGGTTGAGTATCTGGATGGCCCGTTTCGCCATCTGGAAAATGTCTGGTGCTTCGATCCGGTTTCCGAAAAGGAATGCGATGTGAGCTTCTATATCAATTATGAGTTCAAGAGCCGGACACTCGGCACCATGATGGGTGCCATGTTCGACCGCGCCTTCCGCAAATTCTCCAGCGCCTTTGAAGACCGCGCCGACAAAATCTACGGCACCTAAAAATCTGAAGACTGATGTCCGCTAAAATTAGGTGCACTTAGATAATCTGAATATATTCCATAATCATAAAGGTAATTCATATTCTTGTGTGGGCTATCGCAGGATCTCCAGGTGTTGCTTTAATCCTGCAGGGAAGAGGTCAACGCCGTTTGGGGTGAGTTCTTCGGGATCGAACCAGCGTGCGGTGATTTCCGTTCCGCTGTCTTCCAGAAATGTGATCGTTTCCTGTGTGGTGAAAGCATTTGGCGGGAACGTCACATTTGCGATGAACAGAATTTCATGGCCTGTGTGGCCTTCGTGTTCATAGATGTTTTCCATGACAACGGGATCGCCAGAGATGGTGACCTGGATGTTCAGTTCTTCTTTGAACTCTCTGACCAGAGCTGCCTTCCAATCTTCGCCAAACTCAACAGTGCCGCCAAGAGGGCGGACGCCTTTGAGGTTGCCTGCGTCATCATAGACTTCTGCTGCCAGCAGGCGATTGTTGCGCCAGTGCAGGCCGAGAGATTTCACCTTGATCGTTTGTGCTGGTCGCCAAATATGCATTTCGCCGCTGCTCCTTCATGCAAAATATTCATGTACAAAGAGCAGCCGAATAAGGTGCATTGGTGCTGATCAGTCGGTTGTTTTCAGGTCTTCCGGCATTTCTTTGGCTGAAAGACCTCGGAGAAATGGCTTAATTCTTGTCGCGATTGTTCAGGAACTGGCTCAGGCGGGAGCCTCTGTTCTCGTAGTTTTTGGTGATTTCGGCTTCAGCCTGCTCTGGGGTAAGGCCGTTGCGCATGACGAAGGTGCGTCGGATTGCCTGAAAGCGGTTGGTGAGTTCCTTGTCCGGATCACCATGCTCCATGGTCTTTTCAAGAGAAGCGTAAATGCCGACGTCTTTGAGGTTCAACTGTGTGGTTGGTTTGGTGCATAGAACCACCCAGCCATAGCCCTGGTTTACTTCAAGGCGGATCTTGTGGCCAAGCTGTTCTTCCCATTTTGTCCAGGCAACAGAGTAGGGGCGCACCCAGTAGGACTGGCCGCACAGGCGCAACTCCTTATAGCCACCGCGTGGCATTTTCTGCACTTCGTGAGAGCCGATGAACTCGTCATCGAACCCTCGTGAAATGAGGAATACATCTGATGCCGCATAAGCTGAGGTGCTTAAGCACATGCCCAAAAACAAACTAGCAATATATCTCATGGGTATACCGTGACATTCCGTTGTAAATTTAAAACAGATTTTATCTAAGTTTTCTTAGAATGTCATAAGGTAGTAGTGCCTACCCGGTACTCTTTTAACGAGAAGGTAAATTTCGATTAGCTAGATTCAATAAAATTTTCTAATAATTTTAATGCTTGTACCAGTGCCTGAAAGCGTATTCCCTCGCGTCCGGTGTTCTCGAAGAGGCATTGGACGTGCTTGGTTTCCTCTTGGTCAGCTGCAAAGCCAAAGTGGACAAGTCCGACAGGTTTGTCTTTGGTGCCACCGTCCGGTCCGGCGATGCCCGTAATGGAAACGGCCACGTTGGCATTGGAGCAAAACAGGGCGCCGCTTGCCATGGCTTTGGCAACTTCGCTGCTGACCGCACCGTAGCTCATGAGCAGGTCAACGGGGACGCCGATCATCTCATGCTTGGCTTCGTTGGAGTAAGTGACGAAGCCACGATCGAGCACAGCAGAAGAGCCGGGCACTTCTGTCAGCAGGCCTGCGAGCAGGCCGCCAGTGCAGCTTTCTGCTGTGGTGATCCTGATCTCTTTTTCAGCGTATCTGGAGACGAGAACGCGTGCTCTTTCCTTAAGGCTGAGGATGTCGGTCATGGTTCTCTCTCCCTTGTTTTGGTGGCTTCGTTTAATCTTCAAATGGAAGCCGGATGGTTGCGCAGGCTTGCGCAGCAATGCCTTCCTGGCGACCGGTGAAGCCCAGCTTTTCGGAGGTGGTTGCTTTCACAGCCACACGGCCAATGGGCAACTCGCAGATCTGTGCGATCTGTTTGCGCATTTCTTCCCGGTGTGGGCCGATTTTCGGAGCTTCACAGATCAGCGTTAAATCCAAGTGTGCGATCATGCCGCCGCGCTTGTGAACCCGGTCTATTGCGTATTTCAGGAACTGGTCAGAGGCCGCACCTTTCCACTGCATGTCAGAGGGTGGGAAGTGCGAGCCGATGTCGCCATCTGCCAATGCGCCGAAGATGGCATCCGTCAGGGCGTGCAGGCCAACGTCGGCATCGGAATGGCCTTTGAGTTTCTGGGTGTGCGGGATGGAAATGCCGCCGAGAATGACGGCATCACCGTCTTCAAATGCGTGCACGTCGTAGCCGGTTCCAACGCGAATGTCGCCAAGGTCTGCGAGTTGTTTCATAGCGATCTGTTCCTGTGCGTTCGTCATGTCTTTGAGTGTGGTGAGCTTGATGTTTTGCGGGTCGCCTGTCGTGATGGTGACAGGTTTGCCTTGCCATTCGATGAGTGCCGTATCATCGGTGAAGCTGTCGATGTTCTCATTGATCGCTTGCTGATGAGCTGCCCAAATGAGCGGATACGGGAAGGCTTGCGGTGTTTGTGCGGCCCACAGGTGGGTGCGATCGACGGTTTCCAGAACTTGCTGGTTTGCGTCTGCCCGCTTTAGCGTGTCTGCCACTGGCACAGCTGGTAGTGCTGCTTGTGCGCCGTTTTGCAGGGCCGTGATAGCATCTTCGATCACCGCTGGTGTGATGAAGGGGCGGGCGGCGTCGTGGATCAGAACGTAGTCCGGGGCGTGTTGTTCCAGTGCTTTCAAGCCGCATGCGACAGATGCCTGACGGGTGGCTCCACCCGTGACGGGCCTGATCAGGCGATTGTCAGTCAGTGAGCTTGCGGCCTCTTGATAGGTCTCGCCGTCTTCTGCGTGGATAACAGGCAGTACCAGATCCACTTGTGAGGAGGATAAAATCGCTTCCAGTGTTCTTTGCAGAACAGTCTTTCCGCCAAGGTCCCGGTATTGCTTCGGGCTGCTGTCATTTTGCGTGGACATGCGTGAACCGCGTCCGGCTGCAACTATGATGCATGCAATTTTTTCAGTGGACTGCAAAACTGGATCACCTGCTTTGAGTGTGAACTGCGTCCTCAGAGTGTGAGGTAGCGGCTCTTAGAAACTGTGTTGGTGAGGGTTTTGCTCGATTTAAGAGCGAAGCTCAACACTTCAATCTCTTCTCTTTAATATTCCCTTGCCTAAATTTTTAGTTTGGTTAGAATATGTGCAACTTCATATGCTGCTTATCAAATGTGCAACTGGGCTCTTTCAAGAAATATGCGTAATGCTGACGATAGGTAATATCCCTCTCAAAAACAAAGTTATTCTTGCGCCAATGTCCGGCGTTTCGGATTTGCCATTCCGTCGTATCGCTTTGCGCTATGGCGTGGGTTTGGTGGTGAGTGAAATGGTTGCCAGTGAAGCGCTGTGTACCGGGCATCCAGAATCGCTGATGCGGGCTGAAGGTGAGGGGATCGATCCTCACATCGTGCAGTTGGCAGGCAAAGATCCTCACTGGATGGGTGAGGGCGCGCGCATGGCTGAAAAAGCCGGTGCGGATGTGATCGACATCAACATGGGCTGTCCTGCCAAAAAGGTGACCTCTGGTTATTCCGGTTCTGCTCTTATGAAAGATCTGGACCACGCCATGACGCTGGTTGAGGCGACGCTGGAGGCTGTGTCTGTTCCGGTGACGTTGAAGATGCGCCTGGGCTGGGATGAGACTTCCATTAATGCGCCGGAGCTTGCCAAACGGGCGGTGGATGCAGGTGTGAAGATGATCACCGTGCATGGCCGTACGCGCTCGCAGTTTTACAAGGGCAAGGCGGACTGGCGGGCAATCCGGCAAGTGCGGGATGTTGTTCCGGATGTGCCGCTGGTGGCCAATGGTGATTGCTGCAAGTTTGAGGATGCCGACGAGATGTTGGCGCAGTCTGGCGCTGATCTGGTGATGGTTGGCCGTGGTGCTTATGGGCGCCCGTGGGTGCCGGGGCGGGTTGCACATTATCTGGAAACGGGTGAACGGCTTGCTGATCCGCATGGGGAAGAACTGGCCGCGCTTGTTGTGGAGCACTACGACGCCATGCTGGAGCAATACGGCTTTGAGATTGGCGTGCGGGCCTTCCGTAAGCATATGGGCTGGTATCTGGAAGCTGCGGGACGGCTTGATGATGCGCCGCAAGGATTTATGCGAGGGCTTATGACCAATCTGGATGCTGATCTGGTGCGGAACACCCTTTATGACTGGTTTGTTCAAGTCCCTATGAGGAGTGCTGCCTGATGTTGGAGACGGGAGGAGACACTCTGACAGAAGCCGAGGCTGTTTTGGGCAAAGGTGTGCCGGGACAGGCCGTTTTGGATTCTCTGCCGCACCCTGTTGTGGTGGTTGGAGGAGATGACAAGATCGTTGGGGCAAACAGTGCGGCGGAAGACTTTTTCCATGCCAGTTTGTCGATGTTGAAGCGCCGTGAGGTGTCCTGGTTTGTGCCGTTTGGCAGCCCGCTGCTGGGGTTGATTGCACAGGTGCGTGAGCGTGGCGGTGCGGTTAATGAGTATAAGGTGGACATTGGGACACCGCGCATTGGGCAGGAGAAACTGGTAGATATTCACGCTTCTCCTTTAAGTGATGCTCCGGGCGGCGTTGTGCTGCTGTTTCAGGAGCGCACCATGGCGGAGAAGCTGGATAAGCAGCTGACCAGCCGCGGTGCTGCGCGTACCGTGACGGGCCTTGCTGCCATGCTGGCTCATGAGATCAAAAACCCGCTTTCTGGTATTCGCGGTGCGGCTCAGTTGCTGGAGCAGTCAGCCAGTGAAGATGATCGCACGTTGACCCGTCTCATCATGGAGGAGACGGACCGGATCGTGAAGCTGGTGGACCGGATGGAAGTGTTTTCTGATGAGCGCCCGATTGATCGCGAGCCGGTGAATATTCACGTGGTGCTTGATCATGTGAAACGTGTTGCGGAAAATGGCTTTGCCTCCAAAGTGCGGATCGTCGAGGATTATGACCCCTCCCTGCCGCCCGTCTATGCCAACCGCGACCAGTTGGTGCAGATCTTTATCAATCTGATCAAAAACGCGAGCGAAGCGCTGAGCGGCGTGAACGAGCCGGAGATTGTTGTCTCCACGGCCTTCCGTCCCGGCGTGCGTTTGTCTGTGCCCGGCGTGCAGGAGCGTGTGAGCTTGCCGCTTGAGTTTTGTGTGCGCGACAACGGCTATGGTGTGCCGGAAGATCTGCGCCCGCATCTGTTTGACCCGTTTATTACGACAAAGACGAATGGCTCTGGCCTTGGGCTGGCGCTGGTTGCCAAGATCGTGGGTGATCATGGCGGCGTGGTGGAGTGCGAGAGCGGCAATCGGGGCACAACCTTCCGCATTCTGATGCCTGCCTTTACCGGGCCTGACGTACATTCTGGAATTGAGGACTAAGAGTATGCCGAGTGGAACCATTCTTGTTGCTGACGACGATTCTGCGATCCGTACCGTTCTCAATCAGGCTCTGTCTCGTGCAGGGTATACTGTTCGGCTGACGTCCAACGCCACCACGTTGTGGCGCTGGGTGAGTTCGGGCGAGGGGGATCTGGTGATCTCCGATGTGGTGATGCCGGATGAGAACGCGTTTGATGTGCTGCCGCGCATCCGCAAGCTGCGTCCGGAATTGCCTGTGATCATCATGAGTGCGCAAAACACCTTCATGACGGCGATTAAGGCTTCTGAGCAAGGGGCCTATGAGTATCTGCCCAAGCCGTTTGATCTGAAAGAGCTGACGGGTATTGTGGGCCGCGCGCTCGCTGAGCCTAAAGGGCGGCAGTTTGATATGAGCGGCGAGGGGAATGACAATATTCCACTTGTGGGCCGTTCTCCTGCCATGCAGGAAATCTACCGCGTGCTTGCCCGTTTGATGCAGACTGATCTGACCGTGATGATCAACGGTGAGAGCGGGACTGGTAAAGAGGTTGTTGCACGGGCGCTGCATGATTATGGCAAACGCCGGAATGGTCCGTTTGTTGCGGTCAATATGGCGGCGATCCCAAAGGATCTGATTGAATCTGAGCTGTTTGGGCATGAAAAGGGCTCGTTTACTGGCGCTCAGGCCCGCTCTTCTGGCCGGTTTGAGCAGGCCGATGGCGGGACGCTGCTGTTGGATGAAATCGGTGATATGCCGATGGAAGCGCAGACCCGTTTGCTGCGCGTGTTGCAGCAGGGCGAATATACCTCTGTGGGCGGTCGTACACCGATCCAGACCGATGTGCGCATTATTGCTGCGACCAACAAAGACCTGCGCCAGCTGATCAATCAGGGTCTGTTCCGTGAAGATTTGTACTTCCGCCTGAATGTTGTGCCAATCCGCCTTCCGCCTTTGCGGGAGCGGACTGAGGATATTCCTGATCTTGTGCGCCACTTCTTCTCTATCGCAGAGAGTGAAGGATTGCCTGCCAAGCAGATTGAGGTGGCAGCGCTTGATAAGCTGCGCCGTTATCGCTGGCCGGGCAACGTACGTGAGTTGGAAAACCTTGTGCGCCGTCTGGCAGCGCTCTATCCGCAAGATGACATAACCGCCAGCTTGATCGATCTGGAACTTTCTCAGCCTTCTACGGTTGTGAATGACATGGATGCGCCGTCTGTTCAGGATCTGGGTGGGTCTGTGGAGCGGTATCTGGGCGATTACTTCGGCGGGTTTGGCGAAGACCTGCCGCCTCCGGGCCTTTATCACCGTATCTTGCGTGAGGTGGAGTACCCTTTGATCAGTGCCGTGCTGGCAGCCACGCGCGGTAACCAGATCAAAGCTGCTGAACTTTTAGGTGTGAACCGCAACACGCTGCGCAAGAAAATCCGCGATCTGGACGTTCAGGTGATCCGTAGTTCCAGATAATCGATTTTTATCGAGTGAAGCTTTCAAAATGGCGCGATCTCTTGCGCCATTTTGCGTTTGATGGGGTGAGAATGCGTTTGAGTTGTGCACTGCATGCTTATTTTGACCTGTGGACTTTTCGGTTTTCCCCATCAAGAGTGTGACTAATAAAACCCATTGTCGCATTTTGGCAACAATTCGTGCTAATAGTCTGTTTCCAATATTAATAAAGTTATCGCAGGTGCGCAGGTTCGCGTTTCATGATTTTCAAGTCAAAAGCAGAAGAACATACCCCAAAGCTTGATGCGAAAGGCCGCAAGTCTCGCATGTTTGGCCTTTCCGTGGTGTTGCTGGCGCTGTGTTCCATTGGGGTTTCCTTTCTGGTGCTGATGGGCGTGACGCCTATCGTTCCTTCTGAAACGGTTGTTTACATTGCGCTTGGCTTTAACGGCGCACTGGTGTTCCTGCTTATCGGCTTGATCATCTTTGAGCTTGTGAAACTGTTGCAGGCGCGGCGCCGTGGGCGTGCTGCGGCCCGGCTGCATGTGCGCATTGTGACTATGTTCTCGCTGGTGGCTGCACTTCCTGCGTTTATTGTTGCTGTGGTGGCAACGATTACGCTGGATCAGGGGCTTGATCGCTGGTTTGAGACAAGAACGCGCAATATCATTACCAACGCCCAGTCGGTTGCGGCCGCTTATGTTCAGGAGCACGGAAACTCGCTGCGGTCCACGTTGATTGGTATGGCCAGTGATGTGGATCTGAACCGTAACTCTTATTTTTATGACCCCACTCGGTTTGACCGCTTTTTTGAGACCCAGACCTGGGTTCGCGGACTGCTGGGGGCTTATGTTTTAAAGAATGATGGCACCGTTGTGATGCGCGTGTTGCGCGATCCGAAGGTGGAGCCTTTGCTGCCGCCGCAAGTGGCGATGAACCAGGCTAAAGACGGGGCTCCGGTTCTTATTGCGCCGGGTGTTTCCAACCTTGTGGGCGGCGTGATTAAGCTGTCTGCTTTTGATGATCTTTATCTTTATGTGACCCGTGCGCTTGATCCTCGGGTGGTTGAATATCAGCGTCTGGCGGAAGCTGGTGTCAATGAATATGCGGAGCTGGAACAGCGACGCTTTGGTGTTCAGCTGGCGTTTGCCCTTGTTTACGTTGGTGTTGCGCTCGTTTTGTTGCTCTCCTCCATCTGGGTGGGCTTTGGGTTTGCCAACCAGCTTGTGCTGCCAATTCGTAATCTTATTGGTGCTGCAGATCAGGTTTCCAAAGGCAATTATTATGTTGAGGTTGAAGCTGCGAAAGCCAGTGGTGACCTTGAGAGCCTTGGTCGGACCTTCAACAATATGGCGGGTCAGCTGCGTGGGCAGCGGGACGCGCTATTGGCTGCAAATGACCAGATTGACCGACGTCGTCGCTTCAGCGAAGCCGTGCTGTCCGGGGTGTCCTCCGGCGTTATCGGGATTGATGATGAGGGCGATGTGACCATGGTCAATCGCTCGGCAACACGTCTTCTCAGTCAGGATGAAAACGAGCTTCTAGAAAAACCGATCTACGACAATCTTCCAGAGGTGCAAGAGGTTGTGTCGAAAGCGCTTGAAGAAAGCTCGAGTGGTTCGCAGGTGGCGCAGGTTGCCATTATGCGTAAGGGGCGTGAGCGCACTGTGAATGTGCGTGTGACGACTGAGGAAGCGACCCGTTCTGAGCATGGTTTTGTGGTGACGCTGGACGACATCACAGACCTTGTTGCAGCTCAACGTAACTCGGCCTGGGCGGATGTTGCCCGCCGTATTGCGCATGAAATTAAGAACCCGCTGACTCCGATCCAGCTTTCTGCAGAGCGTATCCGTCGCCGCTATGGCAAGCGTATTGAAGATGATGACCGTAAGGTGTTTGACCAATGCGTGGATACGATCATTCGTCAGGTGGGGGATATTGGCCGTATGGTTGATGAGTTCTCCTCGTTTGCACGTATGCCAAAACCAAAGATGGAAGAGGCTGATCTGCGCTCCGTGGTGCGCGAGTCCACCTTTATGGTGTCTGTTGCCAATTCTCAGGTTCATTTTGAAACCGATGTGCCGGATGAGGCTGTACGGGCAACATTTGACAGCCGTCTGGTTGGGCAGGCTGTTGGTAATGTGATCAAGAATGCGTCGGAAGCTGTTGAGGCTTATCTGGCGAGCGAAGAAAACCCGGAGCAGGGCTCTGTTCTGGTGAAACTTTATAGGGAAGGTCCGGTTCTCACGATTGATGTGATTGATAACGGGATTGGCCTTCCAACTGAGCACCGCACGCGGCTTTTGGAGCCGTATATGACGACCCGTGAAAAGGGCACCGGCCTTGGGCTCGCGATTGTGCGGAAAATTATGGAAGATCATGGGGGTGGAATTGAACTGCTGGATGCGCCATCTGTTGCCGAGGGCGGGCATGGTGCCATGGTTCGGCTGACTTTGCGCAGTTTTGATGTTCCTTCCTTCACTGAAAATGTAACGTAAGAATGGTGGTGATAAGCCGTGGCAAGTGACATTCTGATTGTTGATGATGAAGCAGATATTCGTGAGCTGATCGCCGGAATTTTAGAGGATGACGGCTATAATACCCGCACCGCTGGCAACAGTGATGCGGCGTTGGCTGCGATTGCGGACCGTCGTCCTTCTCTGATTATTCTTGATATCTGGCTCATGGGCAGCAAGCTTGACGGGCTTGAAGTGCTTGAGGTGATCAAGAAAGAAAACCCTGACCTACCTGTTGTGATCATTTCTGGTCACGGCAACGTGGAGACAGCGGTTTCTGCGATCAAAAAAGGCGCCTACGATTACATCGAGAAGCCGTTTAAGGCAGACAAGCTGGTTCTGATCACCGAGCGCGCGCTGGAAGCTTCTTCCATGAAGCGCGAGATCAAGGAACTGAAGCAGCGTGCTGGCGACGTTTCCAATCTGGTGGGCAGTTCGTCCTCCATTAACAACCTGCGCATGACGATTGAGCGTATTTGTCTGACCAACAGCCGCGTGATGATCACCGGGCCGTCTGGTTCTGGCAAGGAGACCGTTGCGCGGACGATCCATGAAGCGTCTCCTCGCTCCAAATCGCCGTTTGTGGTGCTTTCTGCTGCGAACATCACGCCGGAGCGGATGGAAGAGGAGCTCTTCGGCATTGAAGAGACTAACTCCACACCGCGCAAGGTGGGCGCGCTTGAAGAGGCGCATGGCGGGACCATCTATCTGGATGAGATTGCCGATATGCCGCTGGAGACGCAGAATAAAATTCTGCGTGTGCTGGTGGATCAGACCTTTACCCGTCTGGGTGGCCACAACAAAGTGAAAGTGGATGTGCGTCTCTTGTCTTCCAGTGGCTACAATCTGGAAAACAGGATTGCGGAAGGTTTGTTCCGTGAGGATCTCTATCACCGTCTGGCTGTTGTGCCGCTGCGAGTGCCTGCGCTTGAAGAGCGCCGTGAGGATATTCCTCAGCTGATCCATTTCTTCATGAAGCAGATTTCCAACTCCACCGGCCTGCCAATGCGCCGGATTGGTGAAGATGCGATGGCCGTGCTGCAAACGCATGACTGGCCGGGGAACCTGCGCCAGCTGCGCAATAATGTTGAACGTTTGATGATCCTGACACGGGCTGATTCAGAAGCTGTGATTACAGCGGATCTTCTGCCTGCTGAGGTGGCGTCGACTGTGCCAAGCATGCCGGGGTCTTCTGGCGGTGAAGAGCTGATGTCCTTGCCACTTCGTGAAGCGCGGGAACAGTTTGAACGTGAATATCTGCAAGCACAGGTTAAGCGTTTTGGCGGTAATATCTCGCGTACCTCTGAATATATTGGTATGGAACGGTCAGCATTGCACCGAAAGCTCAAGTCTCTTGGTCTCACCTGATCGGTGAGCTTTGAGGTGGAGCAAAGGACTGAATTATGAAGGTTGTAATTTGTGGCGCCGGACAGGTTGGGTACGGCATTGCCGAAAAACTTGCAGCGGAGCAGAACGACGTTTCTGTGATTGATACCAGCCCACAGCTGGTTCATGCCATTCGTGACACACTGGATGTGCGCGGCTTTATTGGCCATGGTGCGCATCCGGATGTGCTGGCGCAGGCTGGTGCTGATCAGGCTGACATGATTATTGCCGTGACCTTGTATGACGAGATCAACATGGTTGCATGTCAGGTGGCGCACTCTTTGTTTAACGTGCCGATCAAGGTTTCGCGTGTGCGTGCGCAAAGCTATTTGCAATCCCATTACCGCAATCTGTTTTCGCGCGATAACATGCCAATTGACGTGATCATTTCTCCTGAAATCGAAGTGGGTGAGATGATCCTGCGGCGCTTGTCGCTGCCAGGTGCCATGGAAACGGTGCGCTTTGCAGATGATAACATGATCATTGTCGGGATCGACTGCGGTGGTGATTGTCCGGTGCTGGATACGCCACTGCGCCAGTTGACCGAGTTGTTCCCGGATCTGTCAGCCGTAGTTGTTGGTATCGCACGTGAAGGCAAGGTTTTTGTTCCGCACAGCTCTGATATGATGCGGGAAGGGGATCTGGTTTATGTGTGCTGCGAGCGCGGTCAGGTGCGTCGTACGCTGAGCATCTTCGGTCATGAAGAACCTGAGGCCAAGCGTGTTCTTATCGCTGGTGGTGGTAACATTGGTGCTTACGTTGCTCGCCGTCTTGAGGAAAAGCAAAGCAGAACCAAAGTAAAAATTATCGAGCATTCGCGTGATCGCGCTATTCGTATTGCGGATGAACTGCGCAGAACTGTGGTGTTGCATGGCAGTGCGCTGGATCAAGTGATGTTGCAGGAAGCGGATGTCGAAGATTCCGACATGATGGTGGCGCTGACCAATGAGGATGAGGTGAACATCCTGTCCTGCGTCATGGCTAAGAAAATGGGCTGTGAGCGGAACCTTTCCCTGCTGAACAACACCAGTTATCCAGCCTTTGCGCATGCTTTGGGCATTGATGCCTTTGTGAACCCGCGTCAGGTGACGATTTCCAAGATTTTGCAGCATGTGCGCCGTGGCCGTATTCGGGCAGTTCATGCGCTGCAAAATGGTGCTGCTGAGGTGATTGAGGCTGAGGCGCTGGATACTTCGCCGCTTGTTGGCCGTCCCCTACGTGAAGTTGAGCTTGCTGAAGGCATTCGCATCGGTGGAATTTTACGTGATGGCAAGGTGGTGACACCGTGCGGTGATGAGCGTATTCAGGCCCATGACCGCGTTGTGATTTTTGCTATTGCAGATAAGGTGCGTCAGGTGGAGCAGATGTTCCGCGTGTCACTGGAATTCTTTTAGAGCCAGTTTTGCTACATGGTTCCGGCGCTCTCGTATGAAAGTGCCGGAACATCAAGTCGTTAAGCCTGAAACGCGAGTGTTCGCGACTGGCCAGCCAAGGTGTCGTGGCCTTTGTTTTTTCTTCCCGTCTATAAACCTGTGATTTTAAGTATTTCTGGCTTAAACGCCCGGATAGTCGGTTGGTTTTAGCTTCCCAAAACGGAAGCTCAGGTTTTCTCAGTGATCCCACCCGGAAATATCTAGTTTTATCTGCTGTTAGCCACTTGATAGTATTCAGTAAATGCCCTTAGATGTAACCTGTTGAATGTTCCTGAACAGGAGAGGCTGATGAGCCGTGTTGCCTACGTAAATGGACAATATGTGCCACATTCTCATGCAGCCGTGCATGTGGAAGACCGGGGTTACCAGTTCTCTGATGGCGTTTATGAGGTGTGTGAGGTCTGGAGAGGCCAGATTGTGGACATGAGCGCCCATCTGGACCGGCTGGATCGGTCGCTGAGTGAGTTGCAGATTTCCGCCCCTATGTCACGCGGGGCCTTGACGCGGGTGATGAAGGAAGTGATTTCGCTCAACCGGGTGAAAAACGGCTTGATCTACATGCAGGTTACGCGCGGCGTGGCTCCGCGCGATCATTATTTCCCGCCAGCTGGGACTCCACCGTCTATTGTGATGACTGCAAAATCGGTGCCGTCACACAAAATGGACCAAATTGCGGCCAAGGGTGTTGGGGTCATTATGGTAGAAGAGAATCGTTGGGATCGGGTCGATATCAAGACTGTTGGTCTTTTGCCTAATGTCCTTGCTAAACAAAAGGCTAAGGAGTCTGGTGCCCGAGAAGCATGGTTTGTGGATAAAAAAGGTCTGATAACTGAAGGCGGTTCAACCAATGCTTGGATAATTCTAAAGAACGGCACTTTGGTGACGCGACCTGCTACCCACGGAATCTTAAAAGGAATTACCAGAGCGGGCGTTCTAAAACTGGCGGAAATGAAAGGATTTTCCGTAGAAGAACGCGGCTTTTCTCTGGAAGAGGCAAAAAGTGCGCAAGAGGCATTTTTAACAAGTGCATCGGGACTTGTCATGCCCGTCGTGAATGTAAATGGAACAATTTTGGGTGATGGTAAGCCCGGTCCAATCGTTCAAGACTTAAGAAAATCATTCCATGAAGCGTCAGAGTTGATTAAACTGACGGTTGCCGGGGGTTAAGTGCCTCCGGTGTTTGCTGAAGGGAACTTAGGAAAGACGGCGCACCTTATTAGTGTTGGGGCATCTCTCTTGTGTTTGTGAGTGTCACTTGGCCGTTTCGAGGATGGGAACAGTAAATGGTGGATGCCGCGGCCGTGTCCACTGAGAACAGGAAAAAAATAGTTATGGCTGACCGCGCTCAAAATCTTCAAGATACATTTTTAAATCATGTCAGGAAGCAGAAGACGCCACTGACAATCTTTTTGATCAATGGTGTAAAACTGCAAGGCGTAGTTACTTGGTTCGATAATTTCTGCGTATTATTGCGTCGTGACGGGCACTCCCAGCTCGTTTACAAGCACGCTATTTCAACAATCATGCCAAATAGCCCTATACAGCTGTTCGAACCAGCTGAAGAAGAAGGCGAAAAAGCAGGAGGCTGATGAAGCCCCAATCTAAAAAAGAGGCCGGTCTGAACCGCAAGCAACGCGATGCGAATGTTGAGGCCGGCGAAGACGAAGTGACCCGGGGAACCCGGTCACTCGTCATCGTACCGATCATTCAAAGCAGAGCTCTGGCGAGAGGAAAAGGTGCTCCTGAGCGTCCCTTTGGTGCCGAGCGTAGCCCCCAAGCCAGACTGGAAGAAGCTGTTGGACTAGCAGCTGCAATCGAGTTGGAGATTGTCTCCTCAAGTCTGGTGCGATTGGCAAATGTAAAACCGGGAAGTCTGTTCGGCTCAGGCAAAGTGGAAGAAATCCGCTTGCGTATTGATGTCGAAGAGATTGAGCTGGTTGTTGTTGATCATCCGCTCACCCCAATCCAGCAGAGAAATCTGGAACGAGACTGGAACACCAAGGTTATTGACCGGACGGGTCTTATTCTGGAGATTTTCGGTGAACGTGCGCAGACCAAGGAAGGTCGCCTGCAGGTCGAGCTTGCTCACCTGAGTTGGCAGAAATCCCGTCTGGTGCGGTCCTGGACCCACCTTGAGCGTCAGCGCGGCGGTCTTGGTTTTGTTGGTGGCCCGGGTGAGACCCAGATTGAGGCCGACAGGCGTATCATTCAGGATCGTATCACGCTGCTGAAAGGTCATCTGGAGCAGGTTCAGCGCACCCGTAAGCTTCACCGTAAAGCACGTAAGAAAGTGCCGCATCCGGTCATCGCTTTTGTTGGCTACACCAATGCGGGCAAATCTACGCTGTTTAACCGCATGACCAATGCGGAGGTGTTTGCCAAGGATCTGCTGTTTGCGACGCTCGATCCTACGCTTCGCCGTTTGAAGCTGCCGCATGGCCGTGAAGTCATTCTGTCAGACACGGTTGGCTTCATTTCCGAGTTGCCGCACAATCTGGTGGCTGCCTTCAGGGCGACGCTGGAAGAGGTTATTCAGGCTGATATTGTGCTTCATGTGCGTGATATTGCTCATGAGGACACCAAAGCGCAGTCTCAGGATGTGAATGAAACGCTTGAGATGCTTGGTCTTAAAGTGTCTGAGAGTGATCGTGTCATTGAGGTCTATAACAAGATCGACATGTTGGACGAGGCACATCGCGCCAAGTTGCTGGAAAGTAACTCGGTTGATGAGGGACCGGTTGCGGTTTCTGCGCTGAGTGGTGATGGGATCGAGGATCTGATTGCCCGCATCGAGACGCGTCTGGCTGAGCAGCTGGATACCGTGACGATGGTTCTGCCGCACAGCGACGGGCAGGGGCATGCATGGCTCTATCAGAACTGCGAGATCCTCTCGCGTGACGATACAGAGGGCGGCATTCGCTTGTCTGTTCGCGTCCCTGATGCCCATCGATCTCGCGTCCGGGAACGTTTCGCAAAATACTTCGTGACCGGGCTGGAGCTGGCTGAAGAGCCAACTGCAGAAGGCGGTGATGAGGATGATGACGGTGGTTACTCACCGATTTGATTGCCTCTGAGAGACGAATGAAAACAAGAAAGCCCTGCTCATGCGAGTGGGGCTTTTTTGTTGGTGGGCTGGGATTATGCCGTAGGCACCCGCGTTATGCGCAGTCTTCCAGCCTTTCTGCTTGTGAGGGATTTGAAGGAGTATTGTTTGGTGTAGCGTTGCTGGTTGTTGTTTTGGCCGTTAGTCTGGTTATGTCATGACCTGCGCAGCCAATTCACATCTGAAGCTTACACCTCAACTGATTGCTGAGATTGATCGGTATCTGCTTGTCAGAACCGAGATCCGAAAGGCTGATCTGTGTTTGCTGTTTGGCTCACACAGAAGTGCTGGCGCGCGGGTTCAGGTCACAGCGCAATTGTGGCGTGATGGGCTTGTTGGGCGAGTTCTGATTACTGGTGGTGAGTACACAGCGTCAGGGCAACTTGAGGCGCATGAGATGTGTGAGGCGCTTGTCGCTGGCGGAGTGCCAAGGCACCACATGATTTTGGAAACCCGCGCGACGAATACGGGTGAGAATGTAGCGTTCTCACTTGAGCGTTTGAAGGAGCTTGGGCTTTTTGAGTTCATTGGCTCCGTGATTGCCGTTGGTAGTGTGAGTGCGTCCCGTCGCTATTTGATGACGTTGGAGCGGCATTGGCCAGGGGTGATTAAGATGATTGCACCTGCACATAAGTATCCGGTGGGTGTGGCGGATTGGCCTGCTCATCCAGAGTTTGCAGCTGAGGTTTTGGAGGAGTGGGGCAAGGTGCAGCCTTATCTTGAGGCTGGTTACCTGCGGGAACTGAATTCAGATACGTGCCCGTTGCTCTAATGCACACATTGCTGATCAGGCGAGGTGTTGTCCGCTCGCCTGACAGTGCTTTTAGCTTGCTGGATCAAACTTCTTAGCTGCTTGCCAGTGAGCTTCCATCTCGTCGAGGGAGAGGTCTTTAAGCGGGCGTTGTTCGGCTGTTGCTGCGTCTTCTATGTGGGCGAAGCGACGGCGGAATTTGGCGTTTGTGCGTTTGAGGGCGGCTTCTGGCTGGATTTCCAGATGACGAGCGAGGTTGGCGATGGCGAACAGGACGTCGCCGAGTTCATCTTCGATTTTTCTGCGGTCTGGCGTGTTGGCTGTGACTTCAACGGTGAGTTCTTCCACTTCCTCTTTGATCTTGTCGAGGACGGGCTCTGCAGCACCCCAATCAAACCCAACTTTGGAGGCGCGGTGCTGGAGTTTTTCGGCTTCTGTCAGAGCCGGGAATGCGGATGGCACTTCATCCAAAAAGCGTGGCATCTGATCAATGAGGCCCATTGCAGCGCGTTGTTGTTTGCGCTCCTGCTTCTCCTCTTCCTTGATGCGATCCCATGTGCCTTTCGGGAAGCCCGCTGCTTTTTGCTCGTCATCTCCGAACACATGCGGGTGGCGGCGGATCATCTTTTTGGTGATGGCTTCAACCACGTCGCCAAAGGCGAAGGCGTCTTCTTCTTCGGCCATGCGGGAGTGGTAGATGACCTGAAGGAGCAGGTCTCCCAGTTCTTCTTTCAGATCGCTCAGGTCTTCACGCTCGATTGCATCGGCAACTTCATAGGCCTCTTCGATGGTGTAGGGCGAAATGGTTTTGAAGTTCTGCTCCAGATCCCAAGGGCAGCCGGTCTCAGGTGTTCTGAGGGCTTTCATGATTTCGATGAGGCGGGAAATGTCGCGGGAAGGTAGCATGGGAGTCCTGATGCATGAGAGCTTTTGTAATTCGGGCGGCACATTATCAGCCTCGTGGTTTCATGGCGAGGGGCTTTGTTATGCATGCTGGGATATGTGGTGAATTGCTGCTCAGGAACTGGTTAAAGTTAATAAGGATTAACTTTAGAATGTGCGTGTAAGTTACTTATAACGTTGCGGTATATAAAAAGAGGCGCTGGGGCGCCTCTTTGAAATTCCATGCTGAAACAGGAGCTTAATCCAGATTCTTAAGGACATCGCGTAGTGTGCCAACCAGTACGTCGATCTCGCTTTCTGAGATGACGAGTGGTGGAGACATTGCGATTGTGTCGCCTGTGGTGCGGATGAGAATGTTCTTCTCATAAGCTTTCAGGAAGGCTGTGAATGCGCGCTTGGTCGGCTCATCTGCAATCGGCTCCAGCTCGATCGCACCAATCAGCCCGATGTTACGGATGTCGATCACATTCGGGCAATCACGCAGGGAGTGAAGTGCGTCCTGCCAGTACTGTGCCATCTTGGCGCCGCGTGTGAGTAGCTCCTCTTCAGCGTAGACATCCAGCGTTGCCAGAGCAGCTGCACAGGCAAGTGGATGAGCTGAGTAGGTGTAGCCGTGGAACAGCTCTATCAGATGCTCAGGTCCGGTCATGAATGCGTCATAGACCTTGGAGCTGGCAAACACCGCACCCATTGGCACAACGCCGCTGGTGAGGCCTTTGGCCGTGGTGACGAGGTCCGGGATGACGTCAAAGTAATCGACACCGAACGGAGTGCCCAGGCGACCAAAGCCAGTGATGACTTCGTCGAAGATCAACAGGATGCCATGCTCATCACAGATGTCGCGCAGGCGCTTCAGGTAGCCTTCTGGTGGAAGGATCACACCAGCGGAGCCCGCAACTGGTTCCACAATCACTGCTGCAATGGTGGATGGGTCGTGGAGCTGGATGAGACGCATGAGGTCTTCAGCGTACTCAATGCCGTTTTTCGGTACGCCCTTGCTGAACTCATTGCCTGCAATACCATGGGTGTGACGTATATGATCAACACCAGCGAGCATCGCACCAAACTGCTTGCGGTTGGCTACCATGCCGCCAACAGAAATGCCGCCGAAGTTGACACCGTGATAGCCGCGTTCACGCCCAATCAGGCGGGTCCGTGAGCCTTCTCCCTTAGCCTTGTGATAGGCCAGTGCCATTTTGAGGGCGGTTTCAACGCTCTCGGAACCGGAGTTGGTGTAGAACACGTGGTTCAGCGGGTCTGGCATGAGAGCTGCTAGACGGGCCGCGAGCTCGAAGGACTTTGGATGTGCCATCTGGAAGGCAGGTGCGTAATCCAGCTCGGCGACTTGCTTCTGCACAGCTTCGACGATCTTCTGGCGTCCATGGCCAGCATTACAGCACCACAAGCCTGCTGTGCCGTCCAGAATCTGACGGCCATCGGCGGCGGTGTAATGCATGTCCTTGGCCTTCACGAGAAGGCGTGGATCTTTCTTGAACTGCCGGTTTGCCGTGAATGGCATCCAGTAGGCATCAAGGTTGTTTGTAGTCAGGCCGGTGATCTCTTGGATCTCGTCCCGCGCCAATATGTTAGTCTCTGTCATTTCCCCTCCAGTAACGCTTGAGACGAATATTGCTTGTTCGGCTGAGCGCCTTAATTATTTTACCCTCTGGCAGGATATGGATTCGAGACTAGGTAGAAGAACTGACTAAATCAAGCGATATCAAACATATACGTGCATTATACGTTCGCCTATACCTGCGGTGGAGCGTGGCTATGTTGCGTAAAACTTTGCAAATCTGAGGGGCTGGTATTATAGCGTGCACTGTTGCTTTACTGGTTGTTTTTTGACCAAAGAGTAAAATTTCTTATTTCAATCAATGCTATGCATGCGTGATGTAACGGGCGGGCCAGATGAGCGAGCGCAAAAAAATAAAGGTGAATGAGCGCTACTCAATTGAGGAACGCGACATCAAAGAAGACTTCATCAGGGCGTCCGGACCGGGCGGTCAAAACGTGAATAAAGTGTCTTCTGCCGTGCAATTGCGATTCAATCTGGATGGAAATGCGACTCTCCCGGATGACTTAAAGACTCGTTTGCGCAAGATCGCAGGCTCACGCCTGACGCTGAAGGGCGAGGTCGTTTTGACAGCTGATCGCTTCCGCACGCAGGAGCGCAACCGAGAAGATGCGTTGGAGCGGTTGCTGGAGCTTATTCGCAAAGCAGCTTATGTGCCCAAGACGCGCAAAGCCACACGGCCAACGCTGGCCTCCAAGCGCCGGCGAATGGAAGGGAAGAAGCAGCGCGGCAACATCAAGAAGCTGCGTAGTTCCAAGAATTACGACTGATTTGAAGGCTTGGCTCCTCCGGTAAGGCTAATCGCCCATATGCTTATGAGTGCGAGGGTGAGCCTGTCGCGCCCCACGGGACGACCAAAAAACAACAGCGCATCCAAACTGTCTGACAAAAATACAAAGAGATATTTATCAAGCAACGTAAGTCTTCATCATGTTTTTTTTGATCTAGTCCTTTTATGAAAAACACCTTGTTTGCTTTAGGCAGAGGCATGTCACGATGATGAACATCAATTTCAATTCAGACGATGAAGACAATCCAATACATGCTGCGCTCAAAAAGTTCTTGATCGACTGCCAGGTGCAGGATCTTAAAGAGGCAGGTAAGACCGAAGAAGCTGAGCAGCTTGCTTTAAAAAATGTAGAGCAGGATTTAAGCGCTATCGAGCAAGAGCAGTTAGCATCTGGATCGAACGATGAGAATTACACACCTGACACAGTGCCTGAGCAGTGTGTGAGCAAGACTTTTGACAATTATGCAGACAACTTTGATCAGCACCTGACGAAACAGCTCAACTATGCGGTGCCTCTGATTATTCAGGAGATGGTCAGCAAGTTCACAGAGGGCAGGTTTAAACGCCTTTTGGATTTAGGGTGTGGCACTGGTTTGTGCACTGAGGTAATCGGCGATCTTGTACTGCATAAGACGGGAGTAGACCTTTCTGAAGGGATGCTTGAGAAGGCCGATCAGAAAAGTCTTTATGACGATCTTTATTTGAATGATCTGACTGAATTCCTGCAGAACGACTGGGATGAACGCTGGGACTTAATCATCTCTGGCGATACATTTATTTATCTTGGGGCACTGGAGGAGGCTGTCGCTGGCCTTGCGAAGAACATTGAGCTTAATGGCAAGGTCATTTTCACAACGGAAACAGCGGCAGACGAGGCTTTTTCAGAAAAACCATATGTGATGAGCAATCGTGGAAGGTTTGCCCATTCTGCTGTTTATCTACGCAAGGTGCTGGCGGATAACGACTTTACACTTATTGAACTGGATGAAATTACGCCGCGTTTTGAGGATGGAAAGCCCGTTCTGGGGCTTGTTGTTGTTGCACAGTATAACGGCAAATGAACTCATAGAGCGCTTGAGTTTTCTGAGTTCGCCCGATGAGACAAAGTGGCTGAGCCGAACTGTTGCTTAGTCTTCTTCTTCCAAAATTCGAAGTGCAGCGTCCATGGCAAGTGTGTAACCGTGCGCGCCGAGACCGCAGATCATTCCGTTTGCGACCTTGGAGATGTAGGAAGTGTGGCGGAACTCTTCTCGCTGGTGGATGTTTGATAGGTGGAGTTCGATCACCGGGCGTTCCACACTGGCGATTGCATCCATGATTGCAATTGAGGTGTGGGTATAAGCGCCTGCATTGAGCACGATTGCGGTCCGCGTCTGGCGGGTCTGGTGAATCCAGTCGATCAGCTCGCCTTCGTGGTTGGACTGCTTGCATTCCAGGTCTACACCCAGCTGTTTTGCGTGGGCGCGGCACTGATCTTCAATCTCTGCAAGCGTGGTGGAGCCATAAACTTCTGGCTGGCGCATTCCAAGCAAGTTCAGGTTCGGTCCGTTGAGGATGAGGATCTTCTTCATGAAAGCTCTCTGAAGTTGTGCGGTGATCAAGTCTCACCTTAATGGCTCGAAAGCAGCTGAGACGCAAGGTCTTTGCTGTCGAGGCCGAGTGTTGACTTCAGTTCGTCCTTAAGGATCTGGACGGCCATGTCTGGTGTCAGATCTGTGTCGGGCAGATTGGACACGTCATAAAGATTGAAAGCCAATGACATGAGTTTCCATGCAACAAGTTCAGCGGGCAGGGTGAGGGTATACTCGCCAGACCGGACACCTTCCTTGAGGTTGTTGCAGATCCATTCATGGCTTTTGTTGGTTTCTTCACCGTAGACACGCGCAAACTCCGGGTCTCTGTTGGCTTCATCTGCTGCACTGATCCATATGCTGGTCTCTGCCTTTTCCTGAGGAGTTGCATTGAAGCTGATGAGACGGAGCAGGGCTTGTGTTGGAGGAAGGTCTTTGGAGACCGAGATGCAATTGTCGCCGTTTTTTTGAGACAGGTAGCGCAGGGCTTCGCACTTTAAATCTGTGAGTGATTTAAAGTGGTGGTGAAGAATGCCGGTTGCGGCTCCAAGTTGCTTGGCGACTGCCCGGGTGGTGATGCCAGCAAACCCATTTTCCTTCACAACATCCAGTGTTGCCAGAATGATTGCTTTGCGGCGTTCTTCCTTCGCCAGATAGGCCATATAGCGTTCCAGATTATCTCTTTAAATTGGTCAATCTTGACATAGCACGAAATTGAGCGTATGTCCAAGTTGATCAATCGTTCAAATTCAAATTCTTCTCAATTTTGATCGGAAATGCGGGAGGGCGCTCTCGAAGGCAAAGGGGAAAGCATGTCAGTGGCAATGGCAAACGAGCAGATGATCAGGGGACATCCGGCGAAAGAGTTTTTCCGGTTTGCGGTTCCTGCTGTGCTTGGCATGATTTCCATTGCGTCTGCCAGTATTGTTGATGGCATCTTTGTCGGAAACTTTGTTGGCGCGACGGCTTTGGCTGCGATTAGCCTGATCACGCCTATGTTTGCACTCTACTTTGGCGTGGTGGTAATGCTGACCGTTGGCGCTGCCGTGATGGCAGGCAAATTCATCGGTGAGAAACGGGAAAGAGATGCCTCCAACATCTTTATGAAGGCACTGATCAGCGTCCTGGCCTTTTCCGTGGTGTTTGCGGCATTGCTGCTTATCTTTACACCAACAGCAGCACGGATGCTTGGTGCAAACACGGAGACTGCTGAGATGGTGGAGACGTATATCTTCACCGTTGCCTGGTTCTTTCCTGGTTTGAGCCTTGCGGTTGCGCTGTCGCATTTCGTCCGCGTTGACGGTCGCCCCAACTTTTCCCTTGCCGGCATGGTGATGATCACTGCGGTCAACATTGTGCTGGATGCCTGGATGATTGGGTATCTGAGATGGGGCGTTTGGGGTGCCGCGTTGGCAACTGGATTGGCCAGTCAGGCTGGCATGCTGTTTCTGCTTTTGCATTTCGCCAATAAAAGCGCCAAGTTGCGGTTTCTACGGCCCTTTGGATCCTGGCGGGTGATGTACACGGCTGCCTATAATGGTCTGTCTGAGTTCATCAATGAAAGCTCTGGCGGTATTGTCGTGTTCCTGTTTAACTGGATCCTGATCACCGAAATTGGTGCGCAAGGCGTGGCTGCTTTCACCATTGTGAATTATCTGTTCTTCAGCGGTATCATGGTGTTTTATGGTGTGGGTGAGGGGCTTGGGCCTCTGGTGAGTGTCAATTTTGGTGCACGAAAACCGCGGCGGATTTATCAGTTTCTGTCGCTTGGGGTCGGGACCAATTTTGTTGTTGGCTTACTGTTGGCGTGCCTTTTGATTTTCCAACCCATGTTGCTGGCAAGTGCCTTTGTTGGAGATGCAGATCAGTCGACAGTAGAGCTGACGATTGAGATCATTGGTGTGATCTGGCCTGTCTTCCTGTTCAACGGGGTCAATATCGCGTTTTCCGGCTATTTTACAGGTATGCATTGTGCGACCCAGTCGGCACTGATTGCTGTGTCCCGGTCTCTGGTTATGCCGCTTTTGCTGATTGTCGTCCTGTGGTTTGTGATTGGCCCGATGAGCGTGTTTTATGCTCTGCCTGTGGCTGAAGCGCTGACGCTGGTCATGACGCTTTTGATGTTTTCGCAGAAAAAGCCGCACTGGATACTTCGCCAGACACGGCGTACGGCTTCGGGCGTGCTCTAGGTCGTTCAGATTTTACTGAGTGAGTCTTTCGGTGACTAAGTAACTTTCACGTAAGCTGCACGGGGTTTTGCGTAGTTGGGTGTGGCTCCGTCTAATTTTATTGCCGGAATTTGTAGTAAAATATCTCAACTGTCTTTTGTGCGGGTGTCTCCGATCACAATCTGGAGATATTTCATAGTTTTTTATGGACAAGTACTTTGACGTAGGCAATGTGGTGCCTGTGCAAAATGTCACGCGTAGTTTTGCGTGTCTATGGACGGTCAATCGAACAACAGAGCTACAGCCCGGAGGCTGTAAAATGAGCCACATCTTTCCTAGAAATACCCGTGTAACACTACCAACAGCTGCTAAAGGCGACGGGTGCTACCTCATTGATTCCACTGGTAAGAGATACCTTGACGCCTGTGGGGGCGCCGCGGTTTCCTGCCTTGGTCACTCTAATGAACAAGTGATCGACGCGATTAAGGACCAGCTGGATAAGTTTTCGTTCGCTCACACTGGCTTTTTTGGCAGTGAGCCGGCGGAAGAGCTTGCCGATAAGCTGGTGGCCCAAGCTCCTGAAGGCATTGACCGTGTCTATCTGGTTTCAGGTGGATCGGAGGCAATGGAGTCTGCTGTTAAACTTGTACGGCAGTACTTTGTTGAAAAGGGAGAACACCAACGCTCGCATATGATTGCGCGTTGGCAGAGCTATCACGGAAATACGCTGGGAGCGCTTTCCGCTGGTGGCAACAAGTGGCGCCGTGAAATGTTCGGCCCATTATTGATCGAAATGTCTCATATCGATCCTTGTTACGCCTATCGCTACAAGGAAGAGAGTGAAACGCTTGAAGAATACGGGCAGCGTTCCGCCAATCTTCTTGAAGAAGAGATTTTGCGTGTTGGACCGGAGAAGGTTGCTGCGTTCTTTGCTGAGCCTGTTGTTGGTGCAACCATGGGCGCGGTGCCGGCTGTTAAGGGCTATCTGAAACGTATCCGCGAGATCTGTGACAAGTACGGTATCCTGCTTGTGCTGGATGAAGTGATGTGTGGCATGGGCCGCACCGGTCATATCTTCGCGTGTAACGAAGATGAGGTTCGCCCGGATATCGTTGCTATCGCGAAGGGTATTGGTGCTGGTTATCAGCCACTTGGCGCGATGCTGTGCTCTAAAGAGATCTACGATACTATCGCGACGGGCTCTGGCTTCTTCCAGCATGGTCATACCTACATGGGGCATTCTCTGGCTGCTGCTGCTGGTGCTGCTGTGATGGACCAGTTGACGGCGCCAGGCCGTATGGAGCATGTGCGCACCATGGGTGAGAAGCTGTCTGCTGCTCTGCATGATGAGTTTGGTCAGCACCCATATGTGGCTGACATTCGTGGCCGTGGCCTGTTCCGTGCTCTTGAGCTGGTGAAGGATCGGGATACGAAAGAGCCGCTTGATCCGTCCTTAAAGCTTCATGCGAAAGTGAAGCAGAATGCCATGAAGGCGGGTCTGATGTGTTACCCGATGGGTGGTACGGTTGATGGTAAAACGGGGGATCACATTCTTCTTGCTCCTCCATTCATCATTGATGACAGTCATATCACTGAGATCGTCGAGAAGCTAAGCCTTGCAATGAAAGAGAGTTTCACGCAGGCCGGAGTTTCTATCTGATGACAAAGCGGCTCATCATGAGTGCGCCGAATGGTGCGCGTCGTGGCAAAGCGGATCATCCGCAGCTGCCGGTGACGATTGAAGACGTCGTTGCCTGTGCAGTGAGCGTGGAAGCGGAGGGCGCTGATGCCCTCCACGCCCATGTGCGCGGCGCAGAGGGACAACATGTTCTGGATGCTGGCCTTTACAAGGAGCTTATCCTTGAAGTGACGGCCAAGTGCCCTGAACTGGCTGTTCAAATCACCACTGAAGCTGTTGGCCGGTACAGTGCGCAAGAACAGTATGATGTTGTTGCTGCTGTAGAGCCTGAGGCTGTTTCTGTTGCTATGCGTGAAATGGCGCCGGAAGGCGGTGATATGGATCTGGCACGCAGGTTCTACTTTGAGGCTCAGGAAGCTGGCCGTGCGGTTCAGCATATCCTTTATGCTCCGGAAGATGTGGCTCGTCTTGATCTGCTGATGGGTGAGGGCGTTGTTCCTGCCGGGTATGGCAGCCAGCTTTATGTGCTGGGCCGTTATGCCAAGGATCAGGAGAGCGATCCGCGTGACCTGCTTGGTTTCCTTAGCGCTCGCGATGCTGCGGCTCATATTGCGCAGGACAACCCGTTCATGCTTTGCGCGTTTGGGCGGGCTGAGACGGCGTGTGGTGCTTTGGCGTTTGGTCATGGTGGACATGCGCGGATTGGCTTTGAAAACAGCTTGTGGCACGGTACTGGTAAGCTTGCCAGGGACAATGCGGAGCGTATTCAGGTGGTCTCTCATATCCGCAGTGAAATGGGATATGAAGGTGCTGTCTCCAGAGATGACGTACTGAAAGTGCTTGGAAAACCTCAGTAAAGTGGGGTTTCGAGACTGAGAATTCAAAAGGCTGCTATCACACCGATAGCAGCCTTTTTGTTATTTGCAGTCTTTGCTGTGTTCTTGGATCAGGTCTTCGGAGTGATCTGGGTCGGCTTCCAGAATGGCGGAGATCTTGCCGGAGCCGTAGCCCAGGGCGTAAATGGCTTCCTGTTTCTTCATGCCTTTGGCATAGGCCATGGCTGTGATGACACCTCTGGCGATGTCCTGCTTGCTGCTTTGGTTCGTCAAGCCGTAGAGGTAGTAGCAGATGATATGTTTTTCGTTTTTCCTGGCGAATTTTTCCGCTCTGCTTTGATTAAAGCCTGCATCTGCAACTGATGCACTTGCGGTGAGCATAGCCAGCCCACCGAGGATAACTCGTTTACTCATGAAAAAGCCCCCATGTTTTCGAGGGCTAGTCTGAGAAGGTATTGTGGCGACTTTTTCCTGAAATTCAGGAGAACCTATGTAATCGACAGGTATCTTTGGGGCGCCTGTGGCCTAAGCATGGCAGATGCTCAGTGTACGTCCAATCCGTACTTGCGGAAGGTTTCTTTGGCAGCTTCCGTTTCTTCAGCTGATGGCTCGCGGGTGTCTTTGAGCTGGTAGGATTTGCCCATGGACTGCCATTTGTGTTCGCCCATTTTGTGGAAGGGCAGAACGTCAACGCGCTTCACGTTGCCAAGCTCGGAGACGAACTTTGCGACGCCTTCAACGTTTTCAGGGGCGTCTGTGAGGCCCGGTACCAGCACGAAGCGGATCCAGACGTCTTTTTCCATTTTTTCCAGACGCTTTGCGAACTCAAGGGTTGGGCCAACTTCAACACCGGTGACCTTCTTGTAGGTTTCTGGCACCCAGGACTTGATGTCGAGCAGGTAGAGGTCTGCCATGTCGATGGTTTCGTCATCAAGGTTGGCGTGCAGGTAGCCGGATGTGTCCACGGTGGTGTGAACGCCCATCTGGTTACAGCCCCACAGAAGCGTTTTGAGGAACTCTTTTTGTGCCATAGGTTCACCGCCACTCACGGTCAGGCCGCCGCCACCGGTTTCAAAATAGGTGCGGTAGGTGGAGATGTCCTTCAAAAGCTCATAGGCGGAGGATTGTTTGCCAGCTTTCAGTTTCAAAGTGTCCGGGTTGTGGCAGTACAGGCAACGCAGCGGACAGCCAGAGGTGAACACAATGTAGCGCAGGCCCGGACCGTCTACCGTTCCGCCTGTTTCTACTGAGTGAACATAGCCCATGGTGTCTTGCATGGCTGGCGTCCTTTATCATTGTTTGCGAGCGGCCTGTTTTTGATAGGGAGTGAGGATTTTTCCTCTGGCCGCTTCTGCTTTTTATAATGCTTTAAAAGTAAGGCCTTTGACCTTGTTTTTAAAGATGAAATTGTGCAACGCAGCCATTCATTTTAGGTGCATGTGCGCTCCTGTCGCACTCATTTTGAGCAATTGGAGCACGTTTCAGCGGATTTGTCGCAGCAAAGAAGGCGCGGGACTGAGTCCCGCGCCTTGTCTTGGAGATTGAGAGGTTAGCGTTATCAGCGCTGACCGTTGGCCCAGTGCTGTTAGCGCTGACCGTGGAATGTACGGTTGATCACATCCATCTGCTGTTCACGGGTCAGCTTGATGAAGTTCACTGCGTAACCGGAGACACGAACGGTGAGCTGTGGGTACAGTTCAGGATGTTCCATTGCGTCTTCCAGGGTCTTGCGGTCGAACACGTTCACGTTGATGTGGTGACCCATGTCATGCATGTAACCGTCGAGCAGGTGGGACAGGTTGTCGATCCGTTCAGCTTCGTCCTTGCCCAGTGCGCCCGGGATGATGGAGAAGGTGTAGGAGATGCCGTCCTGGCTGTCTTCGTAAGGAAGTTTGCAGAGAGACTTCATGGAAGCCACTGCGCCCTTCTGGTCACGGCCATGCATTGGGTTTGCGCCCGGTGCAAATGGTTCACCTGCTTTACGTCCATCCGGAGTAGAGCCAGTCTTCTTACCGTACACCACGTTGGATGTGATGGTCAGAACAGACTGTGTCGGTGTCGCATTGCGGTACATTGGCTGATTGCGGATTTTGCCCATGAATTTCTTCATGATGTCTTCTGCAATCACATCAACGCTGTCATCGTTGTTACCGAAGCAAGGGAAATCACCCTCAATTTCGTAATCAACTGCGAGACCTTCGTCGTTACGGATGATGTTGACCTTCGCGTTTTTGATTGCGGAGATACTGTCAGCAACAACGGACAGGCCAGCAATACCACATGCCATGGTGCGCAGGATGTCGCGGTCATGCAGCGCCATTTCAACACGCTCGTAGTTGTACTTGTCGTGGCTGAAGTGGATGCAGTTCAATGCTTGAACGTAAACCTTTGCAATCCAGTCGAGCATCTGGTCGTAAAGTGGTTCCAGCTCATCCCATTCCAGCACGTCACCGGTGATTGGGTGTGCTTTTGGACCAACTTGCTTGCCAGTTTTTTCGTCGATGCCGCCGTTGATTGCGTAAAGCATTGCTTTTGCAAGGTTGGCACGGGCGCCGAAGAACTGCATCTGCTTGCCAATGCGCATTGCAGATACACAGCAAGCGATACCGTAGTCATCACCCCAGTAACGACGCATCAGGTCATCATTTTCGTACTGAACAGAAGATGTCTCGATGGAGATCTTTGAGCAGTAGTCTTTGAAGCCCTTAGGCATATGCTCGGACCACAGAACGGTCAGGTTTGGTTCTGGTGCAGGGCCGAGGTTCACAAGGGTCTGCAGAACACGGAAGGAGCTTTTGGTGACCAGTGTGCGGCCATCGACGCCCATGCCACCGATGGATTCAGTTACCCATACCGGATCGCCAGAGAACAGCGCGTTGTAATCTGGAGTACGCATGAAGCGAACCATACGGAGCTTCATGACGAAGTGATCCATCAGTTCCTGTGCTTCATCTTCCGTGATGATGCCTTTGTCCAGATCGCGCTGGATGTAAACGTCAAGGAAGGTGGTTGTGCGGCCCAGAGACATGGCTGCACCGTTCTGCTCTTTGATCGCAGCAAGGTAGCCGAGGTAAAGCCACTGAATAGCTTCCTGAGCGTTTTCTGCAGGGCGGCTGATGTCGCAGCCGTGTGCAGCGCCCATTTCCTTCAGTTCAGCGAGGGAGCGGTACTGTTCTGAGATTTCTTCACGAAGGCGCAGTGTTTCTTCATTCAGGACGTTGCCGTCCAGGGAAGCATGCTGTGCTTTCTTGTCTTCCATCAGCTTGTCGATGCCGTACAGCGCAACGCGGCGGTAATCGCCGATGATGCGGCCACGGCCATAAGCATCTGGAAGGCCGGTTACGATGCCAGCGGAACGAGCGCGGCGAATTTCCGGAGTGTAGAGATCGAACACACCGTCATTGTGTGTTTTGCGGTGTTTAGAGAAGACCTCAGCGGTTTTTTCTGAGAGTTTGTAACCATTGCTCTCCAGAGCGGCTGCTGCCATTTTCAGGCCACCGTAAGGCATCAAAGCGCGCTTCAATGGGGCATCGGTCTGCAAACCAACGATCTTTTCGAGATCTTTGTTGATGTAGCCTGGTGCGTGAGAAACGATAGAAGAAACAACTTCAGTGTCAGCGTCGAGAACGCCTTTCTTGTTTTCTTCTTTCATCAACTCAAGAACGTTGTCCCAGAGTTTGGTTGTTGCAGCGGTTGGGCCAGCAAGGAAGTCGTCAGCACCTTCATAAGGGGTGTAGTTGAGCTGAATGAAATTGCGCACGTCAATTTCTTTGTTCCAGTCACCCTTTTTGAAACCTGCGTAAGCCTTGGGTCCGTCGTCTTTCAGAAAAGGAAGAGTGTCGGCGGTAGCTTTATCGATGTTCTGGTGAACGCCCATTTTTAGGTCCTTCATCATTTGAGCAATTTAGCGTGGTGCTACAAGTAAATTCCAAAGGCTTGCAGAGAGTTACGCTTCCTTGCGTCCAGTGCTTGTTGACATTGACTGTACGCTTCAAGTGGGGCCGCATCTTGATTTATGTCAATTCCGAAATGGCTGGCAGACCTGCAAAAAATGCAAGGCAGAATTATACAAATGCATACATTTTGGATATTGGGCGGCCAATTGTGGGTAGTGATATAACTCGCTCAAGTTGTGTGCGTTGCGAAGAGGTCTGGAATGGATCTAATCCTATGAGTTTACTTATGAAATTACGTGTTTAGAGGCGCGAATTTTGTGCGTTTGCGAAACAGTGCAATAGGGCGCCCGCATTTTCACTTAGTCGCGCTCTACGTACATTATAGTAAGTATAATGTAGGTAGGTCAATTTTGCATAGCTGATATGCGATGTTTGAAATATTAGTGGTGGGCGTGGAAAATCGACTTTTGCGGTTCATGGCAGTACCTGGAGGTGGCCAAAAAGACTCGATTTCACCACAAATCTTGATTGGTAAACGGTGATATCCACGGGAGATTCAGAGTGCCGGAATTGGAAAAAACTTTTGCCAATCAATTTCCTAGTGCGACAATCTGTAGGGCTCAATGAGATGTGACCGATATAATTGATGGAACGGGTTGACCTACCACCTGTTACAGCGCGGCCACCACTCTCCTTCATGGTCTCCGTCGATCATATGGTACCCTTCATAGGCGGCGACAGTCATGCAAGAATGGTTGGGCAGAACACGGAGCTGTGATCCCAGAGGGTACAGCTCGAAGGGAAGAGGGCTTCCGTCTCTGGTGGTGATGTAGCCATGCTCCTGGCTGACACCTTGCACGTAGAGCAGCGGGTCGATGTGTCCGTCTGCATCGCTTAGCAGGCCGAAACCGCAGTCATTGCTTTGGCTTGCGCAGGAGCGGTCTTTGGAGAGTGCCAGTCCGCCAGCATCTACGACGATACGGTTGAGGTGTGGAGCATGGCTGATGATGCTGGTGAGTACAGTTGCGGCCACATCTTCCATCGCGCACATGCCAAGATTGGCCTGAAACACATCCTGAAACACGTAAACACCTGCGCGGACATCAGAAACTCCGTCAAATGATGTTCCGAAGAGGGCTGTTGGGGTGGAGCCGATGCTGACTTGCGGGCAGGGTAGGCCTGCTTCCAGAATAGCGTCTTTAACGGCAAGCGTTGCTGTGCGCTCCTGTTCCGCTGCGGCTTCCAGTTCCTGCTTGCCGTTTGCTGCATAACTCACACCGCCGCCGTGGGCCATAACGCCGGCGAACTCCACGTTAGATGCGTTTGCAAGTAATCTGGCGACATCTACCGCGCGCTGTTGATCTGCCTGCACGCCGGTGCGGTGACCGTCTACATCGACCTCCAGATAGACGCGGGGCTTCGGGCCATCCAGTGTCATGGTAGAAAGGTGTTTTGCCATCTCGGTACTGTCCAGACAGATGGACATTTGAGCGCCTGCGCGGTTGAGGTGCATGATGCGTTCCATCTTCTGCGGGATGATGGAGACGGCATAGAGGATATCTTTGAGGCCAAAGGAGGAAAAGTACTCTGCTTCCTTCAGCGTTGAGACGGTCCAGCGGTCTGCGCCGTGCTCTTGCAGTATCCGGGCGACATCGATGGATTTGGCTGTCTTGAGGTGTGGGCGCAGCGGAACGCCGATCTGTTTGAACCTGTCTGCCATGCCTTTGATGTTTCGGCGCATTGCGGTTTCATCAAGCAAAAGGCAAGGGGTTTGAAGGTCTTCAAGCATTCCAGTGGCTCCGCAGTCCAGTGTGTTCCTCGTAAAAATGCCTAGCAGATCTGAATAGGAATAAACAGTAGGTGCTACCGGTTTTGTAAGGAGCCTCTCTTTTCTCACAATTTCAGCTTCTTAGGCGGTCTGGCGAGCCCAAGGTACAGGCTGGGCTGAAGGTGCTGCAGCGCGAGTATTTGCGGCAATCACCTCAACTTCTCGGTGATTAACACACCGATTTTCAAGAGGAGGCAGTTAGGCAAGCCTGATCGGCGGTTGTTTATGGCTTGAGGAGACTGGCTTATGAATGCGGAGAAAGTCCTGAGTATTTTAAATCCCGAACTGAAGAAGAAGCTTGCTGATAAATATGATGCTGCGGTGCCCGGTATGTCTGAAAGTGTGGTGGACTGGGCCTACGACAAGCACTATGGCCGTGAAGGGGTTGACCTGAAGACCCGGCAGTTGTGCAGCATTGCGGCTTTGACAGCGATGGGTGGGCATACAGGGCCACAACTGGTCATGAATATTGAGCACACACTGAACTCAGGAGCACGCCCCTCCGAGATCCTTGAGATTATCTGGCAAATGGCGGTCTATGCAGGCGTACCCGCCGCCTTGAACGGCCTGAACACAGCAATCGCGTATTTTGAAGAGAAGGGGCTGGATCCGCGGTCTTAAAGGAATTTCCTCGACCTCTCATCTGGAGTGCGAACCTGACGTCCGCACTCCATTTGTCTTTGTAGGCTTTTACTTCTTCTTCGCCGGGCGGGACGGGCCTTCGCGTTCGGAAGATTGGGCCCAGAGGTTGATGTTGGCTTCTGTGGCGTATCGATCGATGGCGGTCAGTTCTTCCTCTGTGAACTCTAGATTGTTGATGGTGGCTGCGCAGTCGATCACCTGCTCCTTGCGGCTTGCGCCGATTAGAGCTGAGGTGACGCGGCCTTTGCGCAAGACCCAAGCCAGAGCCATCTGGGCCAGTGTCTGCCCACGGTTCTCGGCAATCTCGTTCAGCGAGCGAATGTGGGTCAGAGTGGTCTCGTTGAGGAAGCTCTCCTGGAAGGAGCCAATGTGTTTGCCCGCGCGGCTGTCCTGCGGAACGCCGCCTAGGTATTTGTTGGTCAACATGCCTTGCGCCAGAGGGGAAAAGACGATGGAGCCGATGCCTTCTTCTTCCAGCGTATCTAACAGGCCATCTTCTTCTACCCAGCGGTTGAGCATGGAATAGCTTGGCTGGTGGATCAGGCATGGGGTGCCCAGTTCCTTCAGGATCTTCGCTGCTTCCCTGGTGCGCTTGGAGTTGTAAGAGGAGATACCAACATAAAGCGCTTTGCCCTGACGAACGATTTGGTCGAGGGCCATCATGGTCTCTTCCAGTGGTGTGTCCGGATCGAAGCGGTGGGAATAAAAGATGTCGACGTAGTCCAGCCCCATGCGCTTCAAGGATTGATCGCAGCTGGCCATGAGGTACTTGCGGCTGCCCCATTCGCCATAAGGTCCCGGCCACATGTCATAACCTGCTTTGGAAGAGATGACGAGCTCGTCGCGGTATCCGGCAAGATCGGTGCGCAGGATCTCGCCAAAGGCGGTCTCAGCGCTTCCCGGAGGCGGGCCGTAGTTGTTGGCAAGGTCGAAGTGGGTGATGCCCAGATCGAACGCTGTGCGGCACATTTCGCGTTTGGTTTGATGTGGGGTGGTTTCACCGAAGTTGTGCCAGAGACCGAGGGAGATGGCAGGTAGCTTGAGGCCACTCTTCCCGCAGCGGTTGTACTTCATGGTGTCATAGCGATTTTCAGCTGGTTGCCAAGCCATCAGATGTCCTCCCAGACTTCTGTTTATTTGTTTTGGATGGAAAAAATAAGGAGGGCTGGTGGCGTGGTCGCCACCAGAATTTTTGGAGGGTACGCTCAAAACGAGCGTGGTATTTAAGCGGAGAGTTCGACCCAGACCGGGACGTGGTCTGATGGTTTTTCCCAGCCGCGGACGTGTTTGTCGATGCCGACGCCCTGCATGATGCGGGCGGCTTCCGGTGAGAGTAGCAGGTGATCGATGCGGATGCCGTTGTCGCGTTGCCATGCGCCTGCCTGATAATCCCAGAACGTGTAGGTTCCGGCAGTGCCGTTGGTGGCGCGGACGGCTTCGGTGAAGCCGAGGTTGAGCAGGGCGCGGAAACGCTGGCGGCTTTCCGGGCGGAAGAGAGCATCACCAACCCAAGCCTCTGGCTTCTTTGCGTCTTCCGGCTCAGGAATGACGTTGTAATCGCCAACCAGCAGGAAGGCTTCTTCCTTTTCCAGCTGCTTAACGGCGTGCTTGTGAAGGCGATCCATCCAGCGCAGTTTATATGGAAACTTTTCGGTCTCTACCGGATTGCCGTTTGGTAGATAGAGGCAGCCAACGCGGATCGGCTCGTTGTCGCCGGCGATAACGGCCTCGATATAACGGGCTTGCTCGTCTTCATCTTCACCCGGCAGGCGGCGGTTAACCTCCTCAAACGGGCGTTTGGAGAGGATTGCGACGCCGTTGAAGCCTTTCTGGCCGTGGGTTTCCAGATTGTAACCCAGCTCCTCAAACGGAGCGCGCGGGAAGTTCTCATCAACCGATTTAATTTCCTGAAAACAGGCGACGTCTGGCTGTTCTTCTTCGAGCCACTTGAGAACCGTTTCTAACCGCGCTTTGACGCCATTAATGTTCCAGCTTGCGATTTTCATCGGGTTTCCTCTCAATAAGGCCTGATAGCCATATTCTGTGTGGTTCTGCGCACTGTTTAGCCCAGTGCGGAGTTTCTCTTATGAAAACTCAGATAAGGGGTGTTGTAGACTCTCAGCTTTGGGTGCGTGCATCAACTAGGCGCTTTAAGTAATCAACGACAAACGCCAGAGCAATTAACTGTCCGCTCCCCCACATAGTTGCTCCAAGGTAATAGAGCATCACAGGAAGGGAGTTGTTGCTGTTATTAAAGAAACCGCCGAAGCCTTGGAGAAAAATAGGCGTAACGATATTTAAGTAAATTTCACCAACGAGCTTGATGGCGCCGAATGCTAAAAGCCCGATTACGACGACTTTGTGGTACTTGTCGAGTTGATGCATTAAATCCTCTGAAATACGTGTAATTCTGAGTGCAATGAGTTCGGGCACCGAATTAAATTGTATGGGGGGCAACCTCCTTTGATTAGGAGGATAACTTGTTTGCGTTGAAATGTGCGTTGGTTTGAGAGGAAAGCGGGAAAGTTGCGTTCCTATGGGGCGGAGCTTTGAAGCCAATAGGGCGTGGTTGCTTTGGGATGCATTCACGCCCGCTTTTTAACTTATTCCCCTGATGTGCGACTGGCTTATCTTAGATGGAGAAGCTTGTGCCGCATCCACAGCCGGCGGCGGCCTGAGGATTTGAGATCTGGAAGGACTGGCCCATGAGATCTGTTACGAAATCAATTTGCGAGCCTGCCATATATTGCAGGGAGATGCTGTCGATGAGAACCGTTGCGCCGAGTTTGGCGAGGACGAGGTCGTCATCTTCCTGTTCTTTTACGATGTCATACTTGTATTGAAAACCGGAGCAGCCGCCACCTTCGACAGAAATGCGGAGCATGCTGCCATTGGTTTCTGTTTCCAGTATCTGGGCTACGCGTTTTGCGGCCTTGTCGGTCAAGCCGACGGTATTTTCAGGGGTCTGGGTCATAAGCTCAGTCTTGTTTCGGCTTGTATGCTTTCTTTGCCTTATAATTTAGGTGGTCTCCATGGTAATTTCCATAGTATTTTATTGCTAAATTACATTTGGCTTGGGAAAGCGGTTGTTTACAGGGCTTTTACATCTGTTATGTCATTGCTGTGATACGAAAATCGCAGGGAATGACCTGGGCATTTTCTGATTGTAAGGGGCGGGGGATAAAGAATGGTCAAGACGTTAGGATACGGTGCTCAGCCGCGGGCGGAGTATGCTGTTGATCCGGAAGTCAGCCGTGGCCGACTTTTTCCAGAACCGGAAAGCCCGACACGCACGCCGTTTCAGCGTGATCGAGATCGTATTATTCATAGTGCTGCCTTCCGCCGCCTTAAGCACAAGACGCAGGTCTTTGTGTACCATGAGGGCGATCACTTCCGCACACGCCTGACGCACACTATTGAGGTCTCCCAGATTGCGCGCTCGCTGGCGCGCAATCTGCGGCTGGATGAGGATCTGGCCGAGTGTCTGGCGCTGGCGCATGATCTTGGACACACTCCGTTTGGGCATGAGGGCGAGGACGTGATGCATGAATGCATGGCGGACTATGGCGGGTTTGACCACAACGCCCAGTCTCTGCGCATTGTGACGGATCTTGAGCGCCGGTATGCGGAGTTTGATGGCCTCAATCTGGCGTGGGAAACGCTGGAAGGGCTTGTGAAGCACAATGGGCCGCTGACGGATCGATCCGGTGCGCCTTGTGGCAAGCTTGAAGGCAGACATCTGCCGTTTGCTGTGAGCGAATATGCCAAGCATCAGGATTTGCTGCTGTGGTCGTGGCCGAGTGCAGAGGCGCAGGTGGCAGCGATTGCAGATGATATTGCTTATGACGCGCATGATCTGGATGACGGACTGCGGGCCGGGTTGCTTAGCTTTGAGGCCATGAAAGAGGTGCCGTATCTGAAGCGTATTTTAGACGAGGTGGATGGGAAATATCCCGGTCTTGAGGATGCGCGGCGTATTCATGAGATTGGACGTAGATGTATCACCGGCATGGTGGAGGACGTGATTGCGGAGAGTATTTCGCGAATTAATCAGGTTTCTCCCAAGAAATGCGGGGATATTCGTGATGCAAATGGTCCTGTTATTGCCTTTTCAACTGAAATGGCGCGAGAAGAGCGCGAGTTGAAAGAGTTTTTGTTTGCCAATCTGTACCGACACGAAAGTGTTCTGGCGGTTCGCAGGAAGGTTGCCAAAGTGGTGCGGGATTTGTTCCATGCCTACTTTAAGGCACCGGAAAGAATGCCAGAACCATGGGGTACGGGACTGAAAGGCGAGGGTGATGATGTGAAGGCCCGCAGGGTTTGTGACTTCATTGCAGGCATGACGGACCGTTATGCCATAGACGAACACCGACGATTATTTGACGATACCCCGGAACTGGGGTAATGCGCCAATTCAAACACTATTAATTCATGGAGTTTATGTGGGGCTGCGGCTTTGCAAAACCCTGTGAGCTGTCAAACTAGGCTATTAAAAATGAACATCTTTGCAGACTTCGCCGAAAGGGTAAACAGTGTAGTCAAGGGTCTCGACCTTGCTGCTGACGCGCCGGAGCTGGATCTGCGACGAGTGACTGTTGAACCTCCTCGGGATGCTGCTCATGGCGATCTGGCGACCAATGCTGCCATGGTGCTGGCTAAACAGCTGAAGATGAAGCCGCGTGATCTTGCCGAAAAGATTGCAGAAGGCCTGCGCGCCGACAGTGAAGTTGATGCTGTTGATATTGCCGGACCTGGCTTCATCAACATCCGCGTAAACAAAGCTATTTGGGAACGTGTGCTGGCAGATGTTGTTGCCAAGGGCAATGCGTTTGGTAGTGGCAGCCGTGGTGCCGGTTTGAAGGTGAACGTGGAGTATGTATCCGCGAACCCGACCGGACCGATGCATGTGGGCCATACACGCGGTGCTGTTGTGGGTGATGCGCTGGCGAGCCTGTTGCAGTTTGCCGGTTATGATGTGACCCGTGAATACGTGATCAACGATGCTGGCTCCCAGATTGATACGCTGGCGAAGTCCGCCTTCCTGCGTTACCGCGAAGCATTGGGTGAAGACATTGGGCAGATCCCTGAGGGCTATTATCCGGGCGAATACCTTGTTCCCGTCGGCAAGGCGCTGGCAGAGGAATATGGTGAGCGCCTGAAGGATATGGGCGAGGGCGAGCGTCATGCTTTGCTCAAGGGCTATGCCGTTGACAAGATGATGGATCTGATCCGTGAAGACCTGAGTGCTTTGAACGTGAAGCACGACGTGTTCTTTTCAGAAAAGACCATGCACGGTCAGGGGAATGCTATTGATCTGACGCTCGATGCACTGCGTCAGCGCGATCTGGTTTACACTGGCACTTTGCCACCACCAAAAGGCGAAGTGCCTGATGACTGGGAAGACCGTGAGCAGACCCTGTTCCGCTCCTCCAACTACGGTGATGACAGTGACCGTGCGCTGGTGAAATCTGATGGTAGCTACACCTACTTTGCCGCTGACGTTGCTTACATGCGCGACAAGATTGAGCGTGGGTTCAAAGAGATCATCTTTGTGCTTGGTGCAGACCATGGCGGCTATGTGAAGCGTCTGGAAGCGATCGGCAATGCGATCTCTGGCGGTGATGTGGATGTGATTGTGCGTCTGTGTCAGCTTGTGAAGCTCTTTAAGGGCGGCGCTGAGTTCAAAATGTCCAAGCGCTCTGGTAATTTCATCACCCTTCGCGATGTGGTTGATGAAGTGGGCGTAGATGCGGTACGCTTTATGATGCTTTATCGTAAGAACGATGCGCAGCTGGATTTCGATTTTGACAAGGTGAAAGAGCAGTCAAAAGACAATCCAGTGTTTTATGTTCAGTACGGTCACGCTCGGTGTCATTCTGTGCTGCGACAGGCTGCCGGAGAGCTGGATTGGTTCTCCAACACAGCTGAAGAGTTGCAGTCTGCAGATTTTGCACAACTTGAAGATGAGGGTGAGCTGGCACTGATCGCGAAGATGGCTCAATGGCCTCGAATTGTAGACGGAGCCTCAGAAAATCACGAGCCGCATCGCATCGCGTTCTATCTTTATGAGCTGGCCAATGCGCTTCACAGCCACTGGTCTCGAGGCAAGGAAAAGCCGCAATTACGCTTTATTAATGATAAAACGCCAGAATTAACCAAAGCTCGACTCGCGTTAGTTTACGCAGTTTCACAGGTAATAGCTTCTGGCCTCAATGTTTTGGGTGTCACAGCACCAAATGAAATGCGCTAGCGCCTGAGCATAGTTGATAGAGTACTGGAGGTTCGCGGTGGGGATTGCGAGCCTCTTATTTAAGGGAAAACACCGCTGCAATGACCAATCGCTCCAAGTATCCGGGTCCGGGTGAGGTTTCTGCTAGGCAAACGGCAGGCGATGAACCGCAACAGTGGGCAGGCGATCAAGATCCGCTCGTAGAACTTGCCAGAATTGTCGGGGAGAGCGCTGCTCAGTACCGTCCTAGTTCTCGCGTAGAAAGCGAAGTCTCTGACCGTCCGCTGTTTCCAAAGACTGATGAGCGCAGTGTAACTGCCGATCATGCTCTTCAGCATGGCTCTCAGGACGCCACGTTGGCCGATGATTATTCAGTGGGTGCAGCTGAAGTGAATGAGCCTGCATCAACTCAAGATTCATTTGCGGCTCTGGATGCTGTTTTTGCATCTCCAAAAACCTCCGCGTCACCTGCTCATGCTGATCCGTTTGCGGATTTGAGCGCTGCTGCGTTGTCTGCTGGTGCGCCGAGTGAGGCTGTTGACTATGTCAGCGATCTTCCACCGGTTCCAAAAGCGGCGGCTGTGCCTGAAGCAAAGCCAGTTCCTGCGCCTGCACTTGTGCGCCAGTCTGTGACTGCCGCTGATGTGACTGCAGAGCCGGAAATGGATGATATTCTTTCGCGCGATCTTGAAGAGAGCCTCGTTGCTTCTCTCAATCAGTCTCAGGTGGAGCGTGAGCAGACGTCTCGTCCTCAGCGGTCCGTGAGTCGTGCGACACCGACACTGGATGCTGTTGGTGCACGGGATGTGCGCCCTGAGCAGACTTTGCGTGAGCGTCTTGAACGCCGCACAGCGGATGCTCCACGTGCGGTTGAAACACCGCGCGCTGCCGAGCCTGCTGCGCCTGTACAAAATGTGGCGTCTGCTGCGCCAAGAGCTCTGGATGAGCTTTCCCAGAGCGATTATGACAGCTGGCGCGCCGAGCGTGCTGCAGAGCGTGCAACTGCAGCAGCTACTGCCAAGCCTGTTCAGCCCGCACCGGCACCAACGCCTGCGATTGAAGAATCTCCTGCCGCGCCTCAATTGCGCGGCACGCATGATGATGTGGCACCTGCTGCTGACCCTGTTTCATTTGAACCGGATATGACAGCGTTTGCGATGGACACCGGTGCTGAGCTTGAAGGTGAGCACATCAGCGCTCCTGAAGTGTCTGCACAGGAAACGGTTATTCCTGCCAAGCATCTTGAAGAAGCTTTGTTGGCTGAGTTCAGTCTTGACGAGGAAGCGCAGCCAAGCGTTGTTGCTGAACCCGTTGCGCCTCAGCCAGTGCGAAATGTTGCGCAGGACATTGAAGCGAGCGTTGATGACATCTTTGCAGATGAAATTGCGCAGGAGCCGCAGCCAGAACCAGAACCGGAAGTTGAAATCGGCCCTGAAGTGGCTGCAGAGCTGAATGAATTTGAGCGCATGAGTGCCGGTTTTGAACAGGTTGCTCAGGAAATTGATCCATTTGCCGTTGAAGGTGATGATGCCTGGCAGCTGGACGAAAGTGTTGCCAACGATACGTCTTTGGATGAAATGTCCTGGCCTGCTGCTGCTGAAAAGCTGGCGCAGACGGAAGCTGCTCATCAAGAGGCAATGAATGCTGCGAAAAAGCCTGGTGAAGAGCAATCTCCTCCTCCTGGCGGATATGATCTTGATGCTGTGGCGCAGGCTATGCGCAAAGAAGATCCGAGCCTTGATGGCGGCGTTCTTCCGCAAGCTGTGCCGCGTGTTTCTGTTGATGTTCCTATTGAAGCAGAAGAGAACCGCAGTGGCGGTATGCGTAAAGGCCTGATGGCTGCTTCGCTCATTGGCGGTATTGTTGTGGTTGGCGGTGCCGGTCTGTTCCTGTTCGACTTCGGTGGAACAGGCGGAGATGCAACTCCACCACCGATTATTCGAGCTGATGCCTCTCCAATGAAGGAGGTTCCATCTCCTTCTGCGCAGCCTAAGAACGATACAGCAAAAGTCTTTTCTCCGGAGGAAGCGTCTCAGCCAGTCACTGGCGAGAAGATGATTCAGCGTGAAGATGCAGCTGTTACACCATTGCCGCCAGCATCCAGCGAAACGGATACTGCAAAGTCCAGCGTGTTTGATGTGAACCCGACGAAGAAGGTGCGGACTGTTATTGTTCGTCCTGACGGGACCATCGTTCAGCGGGCTGGTACAGAGGCCAATGTGTCTGCACAGCCTCGTGTTGTCACAAGCAGCACTGTGCGCAACAGCAATCCGCAGAATACGGGTAGCACGACACCAGCGGCAACGTCTGGACAGTGGGACCCACTTCCGGGTGAAACCCAGAGTGCAAACCAGCAGACTGCAGCTGTACCAACAACCACCAGCTTGCAGGATGCGTTTGCGAATGCTCCGGTGGCAACGCGGACCGAGACGCGCAATACGCTTCTGGGTGTGAGTGTTGTACCGCAGTCCAAGCCGTTTGTTGTGGCGTCTGCCAATACAGGCAGCGGTACTGTTCGCTCCAACACACTGACGCCGCTGCAGCCGCAGCCGACGTCTCGTGCCAGCAACGCACCGCTGAACCTGACTGGCAACCAGAACACGCAGACAGCTGCTGTAAACCCGCAGGCGATTGCTCCAACTCCGACACCTACCGAAGGTGTTGTTGGTGAGATACCTGGTGGGACTTACATTGTGCAGGTGGCATCTGTGCGCACTGTTGAGGATGCTCGTGGTCAGATTCGCCGCTACAACAGCCGCTATCCAAACCTGATGGCTTTGGTGACACCGGTTATTACGCGTGCTGATCTTGGCGACAAAGGCATTTACTACCGCATTCAGGTTCCGTTTGATGGTCCGACCAGTGCAAACACCTTCTGCGGTGAGTTTAAATCTGCTGGTGGCGACTGTTACGTTCGCCGCAACTAAATACGCTTTCCCTTTTCAGGGACTACGCTTTGGAGCTTGACGCCGTACCAGCGTCAAGCTACCAGCTTTACTCATGTTTTTAAAATCGTTCATTTCCGGATGCCTTGGACCTGAGCTTAGCGCTGAGGACAAAGCCTTTTTTCGCGACCAGCAGCCGTTTGGTCTGATCCTTTTTGCTAGAAACATGGAAACGCCGGCGCAAATCCGTCGTCTTTGCGCTGATTTTCGCGAGGCTGTCGGGCGTGCGGATGCACCTGTTTTTATTGATCAGGAAGGTGGGCGGGTGCAACGCTTTGGTGCGCCGCATGTGCCAGTCTATCCAGCGGCAGGGACCATCGGGCGGCTTTATGCGCAGGACGTTGAGGCGGCGAAACGAGCTGCTTATTTGCATGCCTTGCTGATTGGGTTGGATCTGCGTGATCTTGGGTTGAACGCCAACTGTATTCCGTGTCTTGATATGCCCATTGAAGGTGCGAGCAACATTATTGGTCTGCGGGCCTACGGATCTGATGCGGCGCTTGTGAGTGATCTGGGCCGCGCTGCGATGGATGGCTGTCTTGCTGCTGGTGTGATGCCAGTTATGAAGCATATGCCAGGCCATGGCCGGGCGCTGGTTGATAGTCATCTTTCCTTGCCTGAAGTGACAAGCCCTCTTGAGGAGCTTGAAGCGTGGGACTTTTTGCCGTTCAAATCCTTGCGGGACTGTCCGATGGGGATGACCGCTCACATCGTGTTTAAAGAGATTGATGGAGATCATCCTGTTACGCAATCTTCCTATGCTATTCAGAAGGTTATCCGGGAAGCGATTGGTTTTGATGGCGTCTTGATCAGTGATGACATCTCCATGAAAGCGCTTGGTGGTGATCTGAAGAGCCGGGTTGAGAAAATTGTTGCGGCGGGGTGTGATCTTGTTCTGCATTGCAATGGCGAGCTGGATGAGATGAAGGTGGTTGCTTCGGCAGTGCCGGAGATTGATGGCAAACGCGCTGAGCGCATCAAGGCAGCTATGCAGCGAAATACCCAAGTGTTTGATGGGGATGAAACGGCACTGCGCGCGGAGTTTGATGAACTGTGTGCGAAAGTTTGAGAAGGTGTCTTCTTACCGGAGTGCAGGACATACTCTTCGGGGATACGCTTTAAAGGGATTGATGTTTGAGCGACGTTGAGGCCACAGAGCAGATAGAGGAAGCGTTGGCAGGCGCGGCGGCTGTGGAACAGCCCGCGACTGGCCACCCGAGCCTGCTTGTGGATGTGGACGGGTTTGAAGGCCCGCTTGATGTTTTGCTCACACTGGCCCGCAGCCAGAAGGTTGATATCACCAAGATCTCCATTCTGGCGCTGACAGAGCAGTATCTTGAGTTTGTAAAGGAAGCGCGCCGTTTGCGGTTGGAGCTGGCTGCAGACTATCTGGTGATGGCGGCGTGGTTGGCTTATCTGAAATCCCGTTTGCTTATTCCGCAGCAAAAAGACAGCGACGAGCCAACGGGTGAAGAACTGGCAGCGGCGCTGGCGTTTCGTCTGCAACGATTAGAAGCCATGCGGGATGCTTCTGCTAAGTTGATGAACCGGTCGCGCCTTGGACGGGATTTGTTTGCGCGTGGTGCTCCTGAAACTGTGTCGGTTGAACGGCGCAGTGTTTGGACTGCCACGCTTTATGATTTGCTGATGGCGTATGCGTCTCAGCGCCAGCGCCACTCGGTGACGTCCGTGCATGTGAAACGGCGTGAGGTTTGGTCGCTTCAGGATGCGCGCGATATTCTGACCCGTCTTGTGGGGCAGGTCGCAGTATGGACGCCGATTGAGCGGTTTTTGACGGCTTATCTGGAAGATCCGCAGGAGCGGGCGACGGCTATGGCTTCTGCGTTTTCGGCCAGTCTGGAGCTGGTGCGTGAAGGCGTGATCGATATTCAGCAGTCCGGGCCGTTCGAGACGATCTATGTGCGTGCCTCACAGCGGACGCCGGAAGAGATTGGTGCGGGTGAGCCTGCTGAAGAGCTTCAGGAAAAAGAGGTTGAGTTGTCATGAGTAAAACGCCAGACCTGCTCGACACAGTCTCAGACAATGAGGCTATTGAAGTTGCGGATGCCGGGGAGCTTTTAGAAACGGAGCGCATGGTTGAGGCTTTGATCTTTGCCAGTGCGGAGCCTCTCAGCTTTACCGAGCTGACAAAGCGTATTCCGGGAGACCGGGATATTCGCGGCGCGCTTAACCGCCTGCGCTCGTTCTATCGCAAGCGCGGTGTGCAACTGCGGTCTACTGAGGATCGCTGGTCGTTTCGGACTGCGGAAGATCTGTCGTTCATTTTGCACCGTGAAGCGGTTGAGCAGAGGCGTTTGTCGCGGGCTGCGCTGGAAACATTAGCTATTATTGCCTTTCACCAACCTGTGACCCGCGCAGAGATTGAAGATATTCGCGGCGTTTCTACATCTAAGGGCACGCTTGATGTGCTGCTGGAAACGGGCTGGGTGCGCATGCGTGGTCGACGCAGAACACCAGGACGTCCTGTAACTTATGGAACGAGCTTTGATTTTCTTGATCATTTTGGTCTTGAGAACATCAAGGATTTGCCGGGACTGGAAGAGCTGAAAGGGGCAGGGCTGCTTGATAGTGCGATCCCTGCCAGCTTCCATGTGCCAGCACCGGATGACAGTATTGATCTGACAGAAGATGAAGATCCTCTGGAAGAAAGTGAAATGTTTGCAACTGGCGCACTTGAAGAAGACGCCGGAGAAAAATAAACACATGCAAGGGGCGCGATGTTGTGTTCGCCGCCTTGCAAGTTTTATGAGGGACGAATGGAGCCAGGGAAGGTTGCAGCATCAGAACGGCTGGTGTTTGACAATATCTACCATCATTATGGGGACTTACCTGCGGTTCGCGGTGTTTCGCTTTCATTGAAAAGCGGAGAAGTGCTGTGTTTGCTAGGGCATTCTGGTTGCGGAAAGACAACGGTGCTGCGTATTGCAGCTGGTGTTGTGCGTCAGCAGCGGGGAAGCGTCCGGATCAATGGTTCTGTGGTTGCCGATGAGCGGACTTTTCTGCCGCCGGAAAAGCGCGGTGTGGGGCTTATGTTCCAGGACTATGCGCTGTTTCCGCATCTAACGATTCTTGAGAATGTGAAGTTTGGTCTTTCCGACCTTTCTTCTGAAGTGGCCGAGCGCCGTGCGCGTGATGCGCTGCACATGGTTGGACTTGGCCAGTATCTGGATGATTATCCGCATGGATTGTCTGGAGGTGAGCAGCAACGTGCTGCGCTGGCGCGTGCAATGGCACCGCGGCCTCATACTCTGTTGATGGATGAGCCATTTTCAGGACTGGACAGTCGCTTGCGTGATGATGTGCGCACGCAGACGCTGGAAATGATCAAAATGCAAGGCGCGACAGCGGTTGTGGTGACCCATGATCCTGAAGAAGCGTTGCGCGTGGGTGACCGGATTGCGCTGATGCGTAATGGGGAGGTAGTACAGCTGGCGACGCCAGAGGATATCTACTTCCGCCCGAATAGTTTGTTTGCCGCTAAATTCTTTTCCGATCTCAATGAGATACCCGGAAAAGTTGTTGGTGGCCGTGTGGTCACGCCTATCGGGAAATTTTCCTCTAATGGCCTTGAAGAAGGGGCTCATGCGACCTTATGTGTAAGACCACATCACTTAAAGGTATGCCATGGTGAGGGACAGTTCAAAGGCAGAGTAATTTCTCGCGCAATGGCAGGTGAGACAGATCTTCTGGACGTACAAGTTGATGGAATTGAGCGTCTTCTACGTATTCGTACGAGGGATGTATTACAATTCTACCCAGAAAATGTCATAGACTTGTGTATAAATGCAGAGAATGTTTTGGTTTTTGGGCGAGAGACGTCAGTAAATCATAGTGGGTAATTCTTCTGGATACTACCTATTAGTATCTGGGGGATGTAGTGTCTCTCAAAACACAGTTCAGGGTTCTTAAGGAGTTTGGTTGATGGGCTCAATTGGTATTTGGCAAATTGTCATCATCGCGGTTGTCGTAGTTCTGCTGTTTGGTCGCGGAAAGATTTCCGAGCTGATGGGCGATGTTGCAAAGGGCATCAACAGCTTCAAAAAGGGGCTGAATGATGATGCTGCGGAAGCAAAAGAAAAAGAAGAAGATCCTAAAGTGATCGACCATGCGCCGGGTGACACCGTGAATGCGCAGGAAAAAACTGAAGACACCGCGAAAAAGGACTAAGTCTCCTTTAAGGTAGTCTGTGTAAATTACCTAGGGAAAGTCGGCGTTTTCTGGCTTAGAGTTTGTGATCTACGCCTTTCCCTAGTGAATGTGCCGTTGGCGGCACGACATGTCTATGATGAGAGCCTGGCAACGGGCTGTCATTGAGACACTAACGAAACGGCTTCTTTATGTTCGATATCGCATGGACAGAGCTGCTGCTTGTTGCTGTGGTTGCCATTTTGGTGGTTGGCCCCAAAGAACTGCCGGGCATGTTGCGCACAATTGGGCGCACAATCGGCAGTGTGCGGCGTATGGCTGGCGAGTTTCAGTCTAGTTTGAATGACGCTGTCAAAGAAGCGGAGAAGCAGACCGGCATTGATGAAATGCGGAAGCAGGCTGATGCCGCACAAAACTTCAATCCACTTGATGACTTGAAAAAGACATTGGCGGACGAGAAGAAAAAGCTTCAGGACAGCATGAAAACTGCGGAGAGCGATGTGAAAAGCTCGCTGAACGGTGAGGGCTCTTCGGAGAGTAAGCCGGACAGTGCGCCAGAAGCTGCGCCTGTGAAAGCAGAGGTTCCGACGCAGAAAGTTGTTTCTTCAGCTGAGCTGGCTTCCACGCAAAAAGCAAAAGAAAGTGCCGCAAGCACTCCTTCCAGCAAAGATGAAAGCTAGGGCGGCTATTTTATGAGTGATAACGAAATTGAAGATTCGCGTGCGCCACTGATTGAGCACCTGATCGAATTGCGTTCCCGCCTGATGAAGTCGGTGATTGCGATCGCTATTGCCTTTGCGGTTTGCTTTTACTTCTCAAATGACATCTTCAACTTCCTGATTGAGCCGTTTTCGGCAGCGGCCGGGGAAAGCATTGAAGTCAAGCTGATCTACACCGCACCGCACGAATGGTTCTTCACCCAGATGAAGCTGGCCTTGTTTGGAGCGCTGTTTATTGCCTTCCCGGTTCTTGCCAGTCAGATTTACATGTTTATGGCACCCGGGCTTTATAAGCACGAGCGCAGTGCATTTATTCCGTATCTGGTTGCGACACCTATTTTGTTCGTGATTGGCGGGTCGCTGGTTTATTACCTTGTGCTGCCAATGGCGATGGGCTTCTTCCTTGCCATGCAGCAGATGGGTATGGACGGGCAAGCGTCCATTGAGATGCTTCCGCGTGTGAGTGAGTACCTGAGCTTCGTGATGGTTCTTATCTTCGCGTTCGGTCTGGTTTTTCAGCTTCCGGTTGTTTTGACGCTTATGGGGCGCGCGGGTCTTGTGACCTCTGAGTCTTTGAAGGGTAAGCGGAAATATGCTGTGGTTGCTGCGTTTGCAGCTGCGGCAATTTTAACACCTCCTGATCCGATTTCGCAGATCGGTCTTGCACTTCCTACTCTGCTTCTCTACGAAGTCTCCATCTATTGTGTAAGGCTCGTCGAGAAGAAACGTAAAGAGAAGGAAGCGGAAGAAGAGGCCTAGTCTCACTTCCACCCTGATTTACGAGTTTCCCGGCGGGTTATTTGAAGGCAAACCTGCCGGGGTTACTAAGTTATGCTTGATATCAAGTGGATTCGTGAAAATCAGGAGAGCTTTGATACAGCTCTCGCTAAACGCGGCCAAGAGCCACGCGCTGCGCTGCTCGTTGAACTGGACGATGCGCGCCGTTCCCACACCACCAAGCTTCAGGAAGCGCAGCAGCGCCGTAACTCCGCATCCAAAGAAATCGGCATGGCCATGGGCCAGGGCGACAAGGAAAAAGCAGAGGCCCTGAAGGCTGAAGTTGCCGAAATTAAAAGCTTTATCCAGAACGGCGAAGAGGAACAGCGCAAGCTGAACGCTGCGCTTGAGGATGCTTTGGCTGTTATCCCCAATATTCCTCATGAGGATGTTCCGCTTGGTGCGGATGAGGCTGACAACGTTTTGCTTCACACGCATGGCGATAAGCCGCGTAACAACTTTGAGCAGAAAGAACATTACGAGCTGGGTGAGCAACTTGGCGGCATGGACTTTGAAACCGCTGCTAAAATGTCTGGCTCCCGTTTTGTGTTGCTGAAAGGTCAGATTGCGCGTCTGGAACGTGCGATCGGTCAGTTCATGATTGACCTGCACACGCAGGAAAACGGCTACACCGAAGTTTCTCCTCCGCTGTTGGTGCGTGATAACGCGCTGCACGGCACGGGGCAGCTGCCAAAGTTTGCTGAAGACCTGTTCCGTACGACAAATGATCACTGGCTTATTCCGACAGCAGAAGTTCCGCTGACGAATATAGTTTCTGGTGAGACGCTGGCTGAGGCTGACTTGCCACTGCGTGTGACAGCTTTGACCTATTGTTTCCGGTCTGAGGCCGGGTCTGCTGGTCGTGATACGGCTGGTATGCTGCGTCAGCACCAGTTCCAGAAGTGTGAGCTTGTTTCTATCACGGATGAGAACAGCTCTCTGGAAGAGCTGGAGCGGATGCGCGAGTCTGCTGAAAAGGTTCTGAAGCTGCTTGGCTTGCACTACCGTGTTGTCACACTGTGTGTTGGTGATATGGGCTTTGGTGCTCGTAAAACCTACGATATTGAAGTTTGGCTGCCAGGTCAGGATGCTTATCGCGAGATCTCTTCCTGTTCTGTTTGTGGTGACTTCCAGGGCCGCCGCATGAATGCACGCTACCGCGTGGAAGGCGAGAAGGCTCTGAAATTCGTTCATACTTTGAACGGCTCCGGCCTTGCTGTTGGGCGCTGCCTGATCGCAGTGATGGAAAACTATCAGAATGCAGACGGAACAATTACGGTTCCTGAGGTTCTTCGCCCGTACATGAATGGCCTTGAAGTCATTGGCGCTTAACAATTGATGTAAGCGTATTTTCAGCAGAAGGGCGGTTGCGTTCTTCTGCTGCACTGCGCGACTTATATGAGGAATTGCTGCGATATGCGTATCTTACTAACCAACGATGACGGGATCCACGCTGAGGGTCTTGAGGTTTTGGAGCGCATTGCGCGGCAAATTTCAGATGATGTTTGGGTTGTTGCACCAGAAACCGACCAGAGCGGTGTGGCGCACTCCCTGTCTTTGAATGATCCTTTACGCGTTCGTGAAATTGACAGCCGCCACTTCGCGGTTCGCGGTACTCCAACTGATTGTGTGATCATGGCGGTTCGTTCCATCATGGATACACCTCCTGATTTGGTTCTTTCCGGTATTAACCGGGGTGCAAACATTGCAGATGATGTGACGTATTCCGGCACCATTGCTGCGGCTATGGAAGGCACTTTGATGGGCGTTCGTTCCATTGCGTTGTCTCAGGCCTATGCTTTTGGGTCCGAATTCGGACCGAGCTACGATACGGCTGAAGCGCATGCCGTGGGTGTGATCCGCAGCCTGCTGGAGTTCAATCTGCCATCTGATACGCTGCTGAACGTGAACTTCCCGAAAGACGCGCCTGACATGGTTAAAGGTGTTAAGGTTGTGCGTCAGGGCAAGCGCGATGCGGGTTCGCTCTACATTGAAAGCCGCAAGGATGGCCGTGGTAATCCATATCACTGGCTTGCTTTCCAAAATCGTGTACCAAGTGCGCGTGAAGGGACTGACATCAATGCTTTGAAAGAGGGCTATATTTCAGTCACGCCTTTGCATCTGAACCTGACAGCTGATGAGTTGATGGGGCAGTTGGAAAAGACACTCGAAAAGTCCTGATTTGATGTGAACCTACCGAGGCCCTTCGGGTTCACGTCAGGTTCTTAGGTTATATGTGCGTTTCCTTCAAAGGGCAGAAGTGGCCTTTGAAGGTGCGCTCTTTTGAGCTTGCTGGTCCGCCAGCAGGCTTTGCACTGCAGATAGACGGAGTGTTTTAAAATGGAAGACAGTCTGTTTGCTGATGAAGATGGTCGCTTTGATGAGAACCTTGCCAGGCAAGCGGCATGGGTTATGAAGCTGCGATCTGAGGGTGTGCGGAATATTGTGGTTCTGGGCGCACTTGAAGCTATTCCTCGTAAAATATTTTTGTCAGCTAGCCAACAATTTCTGGCTTTTGAAGATCGTTCGTTCCCAATTGATTGCGGGCAGATGAGCACACAGCCATCCTTGATTGGGAAGGTTGCCGATTTTCTGCAAATGAAGCCGGATCATTCCCTGTTGGAGATTGGCAGTGGATCCGGGTATCAGTGCGCGGTTCTTTCTAAAATCTGTGATCGCATTGTCTCACTGGAGCGCTACCGGACACTCGCTGATCTGGCGCGTGAGCGACTTCGGTCCTGCAAGATCAACAATGTAGATGTGATTCATGCGGATGGTCTTGTGGCGCCTGTTGATGAAGAGGATGATGGCGGCCCGTTTGATCGTATCATTTTGAATGGTGCGCTGGACCGTGTGCCGGGCTTCTTGTTTGACCGTCTTGCACCCGGGGGGCGTTTGTTGGCGCCAATCAAGCATGAAAGCGGTATTTGCCGCCTGATTCAGTATGACAAAGGTGGCCGCGGTCTTGATGAGACTGACCTTGGTGGCTTCCGCTATCTTTCTCTCACACCGGGAATAGCTGCGAAACTGTAGGGGAATGAGGCTTTAATTAAGTCTTTATCAACTCTGTTGTCAGTAAACTTACGCCAGTTAGCCTTTTATTTGTATTGGGTAGGGCGGATATGCAGTTTCATTCCCGTGAGAAAGCCAGATTGCGGCGCGGTGTAGCCTTGTTTTTGCTGTCAGCAGGTCTTGCTGGTTGTAGTGGCAATGTGGACCGGTTTGGCAAGTCTGAATATGTTGATGAACCAACGTCTCCGGCTCGAACTGCCGTTGTGGTGACGCCCGGACTTCCATCATCAAACACAAAATCTGTTGTTCAGCGCGGTGTTTTGTTGCCTGCGCCAACATCAAGCAATGCTCCTATTGTGACCGGATCTGCGCAATCGCGCGGGTATCCGCAGCAGACATGGCAGCCGACATTTTCTAAACAGCCTGTTCCGGTGAGCCAGCGCACGCGCGCGAGCGCCCGGGTTCCCGCAGCACTTGCCAAAGCGCCGAATGATGGCACGCTTGGGTGGACAGCTGTTGGTGGCCGTGTTGTCACGCTAAAAGCCAACGAGAATGTTGATAGTCTTGCCTGGCAATACCGTGTGCCGGCGAACGAAATTCTTCATGCCAATCGCGTGACTGTGAGTTCTGCGCTGCAGCCAGGTGATTCCGTTGTTATTCCGGTGAAGATGGTTCGTAAACCGAACCGCTTGCCGAAAGCCAGTGCTCGTGTGTTGCCGTCCAATAGCCAGCAGCCTCAGACGACAGCCTCCATTCCTTCGCAGTATGTTGCGCCTTTGAATGCCAATGGCTCTGCTTCCAGGCAGTCTCGTGATGTGTTTGCGACCAAGATTGCGGCTGCGTTGCTTCCTCCGGGCAATGTGGGAGAACGATCGCGTCCTGTTTACAGTGATGCGCCTCCAGCCGCTTATCCGGTGCAAAGGCGAGCACCAGCAGCAGCTGTGCCTGCGTCTTCGCTTCAGCCAATTCAGCAGTCTGCACCTTCTCAGGTCTATCGTGCACAGCAACAGCCAACGACCTATCGCAGTCAGTCTTTGACGCCGATTGTTGCTCCGCAGTCTGCGACTGCGCAGCCATCTTACGGTGTGCCTGTTACGGGGCAGGCAGCGCGCAGCGTTGCTCCTCTGCGCGTTTCAGCTGTGCCAAAGAGTAAGCCTAGGGCTTCTGTTGCACAGCGTCCGGCATCGGTTGCCAGTGTTACAGCGACACAAGCCGTGCCGAAGCCAAAGAGAATCGCTTTGGCAGGGGGGAGCCCACAACGCCTGGCCGCTCCGGTTGCGACACAGCGCACGCTTGCCAATTCTCTTGCGCCGACCCCAGTTCACACCGCAAGTGTACAAAAGCCACAAAAGCCGATTGTTCCGGTTATCTCTGAAGCTGAGACGGATGTTGTCCGTTTGCAGCCGACAGAAGTTTCCAAGCCAGCGCCTGTGCAGCCAGTTGCGACAGCGAAGGCTCCAAAGGTTGCTGTGGCAGATGAAGCAACGTTCCGCTGGCCGGTGCGTGGGAGGATTATCTCTGACTTTGGCGTGAAGCCGGGTGGGTCTAAAAACGACGGCATTAATCTGGCGGTTCCATCAGGAACAGACATTAAAGCTGCGGAAGACGGAACCATCGTTTACGCCGGTAATGAGCTGAAAGGCTTTGGAAATCTGGTACTGATCCGCCATGATAATGGCTGGGTTTCAGCTTATGCGCACAACAAAGAGCTGAAGGTGCGCCGTGGTGATGCCGTACGCCGTGGTCAGACTATTGCCATGGCTGGTGCGACGGGGTCTGTGACACAGCCTCAGCTGCATTTTGAGCTGCGTAAGGATAACAAGCCGGTAGATCCTATGAACCATCTACCGCGTTCCTAATAAAAAGGGGGAGGGTTCTTCTTGGAACTCTTTTCATAGGTAGAGCACGCCGCGTTTGTGACCTTCACGCGGCGTGCTTTTTTATGAGTGTGTCTGCTTGTCAGGACAGCGTCTGGCTGAGGCGGCCTGCCAGATCCTGAATAAATTGCCATGCGACACGACCAGAACGCGCGCCGCGCGTGGTGGACCATTCCAGAGCCTGCGCGCGGAGCTGCTCCTGCTCGACCTTTAAGCCAAAATGCTCTGTGTAGCCGTAGATCATATCCAGATACTCATCCTGAGAGCATTTGTGGAAGCCGATCCAAAGGCCGAATCGATCAGAAAGTGAAACCTTCTCTTCCACCGCTTCGCTTGCATGGATCGCCGTTGACCGCTCGTTCTCCATCATATCGCGCGGCAGAAGGTGTCTGCGGTTGGATGTGGCGTAAAACAGGACATTTGCTGGTCGACCTTCAATGCCGCCGTCCAGAGCTGCTTTCAGGCTCTTGTAGCTGGTGTCGTCGCCATCAAAGGAGAGGTCGTCGCAAAAGATGATGAAGTTGTATGGCTTGCCGCGCAGCTCGTTCATCAGCGCGGGGAGGGCTTCGATGTCCTCGCGGTGAATCTCGATGAGAACAAGCTTGCGGACGCCTTCGGAGTTTGCGTGTGCTGCGTTGATCGCAGCATGAGCAGATTTCACCAAAGACGACTTGCCCATGCCTCTGGCGCCCCACAACAGCACGTTATTGGCCGGAAAACCTTCTGCGAACCTATTTGTATTCTCCATCAGCATTTTCTTGGAGTGATCGACGCCTTTGAGCAGGCTAATATCAACCCGATTGACTTTGGGTACAGGTGCAAGCTCAAACGGGGAAGGGTGGAATACAAAGGCATCGGCTTCGTCGAAATTGACAGTAACTGGAGGCTTGGGAAGGGAGCTGGCCAACAGGGCGACAATCTCGTCCAGCTTGGATGTAAGAAGGGCGACTTCAGAGGTATTTTCTTTAGTGGTCATGTGTATCTACGTGATTAACTCAGGTGCGCTGGCATAGGCTTTACGCAAAATGCACTAGGTGAAAAATTGTCTCAGCGGCGGTTCTGCTATTTGATCTGCGGCCAAGTATCCCTATTTACAGCTGTATCATGTCCAATACTCTTGGGGAAAGTCCCAGTTAGCATGTCAATGCCTTGAAAAGGTTGGAGTGGACTGTATAGTCCAGCGCAAAATCCTTGTTCTTTCGGGCCAAGGTCAATTTTGGAGGGGTTCACCTCGCCAATTGTTTAATGAACGCCATCAGGTTCCTCGGGAATTTGTGGTAAGGAGAAACTAATGTTTATTACCCCTGCCTATGCACAGGCCGCAGGCGGCGTGCCAGACGTTGTAATGTCTATTGTGCCGTTCGTCCTGATCTTCGTGATCATGTGGTTCCTGATCATTCGCCCTCAGCGCCAGAAAATGAAGTCTCATCAGGAGATGGTGAGCAATCTGCGTCGCGGCGATACCGTTGTGACCTCTGGTGGTCTGATTGGTAAAGTTGCTAAGATCGTTGATGATGCTGAACTGCAGGTGGACATTGCTGAAGGTACGCGTGTGCGTATTGCTCGTGCCATGATCCAGGAAGTTCGCTCCAAAGGTGAACCTGTTAAGGACGGCGAATAATCGCGCCTTGATACCTGTAGTTTCAGACCGCTTTCCTGTTTCGGCAATCGCCGCAGTGAGAGCGGTCTGCCTATTCTAGGACCGGGCATATACTCATGCTTCATTTCGCGCGTTGGAAAATCGCCCTGATTATCGTCGTGGTGCTGGGCGGTATCTTTACAACATTGCCGAACTTCTTCCCGGCAAGTACCGTTCAATCCTGGCCGGATTTTATGCCTAAGCGCCAGATTGTTCTCGGTCTTGACCTTCAGGGCGGTGCTTATCTGCTCTATGAGGTTGATAAGGAAGATTACAAAGAAAAACAGTTCCGTCAGCTGGTTGGAAATATCCGCCGGGCCCTGCGCGAGAACCCACGTATCGGCTACACCGGTCTGGGTATTCAGGGAGACGGCGTTCAGGTTCGCATTCGTGATAATGCACGCTTCGATGAGGCTGAACAGCGCCTTGCAGAACTGGTAAACCCGCTTAACTCCGGCGTTTTTGGCGGTGCAGCGGTTAACGAATTTGTTCTTGAACCTCAAGGTGACGGCCTGTTCCGCATGGCTTTCTCCGAGGAAGGTCTGGACATGCGCCTCGCTTCCGTTGTGAGGCAGTCCATTGAGGTTATCCGTCGCCGTGTTGATGAACTCGGCACGACTGAGCCTTCCATTCAGCGTCAGGGCACTGACCGAATCCTTGTTGAAGCGCCGGGTGAATCCAACCCTCAGCGCCTGAAGGATATTATTGGTGCAACTGCGCAGCTAACGTTCCATCTTGTTAGTCAGGAAATGAGCGCGTCACAGGCACTTCAGGGTCGTCCGCCAGCAGGCACGATGGTCGTTGAGGGTTCTGATGGCCAGCCATACCTGTTGGATGAAAACCCGTTGCTGACGGGTGAAGAGCTGCAGGATGCTTCTGTTGCGTTTGACCAGCAGACAAACGAGCCTGTTGTGAACTTCCGCTTCAACACTGCCGGTGCCCGCGTCTTTGCGGATGTGACCCGCGCAAATGTTGGTCGTCCGTTCGCGATTGTGCTGGATGACGAAGTGATCACCGCTCCGGTTATCCGTCAGCCGATCACAGGCGGTTCCGGTCAGATCTCCGGCAGCTTCACTGTTGATGGTGCGAATGATCTTGCTGTTCTGCTGCGTGCTGGTGCGCTTCCTGCGCGTCTGGATGTGGTTGAAGAGCGGTCTGTTGGTCCGGGCCTTGGTCAGGATTCCATTGATAGCGGTAAGGTTGCTTCCATCGTTGCAGCGGCAGCGGTGGTGATCTTCATGCTGCTGGCTTATGGCCAGTTTGGGATCATTGCGAACCTTGCGCTCGCTTCCAACGTGTTCCTGATCTTTGGTGTGCTCACCACGCTTCAGGCAACGCTGACCCTGCCGGGTATTGCGGGTGTCGTTTTGACAATTGGTATGGCGGTTGATGCCAACGTGCTGATTTATGAGCGCATTCGTGAAGAGGCACGCGCTGGTCGTTCCGCTATTGGTTCGATTGATGCAGGCTTTAAGCGTGCACTTGGCACCATTTTGGATGCAAACATCACAACGCTGATTGTGGCTGTGATCCTGTTCTTCATCGGTTCCGGTCCTGTTAAAGGGTTCGCCGTAACGCTGATGATCGGTATCTTCACCACAGTGTTCTCTGCGTTTACTATCTCTCGTTTCCTCATCTCTGTATGGGTGAAGCGTAAGCGTCCATCCAAACTGCCAATCTAATTCGGAGCATGACCCTATGAAACTTCTTAGACTTGTTCCGGAGCAGACCAACTTCCGCTTTATGCATTGGCGGGTGTTGAGTTTTCCGTTTTCTGGAATTACGGCAGTTCTTTCCATTGTGCTGTTCCTGACAATCGGCCTGAACTACGGCATCGATTTTAAGGGCGGGACGCTGATTGAGCTGCAGTCCACAAGCGGTCCTGCGAACCTTTCTGAAATTCGCCGGACCCTTGGTGGTCTTGATCTGGGTGATGTGCAGGTGCAGGAATTCGGTAGTCCTACCGAAGTTCTGATCCGCATTGAATCTCAGGGCGAAGGTGAAAGCGCGCAGCAGGATGTGGTGGAGAGTGTCCGTGGTGCCTTTACCGATGGATATGAATTCCGCAGAACTGAAGTGGTTGGACCTCGTGTCTCCGGCGAGCTTGCTTATGCAGGAACGCTGGCGGTCGGGTCTGCCTTGCTGATGATCATGTTTTACATCTGGTTCCGCTTTGAATGGCAGTTCGCAGTTGGCGCGATCATCACCACCTTCAATGATATCCTGCTGACGGTTGGATTGTTTGCGGTGTTGCAGCTGGACTTTACGCTGTCCAGTATTGCGGCGGTGCTGACGATTATCGGTTACTCACTTAACGATACGGTGGTTGTTTATGACCGTATTCGTGAGAACCTGCGTCGTTACAAGCGTCTTTCTCTGGAAGAGCTGCTTGATAAGTCCATCAACGAGACCTTGTCCCGTACAACAATGACATCCGTGACCACTTTGCTCGCGCTGTTTGCATTGTACTTCCTGGGCGGTGAAGTGATCCAGTCCTTCGTGCTGGCGATGATCTTCGGTATCGTGATCGGGACTTACTCTTCTATCTTCCTTGCCTCTCCGCTGCTGATGCTCATGAAGCTTCGTACCAGCGTGTTTGACAAGAAAGACGACGAAACATCTCCGGCAAAATCTGCTTAACCAGCGGAAACAGCTAATGTTTTAGATGGGGCTGACCACAGTTGTGGTCAGCCCCATTTTCTATTGGACATTCTTTCGCGTGTAATTAAACAGAGGCTATCAATTTGCGCGTATACTGGGCGAAAATAGCCATTGGAGGACACTATGGGAAAACGTGGAGAGCCTTTGGAAGTGCGGGATGCGCATTATCCAAGTATGGTTCAAATCGACGCCTACGGAAATGGCGGCTTTCGATTTGCCGATATGTCTCATCGTGGATCGCTGATGTGTGTGCCGTCTGGCGTTTATGGCTGGTCGCCTACCAGCTTTGATGAAGTTACGGATGAAGCACTGGCGCAAATCCTTGCAGAGTCTGACGACATTGAAGTGCTGTTGATTGGTGCTGGTGACGAGTTGAAGCCATTTCCGGAGTCTCGTAAGGGGCCGTTTCGTGAGAGGGGCATCATGGTCGATAGCATGTCCACTGGTGCTGCTGTGCGCACATACAATGTGCTTCTTGGTGAAGACCGCGCTGTTGCAGCCGTGTTTATTGCAGTTGAAGACGTTTAAGAAGAAGCGTGGAACCCAGCTATGAGCCAGGCCTATGACCACTGTAATGATTTCGTAAAACGCTTCTCCTACGAGCGTTACCTGAGCACATTGTATGCTCCGATTATTGCGCGTCCGAGTTTGATTGCCCTTTACGCCTTTGCCTGTGAGATTGCGCGTATCCGAGAACTGGTCAATGAGCCGATGCCCGGAGAAATTCGCCTGCAATGGTGGCATGATGCGCTGAGTGGAACTGATCATGGCGATGTGATGCACAACCCGGTTGCGCAGGCGATCATTGAGACGATTGAGCATCATAAACTGCCAAGAGAGCCGTTCCTCAACCTGATTTCTGCGCGCCGGTTTGATCTTTATTCCGATCCAATGCCAACCATCAATGATCTGGAAGGGTATTGCGGGGAGACCAGCTCTACAGTGGTTTTGCTGGCCTCTATGATATTGAGCGGAAAACCAGCTGATCGCCAGCTTTCTGATGCCAGCGGGCATGGTGGTGTGGCGTATGCGCTCTCTGGCTTGATGCAGACGCTTGCGTGGCAGGCTTCGCGGCACCAGCAGTTCCTTCCCAAAGATGTGATGGAACGACACGGTGTGGATGCCAATGCCTTGCGAGGGAACCGTTCAAATGATGCTGTCTGGGCGGCTTTTGAAGAAATGGTGGAGCTGAGCAAAAAGCATCTTGATGATTGTGAGAGTGCACTGGAAGGGATTGACCCGTCTGTGCTGCCTGCGTTTTTGCCCGTGTTTCAGGTGGAGCTGTTCTTCAATGAGGCGGACAAAGATAGTTTTGAGCCGCTGCAGGTTTGCGGTGGGGCGCCGCATATGCGCCGTGTCTGGCATATGTGGCGGACATCTCGTCGCCTCACCAAACTTTCGCGGAAATAGAAAAAGGCCGGAGTTTCCGGCCTTTCCTGTCTCTAATAGCATGCTGCGTACGCGTTAGACGTTCGCGACCCATGCTTTAAAGTCATCCAGACCACGCTTGGCCATAACCTGCTTTTTAAGGCGGGTCTTTTCATTCCCGCGCAGGCGCTTGCCTTCCGGATGCTTCGGCATTTCGTCCAGGGGAGGCAGGAGGCCGAAGTTGATGTTCATTGGCTGGAAGGAACGCGGGCCGGAGCCATCTTCGCGATCGATGTGACCACCCGTGATATGGTTGACGATTGCGCCGCACGCGGTTGTGACTGGCGGAGGTGCGATGTCGGTTCCAAGTGCCTGATGAGCTGCAAACAGACCTGTCAAACATCCAACAGCGGTGGATTCCACATAACCTTCACAGCCGGTGATCTGACCAGCGAAACGCACGTGTGGCAGAGCTTTGAGGCGCATTTGATCATCGAGAAGACGCGGTGAATTGAGGAAGGTGTTGCGGTGCAGGCCGCCGAGGCGGGCAAACTGAGCTTCTTCCAGACCCGGGATCATGCGGAGAATTTCTGCCTGTGCGCCGTACTTCAGTTTGGTCTGAAAACCAACCATGTTGTAAAGCGTGCCAAGGGCATTGTCCTGACGTAGCTGCACCACAGCGTAGGCCTTGATGTCTGGCTGATGGGCATTGGTCAGGCCCATTGGTTTCATTGGGCCGTGGCGCAGAGTTTCGCGGCCACGTTCTGCCATCACTTCAATTGGCAGGCAGCCATCAAAGTAAGGCGTGTTTTCTTCCCATTCCTTAAAAGAGGTCTTTTCTCCGCCGATCAGTGCATCGATAAAGGCTTCGTATTGCTCTTTATCCATTGGGCAGTTGATGTAATCTTTACCCGTACCGCCCGGGCCAACTTTGTCGTAGCGAGACTGAAACCATGCCTTGTTCATATTGATGGATTCAGTGTGGATGATCGGTGCAATAGCATCAAAAAAGGCGAGGGAGTCTTCGCCGGTCGCTTGCAGGATCTGCTCTGAAAGAGCTGGAGATGTGAGCGGGCCGGTTGCAAGAATGACCTGACCGCTTTCTGCGGATGGGATCTCAGTCACTTCTTCGCGGAGGATCTCTACGTTCTCGTGGCCTTCCAACGCGGCCTGCACAGCTTGGGAAAATCCATCGCGGTCCACGGCCAGTGCGCCGCCAGCAGGCACTTTGTTGGCATCTGCGCATCTCATGATCAGGGAGCCAGCGGCACGCAGCTCAGCATGAAGCAAGCCAACAGCGTTGTTTTCAGCATCGTCAGAACGGAATGAGTTGGAGCACACCAGTTCTGCAAGGCCATCTGTTTTGTGTGCATCGGTCTCACGTGTTGGGCGCATTTCGTGCAGAACGACCTTCAGGCCTTTTTCTGCGATCTGCCATGCTGCTTCGGAGCCTGCCAGGCCGCCGCCAACCACGTGTATGGTCTGCTTCGTCATTTCCTATCCAATCGACTGGGCTTCTGTTGCGCCAAAGCGTCTGATGAAGCCTAAGTGTTTATCGCTTGCGAATTGCTTAGCCTCTGAACTTGCTCAGTTCAATCATTTAGGCCATCAATCTTCCATGGTTGTGCAAAGTGATTCACAAAAACACATGTATTTTTCAAATAAGAAACTGAAGAAAATTTCTCAGGCCTTCGTGATTGCAGTTGGCGCAATTGGGCTAACTGCGTGCATGAGCCAAATTAATAGAAAACCAAGCACCTGGTATACTCAGATGGGTGGCATCGAAAACAAAGGTGACACATTGTACATTTGTCATGGTTTCGGCTGCGAATATCGCACGGCTGTGACGTTTAGCCAGAAAGACAAACAGCGATTACGCACGATTTTGAAGCGAGGGCATCGAAGCCCTGAAGCTGAGCGTGCCGCAATTTCCAAAGCGGTGCAGTGGCAAGAAAAGCGTGTTGGACCTGCGGTTGGGTCATCCAATGATATTGGTGGGCTGGATATGGGTAATGGCAACGTTAAAGGGCAGATGGACTGCATTGATGAGGCGACCAATACAACAAGCCTGCTGGTTTATGCGGGTTCTCAGGGTTGGCTTAAATACCACCGTGCAGCGCGGCCTGCCTCTCGCGGTTTTTTCCTTGATGGCAAATATCCGCATGCTTCAGCTGTTGTGGTGGATACGACCACAGAGATTCCATGGGTGGTAGACAGCTGGCGCCTAAGTAATGGCAAGCCGCCGGATATTTTGCACATAACTAAGTGGCTGACTATGACCAGCGCTGATTTGGAAAACCCATCAGGCGGGTGAGCTGGTAATCAGAGTAAAGCAGTGATGATTTGGAGAGCGTATCAGCGAGGCTGGTGCGTTTTTCTTTTGCGTGATTGCTTTGCTGAGGACGATGGGTAGTTTTGAGAGAAATAGGCCTTTAAAACAGCTAACGCCCGTCGATGGGAGGAACGACGGGCGAAGCTAGTAAACAGAGAACTGGGAGGAAATCTCTGTTTAGAACCATCAAGCAGCTTGGGAGGAGGTGCTGCTTGAGGATTGTATGTTAGGCTGCCGAGGTTTAATTGGGAGGAGTTCCTCAGCGACCTTGAGTTGGTTTATACAAAAGACTTTCCAATTGTGCATCACATCATTTCGCATGTCCGATATGCAAAAAACGCATGGCATTATGGCAAATGATGGCGCTACCATTCTTCAAAACGACATAAATGCCAAAATTAACGATTGTGCAGTGCGGTAATTTTGTGATTTAGGGCACAAATCTGCATACCTGAGGGGCTGGGAGTGCTGTTTTTAGGCAGTTGGTGCTGAAAACTTAATCATATTTCAATGTGTCGCCGGCTTTGAGCAGGTTTTGTAATAGAGCGGCGCCAACTGGTATCTTGTGTTGTTTTCGCGGAAAGAGGCCATTGGGGGCGGTGATTTTTGCAAAAAAATGACCGGGACAGTGCCCGGCCATTTGGTTTTTATTCTGCTGCGTCCAGTTTGCTGGCGCTTCGCCTTTCAAACAATTCCTTGAGGAAGTGTCCCGTATAGCTCTCTGGTACCTCTGCCACATCCTGTGGACGGCCGGTTGCAACGATGGTTCCGCCGCCGTCACCCCCTTCAGGGCCAAGGTCAAGGATCCAGTCTGCGGTTCTGATCACTTCCAGATTGTGTTCGATCACGAGAACTGTGTTGCCCTGATCGACCAGCTCATGAAGGACATCGAGCAGCTTAGCAACATCGTGGAAATGGAGACCGGTTGTTGGTTCGTCCAGAATATAGAGCGTACGGCCAGTTGAGCGTTTGGAAAGTTCCTTTGCCAGTTTCACACGTTGTGCTTCACCGCCGGACAAGGTGGTGGCTTGTTGTCCGACCTTGATGTAGCCGAGGCCCACGCGGGCGAGGGTTTCCATCTTGTCGCGGATGGATGGCACGGCGGAGAAGAAGCTTGCTGCTTCTTCAACGGTCATGTCCAGTACATCTGCAATGGATTTGCCCTTGAACTGAACTTCCAGTGTCTCGCGATTGTAGCGCTTGCCCTTACACACATCACAGGTGACATATACATCAGGTAGGAAGTGCATCTCGATCTTAATAACACCGTCACCCTGACAGGCTTCGCAGCGTCCGCCTTTTACGTTGAAGGAGAAGCGACCCGGCGCGTAGCCGCGTGTTTTTGCTTCCGGCATGCCTGCAAACCACTCCCGGATTGGTGTGAAGGCGCCTGTGTAGGTTGCCGGGTTGGAACGCGGTGTTCTGCCAATTGGGGACTGATCAATGTCGATGACTTTGTCCAGGCGCTCCAGACCTTCAATCCGGTCATGCGGGGCAGGGTTGTCGCGTGCGCCATTGAGACGACGAGCGGTTGCCTTGTAGACAGTATCGATCAGGAATGTGGATTTACCGCCACCAGATACGCCGGTTACGCAGGTAAATGTGCCAAGCGGGATGGTAGCATTCACGTCTTTGAGGTTGTTGCCGCGCGCACCGAACACTTTGATCTGACGGTTCTTGTCAATCTTGCGCGGCTCATCTGGTTGCGGGATGCTCATTTTGCCGGAAAGGTACTTGCCAGTGAGGGAGGCCGGATTGGCCATCACTTCATCTGGAGTGCCTTTGGCAACTACTTGTCCGCCATGGATACCTGCGCCCGGACCCACATCCACCACATAATCTGCGGTGAGGACGGCGTCTTCGTCGTGTTCTACCACGATAACAGTGTTGCCCAGATTGCGCAGGTGTTTCAAGGTTTCCAGAAGACGAGCATTGTCGCGCTGGTGCAGGCCAATGGATGGTTCATCGAGAACGTAAAGCACACCGGTCAGGCCGGAGCCGATCTGGGAGGCCAGGCGAATACGTTGGCTCTCACCACCAGACAGGGTTCCGGAAGAGCGGTCCATGGAAAGGTATTCCAAGCCAACATCGTTGAGGAACTTCAAGCGCTCACGGATTTCCTTGAGGATGCGATATGCGATTTCGTTCTGTTTATCAGAGAGCTTTTCATCAATGCTGGAGAACCAGTCATGTGCAGTTTTGATGGAAAGGGCTGTGATCTCGCCTATATGGCGATCTGCTATTTTGACGCAAAGGGCTTCAGGCTTGAGGCGGTAGCCTTTACAAGCGTCGCAAGCATGATCTGACTGGTAGCGTGAAAGTTCATCGCGCACCATCTGAGAATCTGTTTCACGCCAGCGCCGCTCGATGTTGCCGACAACGCCTTCGAATGGCTTTTCGGTTTTGTAAGAGCGAGTGCCGTCATCATAAACAAACTGCACTTTTGTGTTGCCGGTTCCGAACAGCACCGCATTGCGGAAGTCTTCTGGAAGGTCTTTCCAGGCTTTGGTCATTGGCTGCTTATGATGCTTGGCCAATGCTTCCAGTGTTTGGGTGTAATAAGGAGAGGTTGAACCGGTTTTTGACCATGGCAGGATCGCGCCCCCCCGAAGGGAAAGAGATTGGTCCGGTACAACGAGCTCGGCTTCAAACGCCAGTTTTGTGCCGAGACCATCGCAGGTCGGGCATGCGCCAAACGGATTGTTGAACGAGAACAGGCGCGGTTCTATTTCCGGGATCGTGAAGCCGGAGACCGGGCAGGCGAACTTTTCTGAGAAAATGAGCTGCTTTGCTTTGCCTTTCTCATTCTGCTGATCTGCAAACTCAACGGTAGCGAGGCCTTCGGCCAGCTCCAGTGCGGTTTCCAGAGAATCTGCCAGGCGGCCAGCCATGTCTTCGCGCACAACGATACGGTCAACAACGACATCAATATCGTGTTTAAACTTCTTATCCAGAGCGGGCGCATCGGCGATTTCATAATACTCGCCGTCAACTTTTACGCGCTGGAAGCCCTTTTTCATGAGCTCAGCGAGTTCTTTTCTATACTCACCTTTGCGGCCACGCACGATTGGGGCCAGCAGGTATAAGCGAGTGCCTTCTTCCAGTGTCAGAATGCGGTCTACCATTTGGGAGACTGTCTGACTTTCAATTGGAAGGCCCGTTGCCGGAGAGTATGGAATGCCTACGCGCGCGAATAGGAGGCGCATGTAGTCATAGATTTCTGTGACTGTGCCGACTGTGGAGCGTGGGTTTTTTGAGGTGGTTTTCTGTTCAATGGAGATTGCAGGTGACAGGCCGTCGATCTGATCTACGTCTGGTTTCTGCATCATTTCAAGGAACTGGCGGGCGTAAGCGCTCAGGCTTTCAACGTAGCGGCGCTGCCCTTCAGCGTAAATCGTATCGAAGGCAAGAGAGGATTTGCCTGAGCCGGATAGGCCAGTCATGACGATCAGGCTGTCTCGTGGAAGATCCAGGTCCACATTCTTCAAGTTATGTTCGCGAGCGCCACGTACAGTGATCTGCTTCATAAGGTCTGCGCGCGCGGGAGTATTTTGTGTGTCATGTGTTGGCGACTTCGCCATGGAACTGTCCTTTATCACGGATACCGAGTTCGCATATAAAAAGCAAAACAGGTCTGGGCGCGATCCTCAAAATGCAGGAGAATGAGCGCTGGAAATCAGGTGGAACATAAACGGAACAATTTTAAGGAGCAAGCCTTTTTGAGTTTGCTCGCGTAAAATTGTCTTTTAGAAAAATTGAGAGTTGAACTTGGCAGTTTTGCAAGGCAATGTGTCGGAACAAAAATAGAACGAGCAGAGAGCCTTGCTTGCGGGTGCCTGATATTCCGACTGAAAGCCTAGGAAATGTGGACAACCACTGCGGCTTTGAGAAAGTCTGTTTGAATTGTAGAGCGCGGAGCATAGGTTACTTGCCAACTTAACTCGCTTAAACTTTGGGCGAGTTCAGACTTAGGAGTAATTCAATGGCCGGTAGCGTCAATAAAGTCATTTTGGTTGGAAATTTGGGCGCAGATCCGGAAGTTCGCCGTACGCAGGACGGTCGTCCGATCGTCAACTTGCGTATCGCTACTTCGGAGAGCTGGCGTGACCGTAACAGCGGCGAGCGCCGTGAGCGGACTGAATGGCACCGTGTTGTTGTGTTTAACGAAGGCCTTGCAAAGGTTGCCGAGCAATTCCTGCGCAAAGGCTCCAAGGTTTACATCGAAGGTCAGTTGCAAACTCGCAAATGGCAGGACCAGAGCGGCCAGGATAAATACTCCACCGAGATTGTTCTGCAGGGCTTCAACTCTACGCTGACTATGCTTGATGGTCGCGGCGAAGGCGGTGGTGCAGGCGGCCAGGGTGGCCAGTCCGGAGGCTTCGGCGGCAGCGGCGGCGGTGGCGGCGGATACGACCAGGGCGGTGGCTTTGGTGGTGGTGGCTCCAGCAATCAGGGCGGCGGCTTCGGCGGTGGCGGCGGTGGCGGCGGTGGTGGCCAAGCACCATCTGGCGGCTTCGGCGGTGGAATGGACGACGAAATTCCGTTCTAAGCCAAGCATGTAATTCAAGATGGCCCGGAGTGAGCGCAGGTTCACTACCGGGCTTTTTTGTGTTCCGGCGTGAGGTCCTGATCAGAGGGTGATGCGGGTAAGGGTCTTACCTTGCGACTTTACTCGGGCTTAAATGGATTGGTTGCAGCTATGGGGATTGGAGAGCTTGTTTGCAGAGATGTGTCGTCAGTGCTTGCTCTCAAAATAATAGAGAAACAGCTCATAAAGATGCGATGCTAGCAAAACAAATAAATTTAAGGAGAGAATTGGTACGCCCAAGGGGAATCGAACCCCTGTTTCCGCCGTGAAAGGGCGGCGTCCTAACCGCTAGACGATGGGCGCACACTACAGCATTTGCGCAATGTGGCGCGCTGTGAGGAGGCTTATAAGTTTTCAGTAGGATATTGTCTAGTGCTTAAAATTTTATAATTCAAACAATCCACAAATATGGATTTAGTCTATTCCTTTCTTAATTATTGTTAGATTTCAGCGCCTCAATTGAAATTGAGGCGCTGAAATGCTTGTGCTGAAATTACCAGCTGCCGGTGTTGCCCATGGAGAGCCATGGCTCAGCTGGCTCAAGGCTTCCACCTTTTTGCAGAAGCTCAATGGAAATTCCATCTGGAGAAACAATGAATGCCATACGGCCGTCGCGTGGTGGTCGGTTGATTGTGATCCCAGAGGCTTGGAGTTTTTCGCAGGTCTCATAGATATTGTCGACTTCATAGGCGAGGTGGCCGAAGTTGCGACCTCCGGCGTACTCTTCCGGATCCCAGTTGTATGTTAGCTCGAGTGCTGGTGCGGAAGATGCGCTGAAGCTTTCTTTGTCTTCAGGCGCAGCTAGGAAGACAAGTGTGAAACGGCCAGCTTCGCTTTCGTGACGGCGAACTTCTTCCAGCCCAAAGATACTGCAATAAAACTTCAGGGATTCATCAAGATCTTTAACGCGGACCATGGTGTGTAGATAACGCATGTCGAACTCTTTCTTTTATGGGATTGGCTCTGTGAAGTGGGAACCAGCAGAGGTTGAAGTTGGCCGAAGCTAGCGCGAAAAAAGCTAGGAGGGAAGGGTGCCTAGTATTTCTGAATTCTGAATATGCAAGGTATGCTCCGCAATAGTGTGTATCTGATGACGAGCGGAGACTTTGAAAGTAACGCGGGGATTCATGGGATAAAATCTTCAGTAGTGTTAGCTATACCCCCTCCAAACTTCAGGTAAATGGTGTTGATAGGACAACACTAACCAAATCAATGGGGGATCATTTAGCTCTTTGTTAATTTTTTACCTTTTTGCCGTCGGGCGTAATGATATTCTTTTTGTGGAATCAAGTGGTGTTCGGTTTTGATCGAGCGTTACATTTCAGATGCGGCAAATTTCGGGGCATTCATCATGGTGGTAAAAACGGCGCCTCAGTTAGGCTCTGTCGAGGACCTGGTTGACGATACAGCCTTAGATGTTCTTCAAGTGGCAGGAACAATCAAGTGGTTTGATATTGGTAAAGGCTATGGTTTTGTAGAGCCGGAAGACGATCTGCCTGACGTCTTGTTGCATGTTACATGCTTGCGCAGGGACGGCTATCAGACAGCGTATGAAGGCGCGCGTGTTGTTTGCGAGGTGCTTAATCGTCCGCGCGGATTGCAGGCGATGCGCATTCTTTCCATGGATGAGAGTTATGCGGTTCATCCTTCTCAGCTACCACCTTCTCGGACGCACGTGCAGGTGACGCCAGAGGGTAGCTTTATCGACGCGGAAGTGAAGTGGTTTAACCGGGTCAAGGGCTTTGGTTTCCTAACGCGCGGCGAGGGAACGGAAGATATCTTTATTCATATGGAAACATTGCGCCGTTTCGGTATTACGGAGTTGCGGCCCGGCCAAAAGGTACAGGTGCGCTTTGGTGACGGGCCGAAAGGCAAGATGGCTGCGGAAGTTCGGCCTGTCGGGAGTGGTACTCACATTCCGGCATCTCACTGACGAGAGGCTGATCGTTTTCAGATCACATTCCTGAGATTTGCTAGTTTTAAGCCCTTGGTGACTTGCCAAGGGTTTTTCTTTGGCTCAAAGCTAAAGAAAACGAGGTTTAGGGCTATATGACGGTTCTTCGAATTGCATTCATTTTTGTTTTGCTGGGTATGACATCGACGGTTGCTGCAGGTATGAGAACTGAAATTCTTGAAGTGCGTAGTGCCAATGGAACGCATGAGTTTCAGGTTGAAGTCGCTGAAACGCCTGATGACAGGGCTCAAGGTTTGATGGGCCGAACGGATCTGACGGCTGATCAAGGGATGCTGTTCATTTTCCCGCAGTCAGGTCTTCAGTACTTCTGGATGAAAAATACGCCGACTTCGCTTGATATCATCTTCATCGGGTCTGATTATAAAGTGAAAAGTATTGCTGCAAACACAGTGCCGTACTCGGAAGAGATTATTCCTTCCGGTTTGCCTGCTCAATATGTTTTAGAGGTGGTGGCTGGGCGCGCGGCTGAATTGGGTATTCAGCCTGGAGATCGCGTTATCCGTATCCCATAGATGAAGCGTTTTGTGGTTCGCAGGAAAGTGTGCTGACTGAGGAGTTCAGTCAGCACAATAGCGGTTAAAGGCTGTTTTTGAATTGGAGCTTTTTCTCCCAATCCAGCGCATGTTTTACGATTGTTGGCAGGTCATCAAAGCGTGGCTTCCATTCCAGATTGCTCATGATTCTGGAGTTGTCTGCGACAACTTTTGGAGAGTCGCCAGCACGGCGCGGCTCTTTTTTCACCTCAAAATCAATATCTGATACGGCTTTCACAGCGTCGATGACCTGAAGGACTGAGTAGCCGTCACCGTAGCCTGCGTTCATGATAATGCTATCTCCGCCATCGCGCAGGCGTTTTAGGGCAAGGTAATGTGCGCTTGCAAGGTCGGAAACGTGGATGTAATCGCGCACACCGGTCCCATCTGGTGTGTCGAAATCATCGCCAAAAATGCCGAGATGGGTGCGTTTGCCGAGAGCAGCTTCGCAGGCTACTTTGATCAGATGCGTCGCATTCTTGGTGGATTGGCCAGTGCGACCTTCGGGGTCAGCGCCTGCCACATTGAAATAGCGTAGAGCCGTGTATTTGAACTCGTGGGCGGCGGCGGTGTCGCGCAGCATAAGTTCTGTCATAAGCTTTGAGGTGCCGTAAGGGCTTAAGGGGGTTAGAGGTGTATCTTCAGAAACTGGGATAACTTCTGGATCACCATAAACTGCTGCGGTTGATGAGAAAATGAAATGCTTGATGCCATTCTTTACGCAGGCTTCAATTAATGTGCGCGAGGCTGCTGTGTTATTCTCATAATATTTCAATGGGTTAGAGACAGATTCTGGGACGATAATTGAGCCGGCGAAGTGAATGACCGCAGAGATGTCGTGGTTGCGGAAGATTGTCTGGAGCAGATCAAGGTCTGTGATTTCGCCTTCGTAAAGCTTGGTGCTCTGCGGGATGGCCCAATCGAAGCCCGTGGACAGGTTGTCTATGACGACAAAATCCTCTCCAGCGTCGTGAAGGCACCACGTCATGTGGCTTCCAATATATCCGCAGCCGCCTGTTACAAGTATGGTCATTGTCTGCTCCAAAATTCTTAGTATGTAAGCTTCTTAAGGGTTTAATCTGTGTGTCACTAGGCGGATAAACTACTCGCCCTCAAGAATCTGATGATCGCGCGCAGCCTGGACTTCAAGGAATACGCGTCCGATCAGTGGTTGCGTTCGTTTGATCGTGTCTTCCAGTGAGAAAATGACCTCTTCAACTGCGCCTGCTGTCAGGGCATCTTCGAAATCCAGAGAGGCTGCGAGGAGGACGTCATTCGGACCCAGGTGCAGTGTGCGGATTTCATTCACGCCCTTTACAGCTGCAGGTGCTTGCAGGATTTCTCGCACGGATGCGACTAGCTCGTCTGAAGCGCTTTCGCCGATGAGGAGGCCTTTGGTTTCCAATGCCAGTACAAATGCTGTGCCTGCGAGGATGAGGCCAATTACGACAGAGGCTGCTCCGTCCAGCCATGCAATGCCCAAAGCTTGAGCGCCGTAGATGCCGGCAAATGCTACGAGCAGGCCAAGCATTGCGGCTGTATCTTCGAAAAGTACAGTGAAAACTGTTGGGTCTTTGCTGTCGCGCACAGCGGTAAGGAAAGGGCGCTTGCCTTTGGTTTTTTTGAACTCTTTGTAGGCGACCATCCAGGCCCAGCCTTCAAAAATGATTGCGAGCCCAAGAACGATATAAGCGATCAGAGCAGATTCAATCGGGTGAGGATTGAGAATTTTCTGAATGCCTTCGTAGAGCGAAATCCCTGCTCCAACGGCGAAAATCATGATGGCGACGACAAATGCCCAGAAGTAAATTTCTGAGCCGTATCCGAACGGGTGTTTTTCATCTGCAGGTTTTTCAGCGCGCTTCATGCCAAGCAGCAGCAGGCCCTGGTTTCCTGTGTCAACGAGTGAGTGAATGCCTTCGGATAGCATTGCGGCAGACCCAGTGTAGGCTGCGGCAGCAAATTTGGTGATTGAAATGAGTGTGTTGCCAGCAAGGGCGGCGAAAATCACTTTTTTTGAGCCGTGGGCAGCCATTCGAATCCTCCGTGAAATACAAGGGTGACTTTACGAAGGGGATTTGGGACTGCAAGCTTTAACTCATTTGGGGAGAAGAGCGCCCACAAGAGGTATGGGCGCCCACCTGAATTATGAATGCATCTCGATTAACGAGAAGATGCCGTCTGCAACGAACTGAACGGACAGCGCTGCGAGGATCACACCAAAAAGACGGGTGATGATGAGCTGAACTGTAGAGCCGAGCAGTTTATCGATGCGTGCTGCCAGCAGAAACACGAAGAAGCTGAGTGCGAGCACAGACAGAAGGACTGCGATCAGGCTCATCTGGCCAGCGAAGCCCGGTGCCTGACCGGCGAGCAGGATGATTGCAGAGATAGTTGCCGGGCCTGCAATGAGCGGAATAGCCAGCGGGAACACTGCTGTCTGGGACAGATCTTCCTGTTCGACAACCTTTTCCGCACTTTCAGCTTTACGTTTCTGGCGATGCTCGAACACCATCTCAGTTGCAATGATGAAGAGCAGAAGGCCGCCTGCAACCTTAAATGCAGCTTGAGAGATGCCGAGAACTTCCAGAAGCTGGCGTCCGGCAAAGAAAAATGCCAGGAGCGTGATGCCAGAAATGACTATGGCTTTAATCGCGATCTGACGGCGCTCAACACTGCTTGCCCCGGCGGTTACGGCCAGAAAAATTGGAGCCAGGCCAATCGGGTCGATGGTGACAAACAGCATGGCAAATGCATTGATGAGGAACTCAATGAGCATTGCGCTTTACCTTGTATGTGGTTTAGCCCATCTTTGGGCGCTTTTACCCGCATTTCTGCGGTTCTTGAGAGGGCGCTACCAGACAATGTTGTATTTGGCAAGGGTTTGATAGGATTTTGCACTGCCTGCGTATAGCTTAGTATTTTTATGAGGAAGAGCGATGCTTTTGAGCAACGAAACTGTGTAGAAAGGCCTAGTAACCGGTGGTCGATGAGGCCGTGGGGTAAGGTAGTTGTTATTAGGTGTCTTTTCAGGGCTTGTGGCGTTTGGTTCTGCGGTTTGAATCGGCTATAAAGGCTAGGAATTCTGACTTAAAATTGATGAGAATAATCCTTGGCAGATCAGGACTTAAGTACACCACCAGGTGGCCTACCTAGCGACATTCGGCCCGTCTCTATCACAGATGAAATGAAGCGCAGCTATCTCGATTACGCAATGAGCGTGATTGTGAGCCGTGCGCTTCCCGATGTTCGTGATGGTTTGAAGCCGGTTCACCGCCGTATTCTGTATTCTATGCATGAAAACGGATATGAGTGGAACAAGCCCTATCGTAAATCCGCCCGCGTCGTTGGTGACGTTATGGGTAAATATCACCCACATGGTGATAGTGCGATTTATGATGCTCTTGTTCGTATGGCGCAAAATTTTTCCATGCGCCTGCCACTCATTAATGGGCAGGGCAACTTTGGCTCGGTTGATGGTGACCGTGCTGCAGCGATGCGTTACACAGAGTGTCGCCTCGAAAAAGTTGCTCAGACACAGCTTTCGGATATCGACAAAGATACGGTGAACTTCAATGAGAACTACGATGGCTCCGAGACGGAACCTGAAGTTCTCCCAGCACGCTATCCGAACCTACTGGTAAACGGTGCTGGCGGTATTGCTGTTGGTATGGCAACCAACATTCCGCCACACAATATGGGTGAAGTGATTGATGGCACGATCGCAATGATCGAACGCCCTGAAATCACTCTGCCAGAGCTGATGGAAATTATCCCGGGTCCGGACTTCCCGACCGGTGGTATTATTCTAGGCCGTGCTGGCATCAAATCAGCTTATGAGACCGGACGTGGTTCCGTTCTTATGCGCAGCCGGGTTGAGACGGAAGAAATTCGCTCAGGCCGTATGGCATTGATTGTCACTGAAATCCCTTATCAGGTGAACAAATCCTCTATGATCGAAAAGATCGCAGAGCTTGTTCGTGAAAAGCGGATTGAGGGCATCTCTGATATTCGCGACGAATCAGATCGTCGTGGCATGCGCGTTGTTATTGAGCTGAAGCGTGATGCGGTTCCTGATGTTATCCTGAACCAGCTCTATCGTTATTCTCAGCTTCAACAGAGCTTTGGCTGTAACGTGGTGGCTCTGAATGGTGGTCGTCCTGAGCAGCTTGCTCTGCAGGATATGCTGAAAGCGTTTATTGCTTTCCGTGAAGAGGTTATTGGTCGCCGGACCCGGTTCCTTCTGAACAAAGCGCGTGATCGTGCTCATGTTCTTGTAGGTTTGGCTGTTGCGACTGCCAACATTGATGATGTTATTCATCTTATTCGCACGGCACCTGACCCTGCGACTGCGCGCCGTCAGCTGATGGAGCGTAACTGGCCAGCGAAAGACATCGAGCCGCTGATCCAGCTGATTGATGATCCACGCTACGCTATTCAGGAAGATGGTACGTTCAAGCTTTCTGAAGATCAGGCTCGCGCCATTCTGGATCTGCGCTTGCAGCGTCTGACTGCTCTGGGCCGTGACGAGATTGGCGATGAACTCGACAAACTGGCGACGGAGATCAAGGATTATCTTGATATTCTGCGTAGCCGTGAGCGTATTCTTCACATCGTTCGTACCGAGCTTGAAGAAGTACGTGATGAGTTTGCGACACCGCGCCGGACAGAAATTACCGATGGTGGTGGAGATCTGGATGATGAAGATCTGATCCAGCGTGAAGATATGGTCGTGACCGTATCTCATACCGGCTACATCAAACGCGTTCCTCTGGACACCTACCGTGCGCAGCGTCGTGGCGGTAAGGGCCGGTCTGGCATGCGGACGAAAGACGAAGATTTTGTAACCCGTCTGTTCGTTGCCAATACGCATACGCCGGTTCTGTTCTTCTCTTCTCGCGGTATTGCTTACAAGATGAAAGTCTGGCGTTTGCCTCTGGCCAGCCCTCAGGCACGTGGTAATGCTTTGGTCAATATGCTTCCTCTGGAGCAGGGTGAACGCATCACATCTATTTTGCCGCTTCCTGAGAACGAGGAAACGTGGGCAGAGCTGGACGTGATGTTTGCGACCAAGCGTGGAACCATCCGCCGGAACAAGCTTTCAGACTTCGCTCAGATCAACAAAAACGGCAAGATCGCCATGAAGTTGGAAGAGGGCGATGGCATCGTCAACGTTATGACTTCGACGGAAGATGATGATGTTCTGCTGACGACCTCGTCGGGTATGTGTATTCGCTTCCCGGCAACGGATGTTCGTGTGTTCTCTGGCCGTAACTCCGTTGGTGTTCGTGGGATCAACCTTGCTGAGAGTGATCACGTCATCTCTATGACGATCCTTGGTCACTTCGAGTGCGATTCAGAAGAGCGGACGGCTTATCTGAAGCTTTCCCGTGCTATGCGCGGTGAGGAAGCAGAAGATAATGTGTCCTTTGAGGACGCGGGCATCTCCGAAGAACGCTTTAAAGAGATGGACGAGAGTGAAGAAGTCATTCTTACTGTTTCTGAAAAGGGTTATGGCAAGCGCACAAGCTCGTACGAGTACCGCACTACCGGTCGTGGCGGTAAGGGTATCGCGGCGATGACGGTGAATGATCGTAATGGCCGCCTGGTTGCGTCTTTCCGTAGTGAGGACAGCGACGAGATTATGCTGGTGACCGATGGTGGACAGCTGATCCGTTGCCCGGTTAACGGCATCCGCATTGCAGGTCGTTCGACACAAGGTGTGACTGTGTTCAATACCTCTGCTGAAGAGCAAGTTGTTGCAGTGGAGCGCATTAGCGAAGCTGACGACGATGAAAACGCTGACGTAGAAGGCGCCGTCGAGACCGGTGCAGACACCGAAGGAGCAGACGCAGAGAGCGCTGCTCCGACACCTGAGGGTGACGGTGGTGAAGCGCCAAGCACTGAGTAAGTGATGTAGATTCTAGAAAAAGGCGGGGCATATGCTCCGCCTTTTTTGTTTCTGGTTATTTCATTCTGAGAGAGGGAATTGCACTTTTGTGAGTGATATGGATTTTGCGACTTTCATTGTGCTTTTCTAGAAGCACGTCTTGGGTAGATCCAACTATCGATCCAATTCTGCATGATCTGTCCTAAATGGTATGGCCTAATTGTCAGAAATAGCTTGAAACGCATGGGTAAAATGAGTTCAATCTCGCCAAAGCCCAAAAGGTAAGTGTCATTTATGATGCTTATGGGGAGAGGCATTTGTGACGCGAGAGATTATATGAAGCGCATTGCACTTTATCCGGGGTCTTTTGATCCTATGACACACGGCCATCTGGACATTCTGGAGCAATCATTGGTTTTGGCTGATGAAGTGATTGTAGCTATTGGTATTCAGGCTTCCAAGGCTCCGTTGTTTTCCTTTGAAGAACGTGTGGATTTGATCCGCCTTGCTTGTGAAGAGCAGTTTGGTGCAGAAAATGCTGCTCGTATTCGTACAGTCTCCTTTACTGGGCTGGTAGTGGATGCGGCGAGAGAGCATGGCTCTAATATTCTGGTGCGCGGACTTCGAGACTCGACTGATCTCAATTATGAAATGCAGATGGCTGGAATGAATGGGGCGATGGCATCTGACATCAAGACCGTATTTTTTCCAAGCTCACCAGTGATGCGCCCCATTACGGCTACACTGGTGCGCCAGATTGCAAAGATGGGGGGAGATTACAGTTCGTTTGTCCCCAAGTGTGTTGAGGCTGCGCTTAAAAAGCGCTTTGAGATTGCTTAAAAACAACGCAACAGAAAAGACTGCCTATTTGATAGGGTTAGACTTTTTTAGCGCGTCGCGTTTATGTGCAATCACATAACACCCGCTAAATTTTGTTTTGTGTGCGTATCTCTTTTCGAAAGCCAATTGGGAGTTTGAGAGGTACGCCTTGGCTAAGACAAGGACAGAAATCTTGCTACGTATCCTGACAGCATGTGCGATGGTTGTGGGCGCATTTATGATGCCATTCACTGCTAGCGCGAAAGATCTTGAAAACACGATTTATCTGGACCTGAAAGACGGACGCGTTGAAATTGCGCTGCGTCCTGATCTTGCACCTGAGCATGTGAAGCGTATTAAACAGCTTACACGTGAAGGCTTTTATGATGGCATCGTATTCCATCGTGTGATTGACGGTTTCATGGCGCAGACTGGCGACCCAACCGGCACAGGCATGGGCGGCTCTGAAATGCCTGACCTGAAGGCTGAGTTCTCCAAGGCTCCGTTCAAGCGCGGTACTCTTGGCATGGCACGTTCCCGCAGCCCAAACAGCGCGAACTCTCAGTTCTTCATCATGTTCAATGATGGGTCCTGGCTTGATGGTCAGTACACTGTATTTGGTGAAGTGGTTTCCGGAATGGACGCTGTAGACAAGATCAAACGCGGCGAACCTGTTCGTAACCCTGATAAGATCATCAAAATGCAGGTTGCGGCAGACGCCAAGTAGAGGCTATGTCTGCACTCAGACTTATTCTAAGATAAAGGACAGTCCCGTGGCTGATATCAAAGATCCAGAAAACACACTGCTGCTGGAAACTACTCAGGGTAACGTTGTTATTGAACTGCGTCCTGACCTGGCACCTAACCACGTTGCTCGTATTAAAGAGCTCGCACGTGAAGGCTTTTACGACGGCATCGTGTTCCACCGTGTGATTGACGGCTTCATGGCTCAGACCGGCTGCCCTCAGGGCACAGGTACTGGCGGCTCCGGCAAGAAGCTGAAAGCTGAGTTCAACGATGCGAAACACGTTCGGGGCACATGCTCCATGGCTCGCTCTATGGATCCAAACTCTGGCGACAGCCAGTTCTTCATCTGCTTCGGCGATGCATCCTGGCTCGACGGTCAGTACACCGCATGGGGTCAGGTTGTTGAAGGTATGGACAACGTTGACAAGATCAAACGTGGTGAGCCTGTTTCCAACCCAGATAAGATTGTCTCTTTGAAGGTTGCTGCGGACGCTTAATAGCGAACGCACTGCGAATTATAAAAGGCTCGGCATTTTGCCGGGCCTTTTTGTTAGGGCTATGCAAATGGACGCAGCGCTCTTCTAAACAGGTTGACCTAAATCGCATCAAGGGGTATCTCCCTCTGGCTTCAATCGTTTGACTGCGGGACAGGTGACAGCAAGGCCTGCAGAATACAAACGGATTTGGCAATAATTCCAATAAGACAGCACGGAGATGGCGACCACATACTGTGCGGCGCTGATTTGCTGTTTTGTAAAACTGGATACCCTATGCTGGTTGATGATTTTGATTTTGATCTGCCACCGGAAAACATTGCGCTCCGCCCGGCAGTTCCGCGTGATAGTTCACGGATGTTGGTGGTGCGCCCTGATGGTGAGCAACTGCTGACAGATGATCAGGTGCTGTCTCTGCCTGATCTTTTAGAGCCGGGTGATGCGCTCGTCTTTAATGATACAAAAGTTATTCCGGCACAGCTGCTTGGCTTCCGCTCGCGCGATGGCGTGACGGCAAAAGTTGGTGTGACATTGCACCAGCGTGCCAGCGCGAAGGAATGGCGTGCCTTTGTTCGTCCAGCTAAGAAACTGAAAGTTGGCGATACTGTTCGTTTTGCTTTTGATGAGGAAAGCAAAGATACTGCAGAGTTTTCTGCTGTTGTGACTGAGAAGTCCGAGGCTGGCGATATTCTGTTTAAGTTTGACCGTTCTGCCGGTGAGCTGGATGCTGCGATTGCACAGGTGGGGCACATTCCGTTGCCGCCATACATTGCAGCTAAGCGGGCTGAAGATGATCAGGACCGCAAAGATTATCAAACCATCTACGCAAAATATGAAGGTGCTGTTGCTGCACCCACTGCTGGTTTGCATTTTACAGATCAATTGTTTGCTGCCCTTGAAAAACGCGGTGTTGAGAAGCACTTTGTGACGCTTCATGTGGGCGCTGGCACGTTTTTGCCAGTCAAAGCTGACAAGACTGAAGACCATAAAATGCACTTTGAGTATGGCGAGATCAGCGGTGTGACAGCTGCAGCGCTCAACGCTGTTCGTGCCCGTGGCAACAAAATTGTTTCCGTTGGTACAACTTCACTGCGCATTCTTGAGAGCTCAGTTTCTGAGGACGGCGTGATTAACCCGATTTCTCAGAGCACCGACATTTTTATTACGCCGGGCTATCAGTTCAAAGCCATTGATGCGCTGATGACCAACTTCCATTTACCGCGCTCAACGCTGTTTATGCTTGTGAGTGCGCTGAGTGGTATGGACGAAATGCGCGCTGCTTATGAGCATGCGATCAGCACTGGCTACCGTTTTTACAGTTATGGAGACAGCTCGCTGCTGTTCAAGAAGGCTTCCAAATGACCGAAACATCTCGTGAAACACAGCAGGGCACCAAGCCGTTTTCCTTCAAGCTGCTGAAAACAGATGGCATGGCGCGCCGCGGTGAAATTACAACGCCGCACGGCAAGGTTCGTACGCCTGCGTTTATGCCGGTTGGTACACAGGCGACTGTAAAGGCTATGTATCCGCAGCAGGTGCGTGATCTGGGGGCGGATGTTGTTCTCGGTAACACATACCATTTGATGCTGCGCCCGACTGCTGAGCGGATTGCCAAACTTGGTGGCCTGCACAAATTTATGGGATGGGATCACACGATCCTGACAGACTCTGGTGGGTTTCAGGTGATGTCTCTGTCTGGTCTTCGCAAGATGACCGAAGAAGGCGTAACCTTCTCGTCTCATCATGATGGGTCAAAGCATTTCATGAGCCCGGAGCGTTCTGTTGAAATTCAGGGCCTGCTTGGCTCTGATATCCAGATGCAGCTTGATGAGTGTATTGCTCTTCCTGCTGAGCGGGATGAAGTTGAGCGCGCCATGCAATTGTCTTTGCGTTGGGCTGAACGCTCCCGTGCTCAGTTTGAGAAGATGGGCGGCCCAGAAAAAGGGCAGGGCCTTTACGGTATTGTTCAGGGCGGGGATGTGCCGGATCTGCGTGTTGAATCAGCTCAGCGGCTTGCTGAGCTTCCGATGGAAGGTTATTCCGTTGGTGGTCTGGCCGTTGGTGAGCCTCAGGCCGTCATGCTGAAGATGCTGGAGATCACGACGCCTGCGATGCCAAAGGACAAGCCGCGTTATCTGATGGGTGTTGGCACACCAGAAGATATTCTGGAAAGTGTCGCGCGTGGTATTGATCAGTTTGACTGTGTGATGCCAACCCGTGCTGGCCGTCATGGTTTGGCCTATACCCGATTTGGTAAAGTGAACCTGAAGAATGCGCGCCATTCTGAAGATCCGCGCCCGTTGGATGAGCAATCCAACTGTGAAGCAACTTCCAAATACTCCCGCGCTTACCTACACCATCTGGTGCGTGTGAATGAAGGTCTGGCTGCGATGCTGTTGACCTGGAACAACCTTGCTTACTACCAGTACCTGATGCAGGGCATCCGTGATGCGATTGATGAAGGTCGATTTGAAGAATTCCGCCAGCAGACCAAAGAAGACTGGGCACGTGGTGACAGGGAGCCTTATGTTTGGTCATAGGGTTCAGTGAGTATAAAAACTACGAAGGCTTGGGCGTGTGAATGCCCAAGCCTTTTCTATAGGCGCCATAGAAGCACATGTTCTGGTGTCTTCTCTCTTTCCAAGAGGCCATGAAGATCGGCCACAAAGACTTTTTCTGCACTTAAGTACCGCTCCATCACATGCCAAGGTTCTTCGTTTTCGAAGAAAGCATGATGGGGGACAGCCAGAATAACTGCATCACAGTCACCTGGCGGAGTTTCCTGATAGAGTTCAACGCCAAAGTGCTCTTTCGTGTGTTCCGGATCGGCTAAAGGATCAACAGCGAAGATATGGGCACCGAAGCGCTCCAATTCTCTAATCAGGTCGATTACTTTGGAATTTCGCGTGTCAGGCACGTCTGCCTTGTATGTGATGCCTAAGATGGCAATGCGAGGTGGCATAGGGCGTGCAAGCTTTACGCAGCCTTGAATGACTTCTGTTGCAATGAACCTGCTCATACTTTCATTGGTTCCTCGTCCTGCAAGGATAACCTGAGGGGAGAAGCCAAGCTGATGTGCTTTATCTGTCAGGTAGTAAGGGTCAACGCCGATACAGTGTCCGCCGACCAAACCGGGATGAAATGGCAGGAAGTTCCATTTGGTTGAAGCGCCTTCAAGTACATCGCGTGTATCGATATCCATGGCATGAAACAGCATGGAGAGCTCATTCATGAGCGCTATGTTCAAATCACGCTGTGTATTTTCAATGACCTTTGCAGCTTCAGCGACTTTAATGGATGAGGCTTTGTAAACACCTGCTTTGACAATCTTTCCGTATAGCTCGGCCAGTGTTTCAAGTGCATCCTCTGAACTGGCTGAAACGATTTTGAGCAGATTAGAAAGCGTGTGCTTTTTGTCGCCGGGATTGATCCGCTCGGGTGAGTATCCAATCTGGAAATCCTTCTGAAATCGCAGGCCGGATTCTCGTTGCAAAAGGGGGATCGCGATCTCTTCGGTGGCGCCGGGATAAACTGTAGATTCGAACACTACAATATCGTTGGGCTTCATGAAGGCCCCAACGATTTTTGAGGCTTTTTTTATTGGGCCGAGATCAGGGCGTTTGGAGATGTTTATTGGAGTGGGGACAGCAACAATGTGGATCCGCGCCTGTCTGATATCAGGCGCGGAATACGTGAGCGTTAGGTTTTTGGAAGAAAGAGCCGTCTTGCTGACAGAGGCAGTTCTATCATTTCCCTCGAGAAGTTCTTGGACCCGGTGACGATCTATGTCGTAACCAATGGTTTTGATACCTGCATGCGCCAGCGCACAAGCAACAGGCAAGCCTACATAGCCAAGCCCGACAACTGAGACGATTTCTTCCATAAAATGGCACCTTGGGATGTCCTACACATTGTAGTAATCCCGATACCATTTGACGAAGTTTGCAACCCCTGCCTTTACGGAGGTTTGCGGTTTGAAGCCCGTTGTCTCAATCAGATCCGTAACATCAGCGAAGGTGGCTGCAACGTCTCCAGGCTGGAATGGTAAGAACTCTTTCTTTGCGGTCATGCCCAGCGCGTCTTCGATGGCGGCAAGATAGTCCATTAGCTGAACCGGATCGCTGTTGCCGATGTTGAAGACCTGATACGGTGCGCTGGAGGTCGCTGGATCAGCTGCTTTTCCATCCCAATCATCCGTACGTTTGGGCGGAAGGTTTGCAACCCGCACAATACCTTCCACAATATCATCCACGTATGTGAAATCACGGATCATATTGCCGTGGTTGAACAGCGGTACAGGTTTACCCTCCAATATGGCCTTGGTGAATTTGAACAAAGCCATATCCGGACGTCCCCAAGGACCGTAAACGGTGAAGAACCGTAGACCTGTGCAAGGGATGTCAAAGAGGTGGGCGTAGGAATGGGCCATGGCCTCGTTGGCTTTTTTGGTTGCAGCATAAAATGAAACCGGATGATTGCCGCCGCGATGTGTCGACAACGGCATCGTTTCATCGAGCCCGTAGACAGAGCTGGTGGAAGCATAGACCAGATGCTTTACATCATGCGCGCGAGCGCCTTCCAGTATAGATAAAAAGCCAGTGACGTTTGCATCGATGTAAGACTGAGGACTTTCCAGTGAGTAGCGCACGCCTGCCTGAGCAGCAAGGTGAATGACCTTTGTCGGTGCATGTTGCTTGAAGATGCGCATAACAGCTTCGGCATCTTCAAGCCTGATCCGCTCTTCTGTGAAATGGTTAGAGGATGTGAGGCGTTTCAGTCGCTCTTCCTTCAGCGTCACATCATAGTAGTCTGTGACACAATCCAGGCCGATGACATGATAGCCATCTTGTAACAGACGGAGGGCTACAGCGTTGCCGATAAAGCCGGCAGTGCCTGTTACAAGTACTTTTTCCATTTCACGTTTCCCGATACTCAGCTGGTTTTTACAAGAAGCTTGTCTAGCATTGGGCGTAGCTGAGCAGCCAGCTCCGAATCATCCAATGCATAAGCGACATTTGCCGACAAGAACCCTGAGCGAGAACCACAGTCGTATGTTTCTCCACGGAATTCGACGCCGTGGAAGTCCTGCTGGCCCATCAGTGTGAGCATGGCATCGGTGAGCTGGATTTCACCACCAGCACCGGTGCTCTGGTTTTCGAGAAGTCCAAAAATCTCTGGCTGCAGGATATAGCGGCCATTGATGTAAAGGTTTGATGGCGCGGTTCCTTCTGCTGGCTTTTCAACCATGCCGGTGATGGAGAAGGTGTCGTCAGTGCGTGGAGCATCCCGCTCGATAATACCGTATTTGTGTGTTTGATCCCACGGCACTTCCTCAACTGAGATGATATTGCCGCCATGGTTCTCATAGGCCTCTACCATTTGCGACAGGCAACCTTTTGGTGCTTTCATCAGCATGTCTGGCAGCAAAATAGCGAAGGGTTCATTGCCGATGATGTCGCGTGCACACCAGATCGCATGCCCCAGGCCGAGAGGTTCTTGCTGACGGGTAAAACTGGTTGTACCTGCGGAAGGGCGGATCTTTTCAAGAAGTTCCAACGCATGGTCTTTGTTTCTGCGACGCAGAGTTTCTTCCAGCTCGTAAGCAATATCGAAGTGATCTTCGATCACCTGCTTGTTTCTGCCTGTTACAAATACGATGTGCTCAATCCCGGCAGCGCGAGCTTCATCAACCACGTATTGGATGATAGGCCGATCCAGAATGGTCAGCATTTCTTTTGGAACGGCTTTTGTTGCAGGAAGGAAGCGGGTGCCCAGACCTGCAACCGGGAGAACAGCTTTTCGTATCGCACGTGTCATATATTTGAATTCCTTAGGTCAAGGAGATCGAAACAGTCATTTTCTTAGCACTTATCTGCAGCGAATTAGGCTCGTCAATGGTACCAAATGAATTTGTCCTAGGACATAATGCTTCGATTGCCCGAAATTTGAATTACTCATTCTTTAGAGATGTTCATTCGCAGTCAATTATCGCGAAATTGTGAAGCTCTCTTGTTTCTCCAGAACATGCTGTTTTAAAAGTTACTCCAAGATGAACAGAAAGCTATCAAGGGTGTAATTGTGATTGAAGGTTTTAAGCTTGCAGCGCTGGAAGCAGGGCAACGAATTCTGGGGATTTATGAGGAAGGCTTTCAGTCGGTGACCAAAGGAGATGGTTCTCCGGTCACAATTGCAGACCAGCAAGCTGAAGAAATTATCCTCAATCACCTGTCTGTTCTCTGCCCAGATGTACCTGTGATTGCTGAAGAAGCAATGGCAGCAGGAATTATGCCAGAAATCGGTTCCCGCTTTATTCTTGTAGACCCTCTGGATGGGACGCGAGAGTTCATCAGCCGGAATGGCGAGTTCACAGTCAATATTGCATTGATCGAGAACGGAACTCCCACCAAAGGCGTTATCTTTGCCCCTGTGACTGGTGAGCTGTTTTGGGGAGAGGTTGGGCAAGGTGCTTATCGATCAGAAGCCAAAGGACTTGAGCCGGGAAAAGCTACAGAGATGAGTTGCACGTTTTTTTCTAAAGAACTGCGGGTTCTGGCAAGCCGATCGCATCGCAGTGAACGGACCAATGCTCTATTAGAAAGATTGGAGAACTCATCGATTGTTGCTGCGGGTTCATCTTTGAAATTTTGCCGCCTGGCAGAAGGGAAAGCCGATTTTTATCCACGCATGGAGCCAACGATGGAGTGGGATACTGCTGCCGGGCAAGCGATCCTTTGTGCTGCCGGGGGAGCGGTTGTTGTCGAGGGGGGAGCGCCACTTGCATACGGCAAGCTCAAAACGCCTCAAGACAAGCCTTTCGCAAATCCGTGCTTTTTAGCAGTCGCGGACGAAAAAATTATTTCCCATTATGGCTTAAGGTCGGGTTGGTAAGCTTCGGCGCATCAATGCTCAACCGTTAAACTCTGGATCAAGACTTAACGACACGTCCTTTGGAGACCGTGATGGGCATTGATAGCCAGTCGCATTTGCGACGACTAGAAAACGAGAGCATTCATATTATTCGCGAGGTAGCGGCAGAGTTTGACAACCCTGTGATGCTTTACTCCATTGGTAAAGACAGCGCGGTGATGCTGCACCTTGCTCTTAAAGCCTTCTATCCTTCCAAGCCCCCATTTCCTCTACTGCACGTGGATACCACGTGGAAGTTTCAGGAGATGATCACTTTCCGTGATTACACGGTAGATAAGTATGGACTGGATCTGATCGTTCACACGAACGAAGAGGGCGTCAAAAACAACATCAATCCATTTGATCACGGCAGCTCCAATTATACGCACATCATGAAAACGGAAGCGCTGAAAGAAGCGCTTACGCAATACAAGTTTGATGCAGCTTTCGGTGGTGCGCGGCGTGATGAAGAAAAATCGCGCGCAAAAGAACGCGTTTTTTCGTTCCGTTCTGCGAGCCATGGTTGGGATCCTAAGAACCAGCGCCCGGAACTGTGGTCACTTTATAACGGTCGGATCGCCAAGGGTGAATCTATTCGCGCATTCCCGCTCTCCAATTGGACTGAGCTGGATATCTGGCAGTACATTCTGGCTGAAGGCATCGAAATTGTACCTCTCTACTTCTCTGCCAAGCGACCCGTGGTTGAGCGGGATGGCACTTTGTTGATGTTAGATGATGATCGCTTTCGTCTGGAACCAGGTGAGAAAGTTGAGCAACGGGATGTTCGTTTCAGAACTCTTGGATGTTATCCGCTGACTGGAGCTGTGGAATCCACTGCTGACACTCTTGAAGATATTGTGAGTGAGATGCTCATTGCGCGCACATCTGAGCGCAGTGGTCGCCTGATTGATCATGACAGCTCCGGCTCAATGGAAAAGAAGAAGCGTGAGGGGTATTTCTAAATGAACAAGATCGCGCCAGTGGCAGAAGCATTTGATCTGTCCACCTATATCAACTCACAAGAGTCTAAAAGTTTCCTGCGGTTTTTGACTTGCGGCAGTGTCGATGATGGAAAGTCCACGCTTATTGGTCGCTTGCTCTACGACACCAAGCTGATTTTTGAGGATCAGCTGGCAGCGCTTGAGAAAGATAGCCGCAAGCACGGAACTGTTGCAGACGAAATTGATCTTGCACTACTCGTGGATGGCCTTGAGGCTGAGCGGGAGCAGGGGATCACAATTGATGTTGCTTACCGCTTTTTCTCGACTGAAAAACGGAAGTTTATTGTTGCTGATACACCTGGGCATGAACAGTATACGCGGAACATGGCGACCGGGGCGTCAACGGCAGATCTTGCAATTTTGTTGGTTGATGCGCGCAATGGACTGCTAACGCAGACACGTCGCCATGCGTTTATTGCGTCTTTGTTGGGCGTGCGTCATGTGGTTCTGGCGGTCAACAAGATTGACCTTGTTGACTATGACCAAAAGCGGTTTGAAGAAATCAAGGCGGATTTTGAGAGCTTCTCATCTGGGTTTGATTTTGACAGTAGCGAAGTCATTCCGCTTTCAGCGCGTTTTGGTGACAATGTAACCACCAATAGCGAGAAACTCAGTTGGTTTACTGGTCCGACTTTGCTTGAACACCTTGAAAATGTTGAACTTGGTGAAGAGCACAGTGAAGCAGCGTTCCGTTTTCCAGTTCAGTGGGTGAACCGTCCAAATCTGGATTTTCGCGGATATAGCGGCACTGTTCGTGGCGGATCTGTTAATTTGGGTGATGAAGTTGTCGTTGCCCAGTCTGGCAAAACCAGTCGCGTTGAAAAAATTGTCACCATGGATGGTGATCAGCTGCGAGCTGATGATGGACAGTCGGTTACTCTGACCTTGGCCGATGAGATCGATATTTCTCGTGGCGATGTTCTGGCGCCGGCGCACTCACGACCTGATGTAAGTGACCAGTTTGCCGCTCATCTGATCTGGATGTCTGAAAGTGCAATGCTGCCGGGGCGTCCATACCTTTTGAAGTGTGGTACTAAAACCATCGGGGCAAGTGTTACTGAGATCAAACACAAGGTAGATGTGAACACGTTTGATCATCATGCGGCAAAGCAGCTGGCTCTTAATGAGATCGCATTTTGTAATTTGGCGCTTTCTGAAGCAATTGCCTTTGATCCATATGAAGCAAACCGGGATACTGGCAGCTTTATTCTTATCGACAGAATGACGAATGAGACTGTTGCTGCTGGTCTGATCTGGTTTGGACTGCGACGGGCAACTAATGTCCATCGTCAAGCCCTGGATGTGAACAAGAAAGCGCGTGGCGGTCTTAAAGGGCAGAAGCCTGCAGTTCTCTGGTTTACAGGGCTTTCAGGTTCCGGGAAGTCGACCATCGCGAATGCGGTGGAACAGAAGCTCCTGAGCCTAGGACGGCATACATATTTGCTTGATGGTGATAATGTTCGCCACGGTCTGAATAAAGATCTTGGATTTACCGATGCTGATCGCGTTGAAAACATCCGCCGAGTTGCTGAGACATCGAGACTCTTTGTGGACGCAGGGTTGATCACACTGGTTTCCTTTATCTCGCCATTTAAGGCTGAACGTCAGCTTGCTCGTGATTTGCTGGATACGGATGAGTTCTTTGAAATCTTTGTCGATACAACTCTGGAAGAGTGTGAAACACGTGACCCTAAGGGACTTTATGCCAAGGCCCGGAAAGGTGAGATTTCCAACTTTACCGGGATAGATAGCGCTTATGAAGCCCCTGAGGCTCCGGAACTGCATTTGAAAACCGCAGGGCGCACTGTTGAGGCTCTGGCTGATGAGATCGTCGACCGCTTGCTTAAAGATGGCTATATTGGCTCGGACAATACCTGGGTCATCTAAAGCACCAGTAAGTTTTTGGAATTTGAAGCCGGGGACGAGAGTTCCCGGTTTTTCAGTTTCAAGTGAGTGTTTTATCAGGCATGGTTTATGCTAATCTTTCCGAATTGCTCTAAGAATTTTTTACCAAGGTGAGACCTCGTAATTTTTCGCAGGGTCGATATCAGGTAGTTTCTCGCTGCGTTTGTGCTGTCATGGCAAAACAGTTGGAGGAATAAATGCCAAAGGCTCTCAAAAAATATAAGAATGTCAAAGAGTTCTTGAGCGGTGTGTCTGCTTTCCAGAAAGAAATGGAAAAGAAACATAAGCTCCCGGCTAAAGATGTCGCTAAATACGGCAAGTTGACGAATGATAAAGCGGCTGTCGAAAAGGCCTACATGAAACTCGTCGAGGATGAACCGAAGCTAAAGAAAATTTCTGCTGATATTGAAATAGGTCAGAAAGCCCTCAAATCTCTTGCGAAAGCGCAGGACGACTATATCAAGGCACATAATTTGGTGGAGCAAATCACCAAGGGAATGAAAACTTTGGAAGCTGAAGCTGGTGGAGACAAGAAAAAGCTCATTGGCGTTGAAAAGTATCAAAAACTTCGCCAGCATTTAGATACTGCGAACAAAGGTTATGATGCCGCTGAGAAGAAGATTGCTCAGGTGGCCACGCTCCAAAAGCAAGTTGAGCGGTTTCAGGATACCTATGAGAAAGAGCGAGACAAAATAGCAAAGAGTTATGGAGTTACCTTAACAACAGATGCGAAGAGTTTGATTGTTCTTATGGGGAAGACTGCCGAGATGTCTATGGTTATTGGATGACGCTGTTTTAGCCTGGTGGATGGTTCGCGTGGCTGCACAGTTTCTGATGGATCGCTTTTGTGTTGGCGCTGTTATGTTTCATTTAAGCTCAGTGTGGGCGGCAACGTATAGATTGGCCGGTTGCCACTCTTTCCAATTCAATATGAAGCATCAATGTGCTCATCAAAGAATGTGGTTTGAACCACAGGCTTTGGCTAGTGAAAAGGTCGCCATCCAAGTTGAGGCGCAGCACTCATCTACTCACAGATGAGATGCATTCTATGTAGTGCGTGCTGTTGTTAGATATGCATTGGACCAAGTAAGGCGGTGATTGGTGCTCCCCTATGAGCCTTAGGTATAGCATTCACGGACTTGGATGACTGGTTGCAAGACCAGCGTATGCCAAAGGTCTCTCTGGAACGCATCGCATCGTTCCTGCTCTTGTAATTTGGAGCCAAAGCGCCTAATCAACTTTTGGATTATATTCACGCCTTTAAGGAGATCTCTTCGTGTCTCAACCAAATTCAGAAGTTTCAGTTGGAAACGCTGTCTTTTCAAATGATAAGCCGTTTTCTCTTATTGCTGGACCATGCCAGATGGAGAGCCGCGCACATGCCATGGAAATGGCTCAGGCTGTCAAAGAAATTGCAGAAGAACTGAATATAGGTTTGGTTTTCAAAGCGAGCTACGACAAGGCGAACCGGACTAGTCTGTCTGCCAGCCGCGGTATGGGCATGGCCAAAGGTCTGGAGGTTTTTGCGGAAATCAAAGAAACCTACGGCTTGCCGGTGATTACCGATGTGCATGAGCCAAACCATTGTGCACCAGTTAGTGAAGTTTGCGATATTTTGCAGATTCCAGCTTATCTGTGCCGCCAAACTGACCTTCTTGTTGCTGCCGCTAAAACTGGCAGAGCATTGAACGTGAAGAAGGGGCAGTTTCTCGCGCCCTGGGACATGAAAAACGTCATGACCAAAGTGGTTGAGAGTGGCAACTCCAATGTGATGCTGTGCGAGCGTGGCGCAACATTCGGCTACAACACACTTGTTTCAGACATGCGCGCTCTGCCGATTATGGCGGACATGGGTGCCCCTGTGGTGTTTGATGCAACTCACTCTGTACAGCAGCCTGGCGGCCTTGGTGGCACATCTGGTGGGCAGCGCGAGTTTGTTGCAACACTGGCACGTGCGGCTGTTGCCGTTGGCATTGCAGGCCTGTTTGTGGAGACGCATGACGATCCTGACAACACCACGTCATCTGATGGTCCGAATATGATCCCTCTAAACCGACTCAAAGACTTGCTGCTGTGGCTGCAAGAGTTTGACCGGATCGCGAAAAACGGAAGTTTTACGCTTTAGATATTTCACGGCACCTAAGGAAAGTGACACAATACTGCGTTTTTACGTAGAGGTGCGACAAAATACATTCGTTTATTCCCAAGGATTTACAGAAGGGTACGGTCTCTTCTCTTCCTTGGGGGCAGTACCTCGGGTAAAAGCTCTTAGAGCCAAAATTCCACACTCTACAAGTACATTGGAGTACTCTTAGATGACTGCTATCATCGACATTATTGGTCGCGAAATCCTTGACAGCCGCGGCAACCCAACTGTTGAAGTTGATGTGCTTTTGGAAGACGGCTCCTTCGGTCGGGCTGCAGTTCCGTCCGGCGCCTCCACTGGCGCATTTGAAGCTGTTGAACGCCGCGATGGCGGTGAGCGTTACCTTGGCAAGGGTGTTGAGGACGCTGTAGAAGCTGTAAACGGTGAGATCTTTGATGCTGTCGGCGGTATGGACGCCGAAGACCAGATCAAAGTTGACCGTGCTATGATCGAACTTGACGGTACCGAAAACAAAGGCCGTCTTGGTGCAAACGCTATTTTGGGCGTTTCTCTTGCTGTTGCGAAAGCTGCTGCTGAAGCGGCTGCGATGCCACTTTACCGCTATGTGGGCGGTTTTGGTGCACGCACGCTGCCAGTTCCGATGATGAACATCATCAACGGTGGTGAGCATGCTGACAATCCAATCGATTTCCAGGAATTCATGATCATGCCAGTGGGCGCAAGCTCTCTGCGTGAATCTGTTCGCATGGGTTGTGAAATCTTCCATACGCTCAAAAAAGGTCTTTCCGCTGCTGGCCACAACACCAATGTGGGTGATGAAGGCGGTTTTGCTCCTGGTATCGGTTCTACTGATGAAGCGATCGGTTTCGTTCTGAATGCTATTGAGAAAGCTGGTTACACCCCTGGTGACGACGTGATGCTTGCATTTGATGCAGCTTCCACCGAGTTCTACAAGGATGGCAAGTATAACCTGAAGGGCGAAGGCAAAATCCTTGGTTCTGATGAAATGGTTCGCTACCTTGAAGATCTGGTGAGCAAGTACCCAGTATTCTCCATCGAAGACGGTATGGCTGAAGAAGATTGGGATGGCTGGAAGTCTTTGACCCAAGCGATCGGCAACAAGTGTCAGCTGGTAGGTGACGATCTGTTCGTGACCAACTCCGAGCGTCTTGCTCGCGGCATCAAAAACGACACTGCAAACTCCATCCTCGTGAAAGTGAACCAGATCGGTTCCCTGACTGAGACCATGGAAGCTGTCGATATGGCGCACCGTGCAAGCTACACTTCTGTCATGTCTCATCGTTCAGGTGAAACCGAAGACAACACCATTGCTGATCTGGCAGTTGCATTCAACTGTGGCCAGATCAAAACTGGTTCTTTGTCCCGTTCTGACCGTATGGCTAAGTACAACCAGCTTATCCGTATCGAAGAAGAACTGGGCCTCCAGGGCGTGTTTGCTGGTCGTTCTATCCTGCGCGGATAAGACCTTCAGCATTTGCTTGAAATTAAGAAAGCCGGTCCATTTGGGCCGGCTTTTTTGCTTTCTACATCCTGATGAAAATGCCGTACAAAAAGGTTCCGACTTTGAATATGAACCACCCTGCAAACAGATAACCCCACATATACGGGACGGCTAGGAATCCCCATGCCGCCATCAGACCGAGATCATACAAAGAGTGCCCAATATCAATCCCATAAATGATGCAGGGGCTTATACCTTTCGATGAAAATGAACAGTCAGTGCTCGAACTAATCACGAAGAGTGCTGCAATACTTGCAAGCCAAATGGCAATGGGAGTTAGTAGCAGCGCGATGAAAGTCCTAAGGCTCATGCATGCAAGGTTATACCTGCAAGCAAAACAGAGCCACTATTGAAATCCAGCAGTTGAATATGTGGCTTTGTTGTTGCGCTTGGAATTTATCTTCAGAAGCTCGTTGAGCGCATAAAGACGCGGCTACTTCTTTTAATCGCCAGTTTTTGTTTCCTCGGCGTGGCGGATTGCTGCTGCGAGTGTTTCGGGATTTTCTGCTCCTGCCACTGCAAAGCGGCCATCTATGATGAAGAAGGGAACGCCTGTTACGCCAATTTCATGAGCACGGACCACATCTGCTTCAACTTCTTTTACGTCCTGATCTGTATTCAGTAGATCAGAAACGAGTTTGCTGTTGAGGCCTGCGCGTTCGGCGGCGTTGGTCAGGACTTGTTTATCGGTCAGGTCAGCGCCTTCTGTGAAGTAAAGCTTGAACAGCTCTTCGACCATCGCGTCCTGCATGCCTTCAGAACGGGCCCAGCGGATCAGCCGGTGGCTGTCGATTGTGTTTGGGGATTTCGTGATTGCCTCAAACTTGAAGTCAATTTCTTCTGCTGCACCGGCATTGCTTACCTGAGCGTAGATCTCTTTTGCCCGTTCAGCTCCACCAAACTTGTCTTCAAGATATTTTTTGCGATCTTTGCCTTCTTTGGGAAGGGTCGCATCAAGTTGGTAGGGGTGCCATTGAACTTTTACGGTGCTGTCTGGTAGCAGCATCAAGGCTTTCTCCAGTCGGCGTTTGCCGATGAAGCACCATGGGCACATGACATCGGAGATAACATCAATGACAATCGGGGCAGTAGTAGACATCAGTATTCTCAGTTATGGGTTTGTCGCGTTAGCTCTACAATCTATCAGGAATATCCGATAGTTTTCCATGAAAACTCTCACAGTTTCGTGAGGAGGTGGAAGAGCTTATCCGTTGCCCAAGCCTGTGGTGCGTACCATGACGAGCACGCGGTTGGAGAGCTGTTCCATGCCTTTTTTGCTGCGTAGAACGGCGACAGGTCCACGGCCTTCAATGTTAGCAACGAAGTCTTCATCACGGCAAACGGCCATTGCTATGGAAAGGACAGTTCCGCTCCAGTACATTTGATGCTGTGCAAATGCTTGAGGATTGCTGCCAGTGAAACGTTCTATGAGTTCAAGAAGATTAAGTTCGTAGATGGACTCACCACGGCGTTTTGTGGATTCTTCCAAGAGTTTCAGGTAGTTGAGATATTTTTGTTCGGAAAGGAAATCATCATTATCCTGACGTGCAAGCCATTGGCTGGAAACAGTCAGGATTGCATCGGTCAAACGCTGGCGTCTGCCCGCGCGCAAGGCGCTGATGATATGACCCGTGAGCGCTTTATCTGAGACCTCACCGAGCAGGACATCAGTTGCACCTGCTGAATAGAGAAGGTGTGCGGACTCCTCGTCAATGCTATGGGCAAGTATGGGCAAGTTGAAATATCGTGGATCAGCTCGCAGGCGCTCAATCTCTTCGCAAGCTTGCCATGCGGGCATGTCGATCAAGACAGCTTCAAATCGGCGCGCTGTCAGATAATCCTCTGTCATATCGGAGGAGAAACCGCTGACGATTTCTACAGGCATATCCAACAGAGCTTGTGTGCGTCCAAAGTGCTTGCCAAACCCGGCAACGAGTAGTCCCGCAGATTTTAGCGGGCCGAATTCGATCTTATACTCTGGCAATGGACCAAATAGGCCACGGCGCAGGCGCGCTTCCTCAGCTCTGTTGGCAAGACGCCTCAAACCGGCAATGCGTGGCAGCAGAACATCTGGTGGTATTGCATCACTCACAGTTGCGCTTGGCTTTAAATCCAGCGGAACAGGCGCACTGCCACTTGTAATAATAAGAAGTGGAACTTCGACACCGGGACCTTTTCGGAATTGCCTAATGGTTTGCGTGAGTTCATCTAGCTCAGGAGGATTATCTTCCTGCCAGGGCAAAAGAATGCATATGGGAAGAACGTTTGCACCCTGTAGCTCGTCAATAAGCTGTGCGCTGGTTCGAACTGCGACCAGACGATCAGATAGCACGGTCAAAGGCTCCAACATATCAAAGACATGATTTTGCACCGGTGCGATCAGCAGGATTTTGCCCCAACTGGAATCGTGCGTTTCAGTCTCTAATGGTTGGCTATGATCGGCCATTCATCCTCTCAGGCAACCGCTTCCACCGGTTTTGGCTGGGAGCGTCTGGTCAATTTCTGTCGGTCTACAGTACCACCTTCTGTCATTGGCAATGCGCGGAGTGACAGAATTCTATGTGGCATCATTGTCAGGCTGACGCGTGATGCGTCGAGGTAGGCGTAAAAGGCTTCCACATCAACGAGAAGGCCTTCTGACGGTACCACCGCGACCATAAGGCGTGCACCCATTAATTCATCTTCTACCAGAAAAGCAGCCGCTTCTTTTACCCCCGAGAATTCACTGTATATTTCGTCGAGACGTTCCAGCTCCAGCAAACCGGGCGCTTTTTGACCGGGCGTTCCAAAGCCATGAATTGCTCCAGTAACGTTATGTACGCCAACAGGGATCTGAGTAATCAGCCCATGTTCATTTTGCTCGTTGCTGAAGAATGTCAGATGAGATTCGTTGGTCGGCCAATCTGCATCCGGGACCATCGCACCCTTGAGTTTGAGGTGGTATCCGGGCGCTGTTGTCGAAACTCCCTGTGAATATTCCTCATTTATTTCAACGGGATCAATATTAATAAGGCACGGGCCGTGGGTGGATGTGCTTGGGGCAAACTGATTGCCCGGAATGAGCGGGACAGGCTCCTCAGAGGTTCCTCGCAAATGTGCCACCAGTGCATATTCATCCAACACATGGAGGTCTGTTACGATGCCTTTGGCTTTGTATTTGGCAGGTGTTGGAGAGGTGATTGCCCATGTGGCAACGGTGTTTGTTTTCCAGCCTTCCAAGGCCCCATCGATGTGAGACGCAAGCGGTCCAGGGGTTAAAATATAATTTGCCTCAATGGAGCGTGCGTGATCCGTTAATGTGGATAAAGCATGTGGATGGTGGAGATGCAGCGTCCCTTCGCTCAGTAGCCACGGGACCAAACCGGCGCCAATTCCGGTAATTCCGCACAAAATATACGGCAGCAAAATCCGCGCACCCGGCTCTAGTCTTGTCTCAAGAAACGGCATGAGGCCTGTGGAGACCCAGTGGTTATGGCTGCGCGGGATTGGGCTGATTTCGGACCCAGAGTGAACCCAGGTGAGTGTGGCGACGTGATTGGCAGGTGCGCCGTCCCGTTCTACCACCGGCTCCGGGAAGGAATCCCCACTCTCAGCCAGCATGGGTGCCATATCGATGAGGCCGTCGGGAATGTCGCTGCCGAGGCCAAAAACGAAACGCAGAGAGAAAAAGTCAGCGGCAGCGTCGCGCGCTTCTTCGCCGAGCATGCGGGTTTCAACGCGATCTGCTGTGATCAGTGCTTTGGCATCTACTGTGCTGAGTGCGCGTAAAATCTCAGAGTGGCGCCAGTGCAGCGGGAAGGGGGAAACAATCAGGCCAGCTCGCAGTGCTCCAAGAATGCAAAGAACATTATCGACTGTATTGGGAGATTGGAGGCCCAAAATGTGGTCGGGTTCCATCCCTACAGCTGCGAAGAAGCCAGCAATTCTGCTGATTTCCTGCTCTGCTTCGGCATAGGTCAGGTGGCGTGGCTTGCCGCCTGTCCATGTTTCTCTGTCGGGTGCATCGACCAATGCCAAGCGGTTTGGATGTTTTTGCGCAGCACGCCGGAACAGCATATCAAGAGTGATATTGCCCCAAACTCCAGTTGTGCTGTGGTTTGCAATGGCATCGGTATTTGACAGTATCATTTAAGGTAAGTCCGCTAAGCGACTGAGAAATTAGAGATTCGACAAGTTGGTTAATAGACACTTTTGTTGAGTAGGCTGCCTTCATCAAGAACGCAGCCTAATTTTTATGTGTTTATCTACTCTTTAGGTGCATCCCACCAGTTGTCGAACTGCATGCCGTAAAGCGGTGATTGGGCTGGATGCTCAACGGTTGTCCATCGTGCAACCCACTCAGCAGGGGCGTGATAGAGTGGAATTGCGTAAAAGCCCGAGATCAGAACACGGTCAAATGCGCGGACTGCGGCTACAAACTCCTCACGGGTACGGGCCGCGACCATGGCATCGATCAATGCATCGATTACAGGTTCTTTTGCGCCAACGATGTTTCTGGAGCTCTTGGTGTCTGCTGCCTGAGATGACCAGCGCGCATATTGCTCACCACCGGGAGAAAGGGAAGCAAACCAAGTGTTGAAGAGGGCATCAAACCCAAAAGATGCGCGGCGTTCTTCGAACTGGGCGGCGTCGACGGTTCGCACTGAGATTTCGATGCCCAGAAGTTTGGCTGTGCGCTGCAATGCAAGCGCGACTTTCTCTTCGTCCTGAACGCGTACAAGAATTTCAAAGCTGAGCTGCTCGCGGGATTTTGTGTTGATCAGTTTGCCTTGATCAAGTTTGTACCCTGCCTGTTTGAAAAGGCTCAGTGCGTCGCGTAATACCTTGCGGTCACGCCCTGACCCATCAGCCTCGGATGGGCGCCATGTTCCTGCCAGAACCTCGTCTGTGACCACATTCGGGTATGGTTCAAGAAGTTTCTTTTCCAACTCGTTCGCCGGGCGCCCAATGGAGGACAGTTCAGAGTTGTCCCAATATCCGTCTGTACGTTTGTACAGTCCGTTGAAGAGGGTTCTGTTGATCCATTGGAAGTCTAACAGCATGCCAAGAGCTTGGCGGACGCGTTTGTCAGAGAACTTGGGGTGACGGGTGTTGAACGCAATGCCGGTCATGCTCGGTGGCGTGCCACGTTCAAATACGTCTTTGACAACCTTGCCTTCTTCAAATGCAGGAAAGTCACCCGCATTCTCCCAAAGGCTTGGATTGCCATAGATGAGCGCTTCCGTGTCACCTTTGCGGAACGCTTCCTGCAAGGCGTTATAATCTCTGAAGTAATCAACGGTCACTTCATTGAAGTTATCGAAGCCGATTTTCTGTGGCAGATCTTTTGCCCAATAATCGTCGCGGCGTGTGTAGGTGGTGCGTCTACCGGGGTCGATTTCAGAGAAAATGTAAGGGCCGGTTCCGATTGGCGGTGTCAGCGTGGTGTTGCCGAACGTTTCAGGATCAGTTGTGCGGCTGTTGAAAATAGGGGCCAGAGCAATGAGCAGTGGAAGCTCACGGTCGCTGCCATCTTTAAAATGCAGCTTTACGGAATGTGCCCCCGTTTTTTCGAACTTGACGACTTTGCCATACCAGCGTGCATAAGGCGGGCGGCCATGATCGCGGATGGTTTCAAGAGAAAAGATAATATCGTCAACGGTTAACGGGTCACCGTTGGAAAATTTTGCTGCAGGATTCAGACGAAATTCGATCCAGTTCCGCTCTTCTGGCATCCGCACAGCTTCAGCAAGGTGTGCATACAATGTGAATGCTTCGTCATTGGTGCGAAGAAGGAGGCTCTCCAGGATGAAAGAGCCCATCTGACGCTCTTTCATGCCGCGTGCGGATGTCCATGCTCCTTTGAGAGCAAAGGAATTGAGACTATCAAATGTACCTTGAACGCCGAGAGAAAGGCGACCGCCTTTAGGAGCTTCCGGGTTTGCATAGGGCAGGTGAGTATAATCTGCTAGTAACGCAGGTTTCCCATGCATTGCAATAGCATGGCTCCAAGGAACAGTATCCTGAGCCAGTGCAGTTGAACAAGCTAATGTTGCCATACCGGAAATGACAACAAGCCCTTTCGTAAAATTGTTTATTCCATTCACATAGGATCGGAATTTGGTCATTCGAATTTCTCCTAGGGCGTCCGCAGAAACTAGCAATAATACGATTCTGAGGAAATTTCAGCCTACGAGGCTTTGGAAAAGGACAGTAACCACCCCAATCTATAGGTGGAAAAATGGTTCCGAGGCGTTTAAAGAGTACATAAGTAGCATTTAACAGAAGCGTTGCCTTTTTTTCAGCTCTGTTCTGAGTATGCTTGGCGCCGAACAAGCAGTCAAAACACTGTTGAACTTAAAAAATGGTTGCTGCGTAATTGCCGGAGGCATCGTTTTGCACCGGATCAAACTTTGAGGAAATTTGGGATGGCCGTTAATTTTAAGGGCGTTCTGACTGGTGGGATTATTGCAGCAATGGCCGCTGTTGGCTTTGCAGGCACCAGTGTTGCACAGAATGCACAGGCAGACGATGCTTGGGTGAAAGTTTGTAACACTGATCCTAAATCCAAGAAAGAATTTTGCCTTATCACACAAGAACTGCGCACGGACACAGGCCAGTTCCTAGCTCAAGCTGTTGTGCGTGAAGTGACCGGCGAAAGCCGCAAGTTGCTGCACCTTGCTGTTCCTCCAGGAATGCTGATTCAGCCTGGTCTTCGTGTACAGGTTGATGGTGGCAAACAGTCTGAAGCTAAATATACAATTTGTTTTCCAAACGCTTGTATTGCCGAGATGGTTATTGATGACACCTTCATCGGTGGCCTGAAAAAAGGTGGCAAGCTGATCATTACTACGTTGAACCAGCAGGGTAAGGCACGTCCATTCGACCTTACTTTGAAAGGGTTCACCCGTATTTATGATGGTGAAGCTATTAAGCCTGAAGAACTCCAGGCAAAGCAGGAGCGCCTGCAGTCTGAACTTCAGAAGCGTGCTGAAGCCGCTCGTCAGAAGCTGATTGAGCAGCAGCGTCAAGCAAACCAGTAATTTGGTTTTCGCGTTAAGAATTAAAAACCCCGAAGGAATTTTCCTTCGGGTTTTTTATTGATTTGATGACTTTGAAAAGATGCGGTTTCCATGAAGATAATTCAGGAACCTGTTTTAATGAATTTCCACATCCTTGACGATGTAGTCTCCATCGGTGGTCTCATCAAAAAACTCATCGACCTGCGGGTGTCTCACAGGTTCGCCACTGTCGTCTTTTTCCAGATTCTGCTCCGAGACATAAGCAATGTATTCACTCTCAGCGTTTTCAGCGAGAAGGTGATAAAAAGGCTGGTCCTTGCTTGGGCGTGCTTCTTCGGGAATTGACTCCCACCACTCTTCTGTATTGTCAAATGTGGGATCAACGTCGAAGACTATGCCACGGAACGGGTACAGGCGGTGACGTACGACCTGTCCAATTCTGAATTTCGCGGTTCTAATTGTCTCCATAATCCACCAAGCTTTCGAAGATACTGTATCTTGTCAGGGCGCCTTAAAGGTCATGCCATGCGCTTATTGTCAAGCTATATAGCGCAGCAAAGAGGCGAGAGGCAGCACAAACCGATCAAAATGTGACGTTTGGGGATGAATAGCTCCTCACATTTCATTGATATGCACATCCGCATGGTTGAAGAGTGGCGCCGACCACTCTTCAGGATTGATTATTGGAAAGATTCTGCCAAATCCGGGTCTTTTGAGATGACCAGATCAGCTAGGTCACAGATCACCTTTGCCTGTTTCCACGTCGCGTCATCCTGCATTTTCCCGTCCAGCATCACCGCGCCGGTTCCATCCGGCATTGCTTCCAGAATCCTGCGAGCAAATTTCACTTCATCTGGCTCTGGTGAGAAGACTGATTTTGCAATGCCAATCTGGCTTGGGTGCAATGTCCAGGTTCCAAGACAGCCCATGAGGAATGAGTTGCGGAACTGGGCTTCACATGCGGCTGGGTCGCTGAAATCTCCGAAAGGTCCGTAGAAGGGTTTAATGCCTGCAGCAAGGCATGCATCTACCATTTTGGCTACAGTGTAGTGCCATAAGTCTTGCTGGTAGCGTGTGCGTGGCGCGTTGCCGTCGGCATCTGCAAGTACCTGATAGTCAGGATGACCGCCGCCAACGCGAGTTGTCTTCATGCCGCGGGAGGCCGCGAGATCTGCTGGGCCGAGGCTCATGCCATGCATGCGCGGGCTGGCTGTGGCGATGGCTTCTACGTTGTTGACGCCTTCAGCCGTTTCCAAAATGGCGTGGATCTGGATCGGTTTTGTCACACCTGCCTTGGCTTCGAGCTGAGCGAGCAGCTGATCCAGATAGTGAATGTCCCATGGGCCATTCACTTTTGGCAGCATAATCACATCAAGCTTGTCACCGCAGCGGGTCACGATTTCGGTAATATCATCCAGAACCCATGGGCTTTCCAGCGAGTTGATGCGCGTCCAGAGCTTTGTGGTGCCAAAGTCACTGTCGTTGGCCATCTGGATGAAGCCTTCGCGGGCATTGAGCTTTTCGTCAGCTGGGATCGCATCCTCCAGATTGCCGAGAATTACATCTACTTGTGAGATTATCTGCGGGATCTTTGCACGCATCTTTTCGATATGCGGGGGCACGAAGTGGATCATGCGCTCCAGTGCGACAGGCGGCTCAGCAAACGGTGTTGGGGCACCAATGGCCAGAGGCTTATAATAGGAACGATAGGTTTTCATCTGGCTAGCTCCCTCCCGAGCCGAAATTGAAATTCAAAGGGGAGTATACAGAATATTGTGCGGTGCAAAATCAGCTCTTTGGGCTAAGTCCTGAAGCGGTCAGCCTTTCGTTAGAACTGATTGTAGGGCTTTAGCTTTTGCCGGAGCGTGTCTTAAATCTAAACCAGCTCCGGCATTTGTGAGATACACCGTGGGGGAGCTGGCTAAATCCACTTCTTCATGATCCACATCCATTGGGATGGTTCTTCGCGGATCCATTCTTCGAACTGATCGTGTACTGCCTGCGTTGTGGTGATTGCATCTTGTACACGGTCTTTGGTGCGAGCAACTGGGATTTCTTTGGCAATGATGTCGAAGCGGGAGCCTTTTTTGCGGCGAGCAACCACAGCGATGAGGCGCTTGTTCATGGTGCGGGCGAGGGCGGCTGGAATGTGCGTTGCTGCTGACGGTTGTTTGAAGAACTCAATTTTGACACCGCGATGGTCGCGTACGTCTGCGACGAAGGCAACGGAGCCCTTTTTACGTAGGATTGAAATGATCTTTGTGCCGGTGTCGTGGCCTTTGCAAAACAGGCCAAGCTTATAAAGAAAATTGCGTTTTTCGACCAAATACCCTTCAGAATAAGGGTTCTTCAGTTTTTGATAGACACCAGCGAGCGGGAGACCAAGTTCCTCGGCTTTGTCGGAGACAACCTCCCAGTTGCCGGAGTGCATGGTTACAAGAACGGCGCCTTCACCAACAGAGGGTTCAAAGACCTCTGGATTTACGTAGGTGACGCGGCTCGGATCCTTGTGGATTTTGGAAAGTAAAACGGTTTCAGCAGAGACCCGACCAAGGTTTTCCCACATATCCCGGATAATTTTATCCGCTTCATTGAGCGTCATTTCCGGATAGGCGGCCATGATGTGCGCTTTGGCACGGGCATGCCTATGGGTCATGGGGGCGATCAGACGCCACATGTTTCCCATGAAAGCGGAGGACCAATCCAGCGGCATAGAGCGCAGAATTCCGCCGATAAATCTTAGAGCCAGCCATTCAGCTCGAAAGCTGAGCTTCTCGCGACGTGTCAGTGGGCGACGGGATTTTTTAGCTTTCATATTGGCCTTTGGGCGGATGGAGCTTTCCAGTTCCGTTTACTCGCATACTATAGTGTCGTAGTTGCCGGTATGCCAACCTCTGTAGAATGGCTATATACGCTCAACTCGGACATGGTGATTAGCCAATCAGCATTTCAAAAGCAACTCATTCTCCAGTTGGATGCGGAGAACACTAAAAAATTGCATGGGGAAATGGTTTAGATGCTCAATGTTGTTAATTTGGCAATGCCATTTTTCTTGCTCATCTTCCTAGGGTTTGTTTCTGGTCGCGGTGCGAAACTCTCACGAGAGGGTTTGTCATGGATGAACTTTTTCGTGATCTATCTGGCTCTGCCTGCGCTGTTCTTTCAGTTGCTCTCTGAAACGCCGCTGGAAGAACTTGCCACTTTTGACTTTGTCGCAGCGACCACATTTTCCACCTTCGCCATGTTTGTGCTGGCTTATGCTTTTGCGCGCTTCATATTGCGCGGCAGTATTGGTGAGGCGACTGTGCAGGCACTGGTCGGTTCCTATTCCAACATTGGTTACATGGGACCGGGCGTTACGCTTGCTGTTCTTGGGGCAGGGGCGGCGGTGCCGACGGCTTTGATCCTGTGTTTTGATACAATCTTGTTGTTCATTCTCGTTCCCATGATGATGTCGATTGGTGGGGCACGGAACATTAAGTTTGGGCCTTTGGCCTTTGAGATTTTCAAGAAGATCATCACTCACCCGTTTATTCTTGCAGTGTTTGCGGGCATTCTGGCTGCTGCAATAGAGTTCAAGCCACCTGTTGCACTCGACCAGACCATCTCGTTTTTGCGACAAGCTGCGGCACCTTGTGCATTGTTTGCGATGGGGGTGACGATTGCCTTGCAGCCAAGCCGGAGAACGGCGAAGGAACTGCCAGTCCTGTTGCTTATCAAGCTGGTGGTGCACCCAATCCTTGTATTTGTGCTGCTGGAGTGGATTGGTGGCTTTGACAGTCTGTGGGTCTCAACAGCTGTTCTCATGGCGGCATTGCCGCCGGCTGCGAATGTTTATGTGCTAGCTCAGCACTACTCGAGCTATGTTGAGCGCGCGTCTACAGCTGTGCTTTATGGAACGTTGGCATCTGTTATTACGTTGCCAACGCTCATTTATCTCATTCAATCTGGAATACTGGTGCCTTAATCGTTTTGTGCGCGCATCAATGTTGGCAGGCTCCAGGATGGAGCGATGCCTTCACGCATCAGCAGACGACGTACAAGTGGGATTCTGGAGGCTGTGTAGAGCCCCAGAGAACGCAACATCTGAACAGGCAAGGCATCAGTTAGCAAAGATCTGTTAAGCAGGTCTACGGCGGTTGTGCGGCTGATCACGTCTGCTTTGCGGCTGCGATCATACTTCTGCAGCAGCTCAACCGAACCCATATCTGCCTTGGTGTGCTTTGCGTTGGCCAGCAGTTCTGTCGCAACGGCTACATCGCGCAGAGACAGGTTGAGACCCTGGGCTCCGATTGGCGGGAAGGCGTGGGCTGCTTCGCCCATAAGCAGTGAGCGATTGCCACTCATGTGAACGGCTGTCAGGCCGGAGAGTGGATAGACCTGCCTGGGGCTTGCCAGTTTAAGCGAGCCCAGAACGAACTTGCTGAGTTTTTCCAGTTCGGCTTCGAGAGCTTCGTCCTTGTAGTTGTTCAGCTCTTCGGCGCGTTCTGGCGTTTCCACATAAACAAGGGAAGAGGTCTTACCTGGCAGCGGGACCATGGTGAATGGACCGGTGTTGCGGTGGAACTCGGTAGAGATGTTGTAATGCGGCAGGTCGTGTTTGAGGTTAAGAACGAGTGCCGCTTGCGGATACTTCCAGTTCTTTGTCTCAATGCCAGCGGAGCGGCGAACCACAGAATTTCGACCATCTGCGCCGATAACGACATGACAGCTGATGTCTGGCGTATTGCTCAGTTCAATGGTGGCTTTATGATCATTGCTGCTGACGTTTTTGATCGTGTCTTCGACAAGTTCAATGAGCTCGTTGTTGTTCACAAGATCAAACAAAACCCGGTTCAGATCCTTGTTGAGGATGTTGTAGCCGAAGGCAGGCAGGTCCAGTTCTGAGGCAGAGAATGTGGTTTCAGGTGCACGTAAAAGACGATCAGTGCCGTCGATCAGACGCATCTTTTCCAGTGGCGTAAACGCTGAACGCAAGTCTTTCCAAATGCCAATGTTATCCAGAAACTGGCGGGAGGCATCCATCAGGGCGGTGGTGCGGGCGTCGTTAAGGTTGACTGGCGGGCCGATCAGCACAGTTTCCAGCCCATTGCTGGCAAGGGCAAGGGCGGCGATCATGCCAGCCGGGCCTGTGCCGATTACAGCGCAATCGTAGCTCTTTTCCTGCGACGGCGTGAGGTTGTTGTTTTTGCCTTTGGTGCTGTCTGCTGCAAGATTGGCTGCCATTTTTTCGTTCCGCATTTTGTTTGCGTTCTATTACCCAAGTATCTAGGGGATAAAACCTATCGGTTTCAAGGTGCCGCACGCGGATAGTCCCCTAGTGAAAGCGGAGAGGTCTCGTTGCGCCAGCTTCATCATGTCGCAGGTTCCAGTTTAGATTTGAACTAAATCAATGTCGCATTGGGACTATTACTGGTCTATTAGAGAAGCTGCATAAATTGCGCCGGTTCCGGAACCGCAGAGTTTCGGCCCGTCCTGATTGATTTTGAGGTTGGTTATGTCAGTTACCAGTCCGAAGACGGATTTACAGTTGTCCTATCGGCTCCCGTACATTGTGCTGGCTGGTGCTGTGGTTTTGGGCTGGGTTTATCTGGCGGCCATGGTTATCGACATGATCTCTCGCATGGATATGGGCGAGATGGGCCCGGGCATGGAGTTGTTCAATCAGTTCAACATGTTCAAAGGCCTGCCGGAACATGTGCGTGTTCAGCTTGCCTCGCTGTGTTTGCCATTGGCTCAGGAAGCGTTTGGGATGCCAGCGCTGGTGAATATGGGCCTTTACGACTATTTTCTGCTGTTTGTGATGTGGTTCATGATGGTGCTCGCCATGATGTTGCCGACTGCTATGCCGATGCTACAGACCTATCATGAAGCGCGTGGTGGCAAGGCTATTTATGTGGTGGCTGGCGGGTATCTGGCTATCTGGGTTGCGTTTTCCGTTGTCGCGACCGTTGCTCAGGGCGTGCTGCACGAGCTGGGGGTGATGAGCCCGATGATGATGCCGGTGTTTTCTACACTGACGATTACAACTGTTATTGCAGCCGCGATCTATCAGTTTACGCCTGCCAAGCAGGCTTGTCTTGACCGGTGCCGGACGCCTAATGTTGCATTGGCCCTGCATTCCGGTGAGCAAAAGCAAAGTGCCTTCCAGTTTGGAATCGAGCAAGGTTTGTACTGTTTGGGGTGCTGTTGGGCACTCATGGTGCTTATGTTTGCAGTGGGAATCATGAATATTATTTGGATCGCGCTGCTTGGTCTCATAATGACACTTGAAAAAAAGAGCAAAACACCGTTTACAAGCTATGGAATAGGTATCGCACTTCTGCTATGGGGCGGTGCAAACATCTATTTCGCTCGGGCGGACTTACCTCTTATTGAAGTTTTGGGCGATAGATTGTTCTAAGTGGTACCTTCACTTAAAGAATAACAAAGGACCCAAAGTTGACCGGTCAGACCAACTCCCGGCTGTTCCTCATTCACATCCTCACCGCATTTGGGGCCCCCATTGCGTTGCTTGCGCTTGTCGCTGGAGCGAACGGCAATCTGCCTATGATGTTTTTCTGGCTCTGGGTGGCACTTGTTGTCGACGGGCTGGATGGTCCTTTAGCACGTAAATATGACATTCAGAATCGCCTGCCGCGCTGGAGCGGCGTTATTCTGGATTTGGTGATTGATTACGCGACCTACGTTTTCCTGCCTGCTTTCGCGCTATACCAAAGCGGCCTTCTCTCAGAGTTCTGGGGACTTTTGTCTGGTGCTGTCATTGTGTTTACCGGCGCGATCTACTTCGCTGACGGCAACATGAAGACAGAAAGCGGTGGCTTTCTTGGATTCCCTGGTGTCTGGAATATGGTGATTGTTGTGCTGGTTGCACTGCAGTCTCCGCCATGGATCATCATCGGCATGGTGGTACTGTGTTCTGTGCTGACGTTTGCTCCTGTTGAGTTCGTCCACCCGGTGCGCACCGTCAAGTGGCGGCCGCTGACCCTGGGCATTCTCATTGTGTGGAGTGCTGCACTTGCGGTTGCACTTTATCAGGATTTTATTATCGATAACTGGTTGTTTGCGCTGATCACGGCAACGAGCCTTTATCTGTTTTGCGTTGGGGCTGTTCATCAGCTGTTTCGTAAGATGTGATTCTCGATAAGTGAGTTTTTTAAAAGCCCGGCCAATTGGTCGGGCTTTTTGTTTTGGTACCTGCATTTCTCAGAGTGGAGCATGGTTTTCCCAAAGGTGCTTGCAAGTTAGCGGCATTCTGTCCAAACTCCGCCTCCAGCTTTTGTAAGGGAAAATCCATATGGTCTTTGCTGTTCGCGTTGAAAAAACTGGTGATCCGTCCGTTCTGACACACGTGGATGTGGACCTGCCTGATCCGGGGCATGGAGAAGTTCGGATCAGGCACACTGCGATCGGGCTCAACTTTATTGATACCTATTTTCGCTCTGGCCTTTATCCGGCACCAAATGGTGTCCCGTTTATTCCTGGCAATGAGGGGGCAGGGATTGTTGTTGCGCTTGGGCAAGGCGTAACCGGGCTCGATCTTGGAGACCGTGTAGCATATGCAGGACCGCTGGGGGCTTACAGTGAAGAGCGTAATATTCCTGCCAGCGTGCTTGTGAAGATCCCTGAAGGTGTGAGTGATGAGCAAGCGGCGGCTTTAATGTTGAAAGGCATGACCGCACGCTACCTGCTGCGCGAGACCTACAACGTGGGAGCGGATACGACCTTGCTTTACCACGCAGCGGCTGGCGGTGTCGGGCTTATTGTTGGTCAATGGGCGTCGGCCCTTGGTGCAAGGGTGATCGGGACAGTCAGCTCGGAAGAAAAAGCCCGGCTGGCTCAGGCCAATGGCTATGAATATGTGATCAATTACAAGAGTGAGGACTGGGTAGCGAGAGTGCGTCAGATCACTGATGGGCGCGGCTGTGATGTGGTTTATGACAGTGTGGGCAAGGATACATATCCTGCATCGCTGGATTGTCTTCGTCCTCGTGGGCTTTGGTGTTCTTTTGGTCAATCGTCCGGGCCACTGCCTGAGTTCAACATGGCCATCCTGTCTCAGAAAGGCTCACTCTTCGCGACGCGTCCGACGCTGTTCAACTACATCGCGGAGCGATGGGAACTGGAAGAGACGGCTGGAGACCTGTTTGCTGCTGTGGCTGACGGGACAATTAATATTCAGATCAACCAGCGTTACAGCCTGAAGGACATTGCGCAGGCGCACTGCGATCTGGAAGGGCGTAAAACCACCGGTGCAACAGTGATTATCCCTTAAACACGTTTGAAGGATTGGGAGGATTGATGGATCGGTCGCGGTATCTTTACGGCCCAGCGCTTCGTTATTTCGCAGCGGCTGCGGAAGAGAATTCCATTCGGGCGGCGGCGCGCAAACTCAATGTGGCGTCCTCTGCAGTGAACCGGCAAATTCTTACGCTGGAAAAGCAGCTTGGAATGGAGCTGTTTGAGCGCGTGGGGCGCACGATCCGTCTGTCTTCAGCAGGTGAAATTCTACTGGCACATATTCGGCGGACACTGTCTGATCTGGAAGCGACCGGTGCGGAACTGGATGCGCTTAAAGGTCTTCGTCGCGGTGTGGTTTCCATTGCAACGGTTGAAAGTGTGACCGAAGCACTGTTGCCTGAGGTGATTGCGCAGTTCCACAAGGATTACAGCGGCATTCATGTGGATGTACAGGTGATGGGGGCTGAGCGAGTTGCGCAGGCGGTTGAGAAGGCAGAGGTGGATGTAGGGTTCACATTTGAACCACCGGATACCGATGCGCTTAACATCACCTACAAGAAGGCATTGGAGATTGGGGCAATCATGGCTCCGACGCATCCGCTGGCAGGAGAGACGCAACTTAGTCTTGCACAGTGCTTTGAGTATCCGGTTGCCATGCCAGCGCGCGGGATCTCTATTCGTGCCCGGCTGGATGTGGCGCTTTCTCACAGTTCTATTGGTGGGCACAGCAGTGTGGAGGCCAATTCTCTTCGCTTTATGAAACATCTGGTGCGCTCTGGTGAGATGGTGGCGTTTCAGACGGTCATTGGTTTGGAAGAAGAATTGGCGAGCAAACGGCTGCTTTTCAAACCGCTTGTTGATGAACAGCTGACACGCGGCCATTTTTGCGTCATCACCTCGTCGTTGCGCGGGCTTGCACTGGCGCCAGCGATTTTTCTTGAGCAAGCAGAGGCAAGATTGGAGAAGATTTTGCCTAAAGTTGATGCCTAAATGGCATCATGTATGACACTTTTTTGTTCTTTTGTTATCATAAATAGTCGTGCACTCTGTAGTTTCACTTAGATTCTGGCATCTATTGCAGTTGCCATTTGAAAGACGAGGCAACTATGGGGCGATTGACCACCCACGTTTTGGACAGTGCTCAAGGGACACCTGCAGCAGGGCTGCGGGTTGAGCTGGTTCGTATCGATGGGGACAGCTTCTCCAAAATCGGTGTGTTTTCGACCAACAATGACGGGCGTGTGGATGGGCCGCTGCTGGAAGGTGAGAGCCTGACTGCAGGCACCTATGAACTGCAGTTCCATGCTGGTGACTATTTGCGGGCTGAGGGTATTTCTCTTCCAGAACCTGCGTTTCTTGATGTGGTGCCAATCCGCTTTGGTATTGCGGATGTGAGCAGCCACTATCATGTGCCGCTGCTGCTTTCTCCCTTTGGTTACACCACCTACAGGGGGAGCTGATTTGATGCGCACGGCAATCCGCTTCCTTCGTAAAGGCCAGATCGTCGAATTGGATCGTTTTGAGCCGACAACCACTTTGCTGGACTATCTGCGTCTGAGTGAACGCTCAACGGGCACCAAAGAAGGCTGTGGTGAAGGGGATTGCGGTGCCTGCACCATTGCGCTTGGGCGTTTGCGTGACGGCAAACTCATTTATGAGCCCGTGAACAGCTGTATTCTATTGCTCGGCCAGATTGAAGGCTGTGAGCTTGTGACAGTTGAAGATCTGGAAGGGCCTGACGGATTGCACCCTGTCCAAAAGGCGCTTGTAGAGCTTCATGGATCGCAATGCGGTTTCTGTACGCCCGGTTTCGTGATGAACCTGTTTACACTTTATCATGCGAATACGCCGGGTCTGACACGGCAGGATGTGAACGCCTGGATAGCGGGCAATCTGTGCCGTTGTACCGGATACCGACCAATCGTTGACGCAGCTCTGGAAGCGTGTCGCGATGGCTTGAATGACGTTTTTGCTGCGCGTGCAACGGAAACAGAGAGTAAACTCGCTGCTCTTCAGGATGCGCAGGATATTCATGTGGGCAATGACGAGCGGTTCTTCTTTGCTCCGAGCAGCTTTCAGCGCTTGCTGGAGACCTATGGTGAGCATCCGGAGGCTACGCTTGTTTCTGGTTCTACAGATGTTGGGCTTTGGGTCACTAAGCATCTGCGCGACCTGCCGAAGGTTATTTTTCTTGGGCGCGTGAATGGTCTGAGCACTTGCTATGAGGATGAACAGGGTATCCGGCTTGGTGCGGGTGCGTCTTATGCGGTTGCTAATCCGTTTCTGAAGTCCATTGATTCTGACCTTGAGGTGGTGATCAGCCGGATTGGTTCAAAGCAGGTGCGGGCATCGGGGACCGTTGGCGGAAACATCGCAAACGGATCGCCTATCGGGGATATGCCTCCGATGCTGATTGCTCTTGGTGCGGAAATTGAGCTGCAGAGCAATCGTGGGCGACGTACCTTGCCGCTGGAGAGTTTTTTCATTGACTATGGCAAGCAGGATATAGCTGAGAACGAAGTGCTGACGTCGATCAGTGTGCCTCGTTTGAGCGCAGATGAGCAGTTCCGGGCCTACAAGATCACCAAGCGCTTTGATCAGGATATCTCTGCAGTGATGGCTGCGTTCTGTCTGACGGTGAAAGACGGTGTTGTGGAGCGTGCGCGCATGGCATTTGGTGGTGTTGCAGGCATTCCAAAACGTGCAAGTAGCGCTGAAGCGGCTCTGGTTGGTGCGTCGTTGGAAGACCCAGGCAGTTGGCAGGATGCGTTGAATGCTATTGAGAGCGAATTCGTTCCACTGACTGACATGAGGGCCTCCAGCACCTATCGGCGTGATATTGTGCGAGGGCTTTTAGAAAAAGCCTTGCTGGAGATATCTGCTTCATCCTCGCAAAAAACGCGTGTCCACGGGCAACGTGAACTGGTTGAGGGAGGCGCTCATGTCAGCTGATCTTCTTGAAAAGACAGAGGCAGGCACCTCGACCTCTCAGGTCGTGGGAAAATCCTACAAGCATGACAGTGCAGAAAAGCATGTGTCTGGAACTGCTACATATATCGATGACATGATTGAGCCCTACGGCACGCTTCATGTGGCGCCGGGGTATGCGTCCAATGAAGCGTGTGGCCGTCTGACGACAATCGATCTGAGTGCTGTCAGAGCAGCCCCCGGTGTTGTTGCGGTGCTGGAAGCTGCGGATATTCTCGGTGTGAATGATTGCTCTCCTGCGATGGGAGATGATCCGGTCTTTGTATCAGATCGCATCGCATTCCATGGGCAGCTGGTGTTTCTTGTGGTGGCTGAGAGCCGTTTACAGGCGCGCAAGGCTGTTCAACTGGCACGAATTGAAGTTGAGGCTGAAACGCCGCTGGTGAGCGTCGCTGATGCTCTCAAAGCAGAGCAGAAAGTCTTGCCGGACTATGAGTTTCGCCGTGGGACACCGGAAGCCACTATGGAACGGTCTGCGCACACGGTGAAAAGCAGTTTTGCGCTGGGTGGGCAGGAGCACTTCTATCTTGAAGGGCAAATGGCCTTTGCTGTTCCCGGTGAAGATGGTGATATGCTTGTGCATTCCTCCACGCAGCATCCAACTGAGGTTCAGCATACCGTTGCTAAAGTGCTGGGTGTTGATGAGGCGGCGGTGACCGTTGAAGTGCGCCGGATGGGTGGTGCATTTGGCGGTAAGGAATCTCAGGCCAACCAATGGGCTGCACTGGCGGCTTTAGCTGCAAACGCTACTGGTCGTCCATGCAAATGTCGGTTGGACCGTGACGACGATATGATCCTGACCGGGAAACGTCATGATTTTCTGGTTGATGTGGAAGCGGGATGTGATGCATCCGGCAAGATTGAAGCGGTTCAAATCAACCTGAATTCGCGCTGCGGTCATTCAGCGGATCTGTCGCTTGGTATCAATGATCGCGCGATGTTCCATGCGGATAACAGCTATTTCTATCCAGATGTTCTCATAGCTTCCAAGAGGCTGAAAACAAATACGGTTTCTAATACAGCTTTCCGTGGTTTCGGTGGCCCGCAAGGGATGTTTGCGGCGGAGCGGTTGATGGATGCGATTGCGATCAAGATGGGGCAAGACCCACTTGATGTACGTAAGGCGAACTTCTATCGCGAAGGTGAGAACACCACGCCTTATGGGCAGGCGGTTGATGAACACGACGTGCTGGCCGCGCTGGTGGATGAGCTGGAGGAAAGCTCCGAGTATCGTGCGCGCCGTAAAGCTGTAGACGCGTTTAATGCTGAGAACACGATCCTGAAGAAAGGGATCGCGTTGACGCCGGTGAAGTTTGGTATTTCGTTCACGCTGACCCATCTCAACCAAGCGGGTGCACTGGTGCATCTTTATCGGGATGGTTCTGTGCACCTGAACCATGGGGGCACAGAAATGGGGCAGGGCCTCTATCAGAAGGTTGCGCAGATTGCAGCGACTGAGATGGGGGTTCGCCTTGAGAAGGTAAAAATTACTGCAACCAACACCTCCAAGGTGGCAAACACGTCGCCAACAGCCGCCTCGTCCGGTACGGATTTGAACGGTATGGCAGCGGCGATTGCTTGTCGTGAGATTGTTGGACGTCTGAAAACCTTTGTAGCGCAGCATTTCGAGGTGTCTGAGGAAGACATCGAGCTGGTTGATGACCAGATGTTGATCAGCGGGAAGCCGAAGCTTTCCATCAAGGAGCTGGCTCAACTTGCTTACGAACACCGCATTCATTTGTCTTCTTCAGGGTTTTACAAAACGCCGAAGATTATCTGGGATCGCGAGCGGGTAAAGGGACGTCCATTCCTTTATTTCTCCTATGGGGCCTCCTGTTCTGAAGTGGTGATTGATACATTGACCGGAGAGATGAAAGTTGAACGGGTTGATGTGCTTCATGATGTAGGCAAGTCGCTCAATCCGGCGCTGGATATCGGTCAGATCGAAGGTGGCTTTGTGCAGGGTATGGGTTGGTTGACCACGGAAGAGCTGTGGTTTGATGATGCGGGCCGACTGCGGACACATGCTCCGTCTACCTACAAGATTCCGACGGCCACTGATGTGCCTGAGATTTTTAATGTGGCGCTTTATGAGAGTGATGGAAATCCGGAACCAACAATTTATCGCTCCAAGGCAGTTGGGGAACCGCCTTTGATGCTACCGATCTCGGTTTTCTGCGCGATCAATGATGCGGTTGCGAGCCTGAACAAGGGTGTTTTACCGACACTAGATGCACCTGCAACGCCTGAAGCGATTTTGAAAGCTGTTAAAGCGATCAAGTTCGGAGAGGAGGGCTGATGCGGGTTTGGGGTGAAGTTTTGTCTGCTCTTGATGCTGCTGGCCAATGCGTGCTGGTGAGCATTTTGGATGTTGCTGGATCATCCCCCCGTGAGGTCGGAGCACGCATGGTGGTGCGACCGGATATGTCGTTTAAGGGAACCATCGGTGGTGGCCGTCTTGAGTACGATGTTTTGCATGAAGCTGTTTCATTGATGGGAAATGGCGGGGTGGCCTTCCAGACGCGCTCATACGCGCTTGGTCCAGACCTTGGGCAGTGCTGCGGCGGGCGGGTTGAAATCGCATTTGAGCAATTTCACCTCAATTATCGCGGTCGTGCACAAGATTTTTCCACACAAGAAGGGGTGGGAATTTTTTCAACGACTGCAAATGCTTGCAGCTCCGGCCCCCTTGAAAGGCACGTATTACCCCCTGCAATGTGCAGTGCAGATTCCGCAGAAATTGTTTTAAATCAAGGCAAACTGACCGAGAGGTTCGGGGAGGATAGGCCTCACCTGTATCTGTTTGGTGCAGGGCATGTTGGCAAGGCTTTGATGCTTGCGATGGCCCCTTTGGGCTTTCAGATCAGTTGGATTGATGAACGGCGTGAAATTTTTCCTAAATATGTACCTTCCAATATCCGCTGCATTCATCTAAATGAGCCTCAAGTCGTCGTAAAGAACCTTGAGCCGGGAAACTATGTCATCGTAATGACCCATGATCACAAGCGTGATCATGCTATAGTAGATGCCGCTGTTCGTAGAACCGATCTGGCATTTATTGGATTGATAGGCAGTGCAACAAAGCGCGCGCGAACACTTAAACGGTTCAAAGACTCCGGAATATCGGAGGCGCAAAGCAAACAGCTTGTTTGTCCGGTCGGAATTACTGAGATTAAAAGCAAAAAACCGTCTGATATTGCAATTTCCATTGCTGCTCAACTTCTAGTGGTGAAAGAGCAGCAAATGAGCAATGCTCAGGGAGGTTTTCGTTTTGCTTCTTAGGTTCAGGGAGAACATCTTGATCTAATTTTGCTTGGGGGAACGGGTAACACGATGGAAAACGAGCAGAGGTCTGACCCGGTGACAGGGGGCGAGGATCTCATAGAAGCCAAGGGTATTACCAAGCGATTTGGTGACATTCTAGCGAACGACAATGTCGATCTCGTCATTAAGCAGGGTGAAATTCATGCTTTGCTGGGTGAAAACGGAGCGGGTAAGTCCACGCTCGTAAAAATTCTCTACGGCGCTCTTGAACCGGGTGCGGGAGAGATCCTGTGGAAGGGAAAACGGGTTTCAATCTCGAACCCTGCGGCTGCCCGCAAACTGGGCGTTGGCATGGTGTTCCAGCACTTCTCCTTGTTTGAAGCGTTGAGTGTGGTTGAAAACATCGCGCTGGCCTTGCCTAAAGGCGAAAAAATCGAGGCACTTTCCAGACGTATTACTGAGGTTTCCCAAAAGTATGGCCTGCCTCTGGATCCTGCAGCACTGGTTGCGGATCTGCCGGTTGGCATCCGTCAGCGTATCGAAATCGTGCGTTGCCTTTTGCAGAACCCCAGTCTCATCATCATGGATGAGCCTACGTCTGTATTGACCCCGCAAGAAGCGGATCAGCTTTTCATCACCTTGCAGCGCCTCGCCTCAGAAGGGTGTGCGATCCTTTACATCTCTCATCGTCTGGAAGAGGTGAAGAAGATCTGCCACAACGCCACGATCATGCGTCATGGCCGTGTGGTGGGTGGGTGTGACCCGGCTGAAGAAACACCGGCTAGCCTTGCCCGTATGATGGTCGGCGGCGATGTACATGATATCTCTGCCGGTGCGACTGAGGCTCAGCCGGGTGATGTGATGCTCAAGCTGCGCAATCTGTCTATTCCATCGGATGGTGCGTTTGGCATTGAGCTGAAGGACGTCAATCTGGATTTGCGCGGCGGCGAGATTGTTGCTGTTGCCGGGATTGCAGCGAACGGCCAGAGCGAGTTGTTTGATGCGATCTCTGGCGAGACGCAGGTCAAAGATGCTTATGCGGTTGAAATTTGCGGTGTGCCGGTTGGCAAGCGCAAGATCAATGACCGGCGTTTGCTGGGCTCTGCCTTTGTGCCTGAAGAGCGCTTGGGTCATGGTGCGGTGCCGGGCTTTGTGCTTTCTGACAATATATTGCTGACGCGCTATAAAACTGAGCCGTCATTGATCAAGCACGGCATGCTTAACCAGAAGCTTGCAACTGAAATGGAAAAGCGCATCACCGTTTCCTACGATGTGCGTATGTCTCATGATAATCCTGAGGCTCGTTCTCTTTCTGGCGGTAACCTGCAAAAGTTTGTGGTTGGCCGCGAGCTGGACCGTGTGCCGAAAGTGCTGGTGATTAACCAGCCGACATGGGGCGTTGATGCAGGCGCTGCAGCTTTGATCCGTCAGGCGATCATTGATCTGGCCCGAGGTGGTTCTGCTGTTCTGGTGATTTCCCAGGATCTTGATGAGATCTACGAGCTTTCTGACCGGATTGCGGTGATCTCTCGTGGTGAGCTTTCTGTCGCCGAACCAGCTTCTGAAATGACGCGTGAGAAGATCGGTCTTTTGATGGCGGGTATGGGTGAGGGCAAGTCTGCTTCCCCTGCAGCAAACGCGGGAGAGACCCATGCGCATTGAACTTGAAAAACGGGCTGAGCATTCTCAGCTGATGACTGTTGTTTCGCCGCTGATTGCGATTGGGCTTACGCTTGTGTGTGGCTCTATTTTGTTTGTCAGCATGGGTTACAATCCGATTGATGCGCTTTATGCCTATTTCATCGAGCCCCTGACAACCAGCTGGTCCATTGAAGAGCTGCTGGTGAAAGCAGGTCCGCTGGTGCTGATCGCGGTTGGCCTGTCTGTCTGTTTCCTGTCCAATTCCTGGAACATTGGTGCTGAAGGTCAGTTCACCATGGGTGCGCTGGCTGGATCCATTATTCCGGTACTGTTTTACGACTTTACCAGCCCTCTGGCCCTGCCTTTGATGGTGCTGATGGGCATTTTGGGCGGTATGGCGTGGGCGTCTATTCCGGCGTTCCTGAAGGTGCGGTTTGGGACCAATGAGATCCTGACCAGCCTGATGCTGGTTTACATCGCGCAGTACATTCTCGACTTTCTTGTCCGTGGTCCATGGCGTGATCCAGAAGGTTTCAACTTCCCGGAAAGCCGGATTTTTGATGCGGCACACGTGCTGCCGAAAATCGGTGAAGGACGACTGCATATTGGCATGATCTTCGCCATTCTGGCTGTTCTGGTGGTTTGGTGGATGCTGTCTCGCACGCTCAAAGGCTTTGAGATCAAGGTGATGGGTGAGACACCGCGTGCTGGCCGTTTTGCTGGGTTTTCCAGCAATGGGGTTGTCTGGTTCGGTTTCCTCGTTTCCGGTGGTTTGGCTGGTCTGGCTGGTATGGCGGAAGTCTCCGGTTCTATTGAACAGCTGACGCCTGTTATTTCTCCTGGCTATGGGTTTACCGCGATTATCGTAGCGTTCCTTGGTCGTTTGAATCCTGTTGGAATTCTGTTTGCCGGGTTGTTGCTTGGGCTTTCCTACATCGGCGGCGAGTCTGCTCAGGTCAGCCTTGGTTTGACTGATAAGGTGACGCGTGTGTTTCAGGGCATGCTGCTGTTCTTTGTGCTCGCCTGTGACACGCTCATTCTTTACAGATTCAAGATTGCTTCCAGTGTGAAAAACATGAAGGAGGCAGGCAATGTCTGATCTTTCCATGATTGAGGCTGTACTTCTGACCATCATCACCGCGTCTACGCCGCTGTTGCTTGCTGCTATTGGTGAGCTTGTGGTGGAGCGTTCAGGTGTGCTCAACCTTGGTGTTGAGGGGATGATGATTGTCGGCGCTGTGATGGGTTTTGCAGCGACACAGGCGACTGGTTCTCCTTACATCGGCATTGTGGCGGCCATGATCTCCGGCGTTGCCATGAGCCTGTTGTTTGGCTTCCTGACGCTTAATCTGATGGCAAATCAGGTGGCGACAGGCCTTGCGCTGACTATACTGGGGCTTGGCCTTTCCGGTATGGTTGGAGAAGCCTTCATCGGTCAGCCGGGTATCAGCCTGAAACCGATTGCTATTCCAGTGTTGTCAGGCATTCCATTCATTGGGCCGCTGCTCTTTAATCAGGACGTTCTGGTTTACGCTTCTTATGGTCTTGTGATTGCGGTTTACTTTGTGCTGTTCAGGTCTCGTACGGGGCTGATCATCCGTGCGGTTGGCGACAATCACGGTTCAGCGCATTCGCTTGGATACTCCGTTATTCAGGTGCGTTACTTGGCTGTGATGTTTGGCGGGGCGTGTTCTGGCCTTGCAGGCGCTTACCTTTCACTCATTTACACTCCGCAGTGGGTTGAGGGCATGACAGCGGGCCGAGGCTGGATTGCGCTGGCTCTGGTGGTGTTTGCAAGCTGGCGCCCGGCGCGTGTGCTGATTGGGGCTTATCTGTTTGGTGCTGTTTCCATTTTGCAGTTCCACGCACAGGCCGCTGGCATTGGTTTGCCGACGCAGTTGATGTCTGCGCTGCCGTATCTGGCAACTATCATTGTGCTGATCATGATCTCGCGTAATAAGACACTTGCCAAGGTGAATACACCTGCCTGTCTTGGTAAGCCCTTTGTGCCTGATCGCTAATAAGAACCTGATTTGACCGACGCGCTCATAGTAGACGTTGGTCAAATTGTAAATATTTCGACCTTCGTATACATGGTGGGTCGGAGATATAGATAACAGAGATTTAAATATCTGAGTGAATATGAACTTATTCACGGCTGCAAAATTTGCGGATTTCTGCACGCGCACGAATAAACGATCGCAAATATTTGCGAGCGAAAACAAAGCAGAAAAACAACTTGTGGGCGCACAAATGCGCAGAACGGCCTTCGGGTTTGTTCCTATCGTGTTTGCTTGGCGCCGTCGTTCATCTGGTTCTCAATGGTGTGTTCCGCCGCGCTTATTAGGGTGTTGCGTGGCAGGAATGCAGGTTAACCTATAAAGGGGAGCGCACAATGCGCACTATCTTCAAGCTTGCTGCAACTGCTGCAGTTGCACTTGGTCTTTCCGCAGGGGCTTCAAATGCTGCTGATCCACTGAAAGTGGGTTTCATCTATGTTGGTCCAGTTTCTGACCATGGCTGGTCTTACCAGCACGATCAGGGCCGTCAGGCGATTGAAAAGCACTTTGGCGACAAAGTTGAAACCACTTACATTGAAAGCGTGCCAGAAGGTGCGGATGCTGAGCGCGCGATTGAGCGTCTGGCTCGCTCCGGTCACGAGCTGATCTTTACAACGTCCTTTGGTTACATGAACCCAACCTTGAAGGTTGCGCGCAAGTTTCCGAAAGTGAAGTTTGAACATGCAACTGGCTACAAGCAGGCGAAGAACGTTTCTTCTTACGGCGCTCGCTTCTATGAAGGTCGTTATGTGCTTGGTCAGATCGCTGCAAAGGTCTCCAAATCCGGCACTGCTGGCTACATCGGTTCTTTCCCGATCCCTGAAGTTGTGCGTGGCATCAACTCCTTCATGCTGGGTGCACAGTCTGTGAACCCGGACTTCAAGATCAAGACCATCTGGGTGAACTCCTGGTATGATCCGGGCCGTGAAGCCGATGCTGCAAAAGCGCTGATCGATCAGGGCGTTGACATCATGGTTCAGCACACTGACTCCCCAGCGCCTCTGCAGGTTGCTGAAGAGCGTGGCATCATGGGCTTTGGTCAGGCATCTGACATGATCAAGTTTGCGCCTAAGGCACAAGCAACTGCGATCATCGACGACTGGTCCGCTTACTACATTGCCCGCGTACAGGCAGTGATGGACGGCAACTGGAAGGGGCAGGATACCTGGGGCGGTCTGGATGTCGACATGGTTCACATGGCGCCGTTCACCAACATCCCGCAGGATGTTGCAGAAGAAGCTGCCAAAACTCTTGCTGCAATCAAGTCTGGTGAGCTGAAGCCATTTACCGGCCCAATCACCAAACAGGACGGCTCTGAGTTCCTGAAAGCTGGTGAGAGCGCTGAAGATGGCGCACTGCTTTCCATGAACTTCTACGTTAAAGGCATCGACGACCAGCTGCCTGAATAAGCTCCAAGCTTGTTTTCGGAGAGCGCCACATTTTTTAACGGTGCTCTCCGCTGATTTCAGCAGTGGGGGTTTTCTCCCGCTGCCCACTCATTTCAATTGAACTTAAAAGAACAAGACAATGACAGCCACTTTCCTTAGTGAATGGCTCAATCTGCTTTTCCGCTGGTTTCACTTGATTGTGGGCGTGGGCTGGATTGGGACCTCTTTTTATTTCATCGCTCTCGACCTTTCCTTGCGCAAACGGGAAGGGCAGGCAGAGGGCATTTTTGGCAGCGCCTGGGAAGTCCATGGCGGCGGTTTCTACCATGTTGAGAAGTTCATGGTGGCACCGAAAGAGCTGCCGAAAGACCTGATGTGGTACAAGTGGGATGCTTATCTCACCTGGGTTTCAGGTTTTGCTCTTTTGAGCGTTCAGTACTACTTCAACGCAACAGTTTATCTCATTGACCCTGAGGTCATGAAGCTTTTGCCTGTTGAGGCTGTCGCAATTTCCATCGCCTCTCTTGGGCTTGGCTGGATCATTTATGATCGCCTGTGCCGTTCGGCGATTGGCAAGAATACACCTTTGCTGGCCGTGTGCCTTCTGGTGATCATTCTGGGTGCGACCTATGGGTATTCTCAGGTGTTTTCAGGACGCGGGGTTCTCATTCACGTTGGCGCGCTGATTGGCACGTTTATGGCCTTCAACGTGTTTATGGTGATTATCCCGAACCAGAAAAAGATTACCGCAGACCTGCTGGCAGGGCGTAAACCTGATGCCGCGCTTGGCCTGATTGGCAAGCAGCGCTCGGTTCACAACAATTACCTGACATTGCCGGTTCTTTTGATGATGGTGTCCAACCACTATCCATTGCTGACGGGGCATAGCCAACCTGTGCTGGTTGTTGCGCTTATCCTGGTGATGGGTGGTATGGTGCGCCACTTCATCAATCGTCATGATGCGCATGACAACTTTGCCAATTTCTGGTGGGCCTTGCCTACGGCAGCCGTCAGTCTGTTTGTAGCTCTCATTGTGACACAGCCTGCCAAGATTGGTGGTGGACATGGTCCGATCCCAGACAGTGATGTGCTGGTGATTGCGCAGACCCATTGTGCGGCCTGCCATAGTGCGACGCCAACCAATGAGGCTTTTAGCGAAGCGCCTAAAAACATTGAGCTGGACAGCATTGCTGATCTGCAACGCTATGACAGCCTGATCATGGCGCAGGCGGTGCGGTCCTCTGCCATGCCACTTGGCAATGAGACAGGCATGACCAAAGAAGAGCGTGAAATTCTTGGCGCCTGGTTGCAGGGGCATTGAGGCCATGGTGACTTATTCTCTGGATGAGGTGAACCGGTTTTCGCTGGACACCTTTGTCGAGGTGTTTGGCGGGGTTGCGGAGCACACTTCCTGGGTTGCGGCTGTTGCCCAGCGAGATGCACCTTTTGCCTCTCGTGATGCGCTGATTGAGGCGTTTGCTAACGCTCTGCAACATGCGGATGAAGACGCGCAGCTGGCGTTAATCCGTGCACACCCCGACCTTGCAGGCAAAGCGGCGCGTGCCGGTGAAATGGCTGATGCCTCTGTGAATGAACAGTCCGGCGCTGGACTGGATCAGCTGAGTGATGCGGAATATGAGCAGTTCACCCAGCTTAACGGTGCTTACAAATCCAACTATGGCTTCCCCTTCATCTTTGCGGTGAAAGGGGCAACCAAGCATCAGATACTGGAGGCCTTCCAGCTTCGCTTGCAGAACAGCGCGAAAGATGAGTTCGCGGAGGCTTTGCGACAGATCTGCCGGATCTTCAGCTTCCGGCTGGAGGATCTGGTGGTAGATGAACAGAGTGCTTGCAGTTCCTGATCCTTGCCGGAAAGTGCTTACTACAGTTACGTAAGGGGCAATAATCCACTGGAACATGAGGGGCTGCATGACAAGATGCTTGCAACCATCACCGTTATCTATTGGATTAATGCTACTGTAAAATTCAAGGGGAGCATTCATGAAGGCCGCGATTGAAAACCGGTTTGCGGAGCAGGTCGACTTCCTGCGCGAATTGGTCAAGGTGCCAAGCGACAACCCGCCAGGGGATACAGAGCACCACGCGTTGCGGACTGCTGAGCTGCTTGAAGGCCTTGGCTTTACCGTTGAAAAGCACCCTGTTCCAGAACCATTTGTGCGCCAGAACGGCATGGTCTCTGTGACCAATTTGATCATTCGTGAAACGTTTGGCGACGGGTTTGGTCCAGTGATTGCTCTAAATGCACACGGTGATGTTGTTCCTCCGGGGGAAGGTTGGACCAAAGACCCTTATGGCGCAGAGATTGAAGATGGTGCTTTGTATGGGCGCGGAGCTGCAGTTTCCAAAGGAGATTTTGCCACCTACGCGTTTGCGCTTTTAGCTCTGCGTGAGTATGCGGATGAGCTGGAAGGCTCGGTTGAACTGCATCTGACGTATGATGAGGAAGCCGGCGGGTTTGTTGGGCCGAAGTGGTTGTTGGAGCAAGAGCTGACCAAGCCGGACTATGCGATCTCAGCAGGCTTTTCTTATGCAGCAACAACGGCTCACAACGGCTGTTTGCATATGGAAGTGATCTTCCGTGGCCGTCAGGCACATGCTGCGATGCCAGAAAGTGGTGCGGACGCCCTGCAAGCTGCAACGCCTGTTCTCACAGCGCTTTATGAGGAACGCGAAAGGCTCAAGTCCATTCAGAGTGAACAGGATGGCATTGGATCACCTCAGATCACTGTGGGCCTGATCTCAGGCGGCATCAACACCAACGTTGTGCCAGAGCGCGTCTCGCTGCGCGTTGACCGGCGTTTGATTCCCGAAGAAAACGGGGAACAGGTGGAAGAGCAGCTGATTGAGCTGATTGAAGCTTTGGTGCCGAAAGATTGCGGTGTTGAGGTGGAGTGTCGGCGCATTATGATTGCTGAGCCGCTGCGCGAGTTGCCGGGTGCAAAAAAGCTGGTGGAAGCGTTAAAATGGCCTGCCAAAGAGGTTTTGGGCATTGAGCTGAAAAGCACGGGCGCTCCGCTTTACACCGATGCCCGCCATTATGCTGAGGCCGGTATTCCAACAGTGCTTTATGGTGCAGGACCGCGTTCCATTCTGGAAGCCAATGCTCATGGGGCGGATGAGCATTTGCAGCTTTCGGACTTAAAGGCAGCTACGATTATTGTCGCAGACGCCTTGAAAACACTTCTTCGATAGATTGTGAAAAGCCCGGTAATTCCGGGCTTTTTATTAGCCTACGCGACCAGACAGAGCGGTGAAGATGCCTGCACCCAGAAGGCCTGTGCCGCCAACTTTATTGAGGCGCTTGAGTGTGTTTGGTCCGTTGACAACTTTGCGCAATCCGCCCGCCATGGTCACCCAGAACACTGTGTTCACACCGCCAAGCGTTACGAAGGTGAGGCCCAGAATGAAAAACTGGGTCAACACAGGCTGGGTTTGGTCAACAAACTGAGGCAGGAACGCCACGAAGAACAGCATGCCCTTTGGGTTGAAGGTGGTGACCAGCAGGGTGTCTCTGAAGATTTGGAAAGCCGGAACCTGTGGCATCTCAACTTGTGTAGATGGGCCGGAATTGCTGCGCCACATCTTAATGCCGATATAGATCAGATAAGCTGCACCAAAGTATTTCATGATCTGGAAGAGTATGACGGAGGTTGCCAGCACTGCACCAAGACCAGCAAGAGCTGCTGTAATGGCAAACAGGTCCCCTAACATCACCCCAGTGACAGAGGCAACTGCAGCGCGTTTGCCCTGACTAAGGCTGTAACTGACGACCATCAGGACGGTTGGCCCGGGTATGATCAACAGTAGGATACTTGCCGCGGCAAACGCGATCCATGCTTCAAATGCCATGGTGTTCTCCGGAAAGGCCTGATCGATCATGAACAGGTGATGAGTTGAAAGGCTTTGAGCTGATATCTCAAAGTGTGCAGCAGATAAGAAGCTTACCCATGTAGATGCTGTTTGGGTAGAGGTCGGCCTTTGAGAAATACTGGAGAGACTTTGAGTTCTTGCCACTGTCTATGAGTTTTATGGAAACTTTCCTGACAGCGCGATGAATAGCCCGGCACTCAGCAGACCGGTGCCTCCGATCCTGTTGAGACGTTTTGCGCATTTGCCTCCGGTGAGCATGGCACTGCAACTGCCTGCCATGGAGGTCCAGAACATGGTGTTGATGCCACCGAGGACCACGAAGGTTGTTCCCAGCAATATAAACTGCGGAATGACTGGAATCGTGTCCTCTACAAATTGCGGGAGAAAGGCGACGAAGAACAGCATGTCTTTGGGGTTGAAGGCTGAGACCAGAAACGTATCTCTGAAAATTTGCAGGCGGGTCGTTGCCACAATCTCCATTTGGTCTTTGAGGACAGATTTCCTGCGCCACATGCTGACGCCCAGATAAATGAGGTAGGTCGCGCCCGCATATTGCAGAATGTCATAGAGCAATGCAGAGGTTGAGATGACGGCGCCAAGTCCGGCCAATGCGACCGAGACCAGTAAGATACTCCCCAAACTAACGCCCAGGGCTGAGGCGACAACCGCCCTCAGGCCCTGGCTGATGCCATAACTGGAGACCATAAGGACTGTTGGTCCGGGGATGATGAGTAAGATGATGCAGGCAAGGACGTAAGTCAGCCAAACCTCGATGGCCATGGCTTTTCTCCTAAAACGATGTGTTGCACAGGAGAGGTAGGGGCGAATTGTGACCAAAATTCTGCGGGTGTGATGACGAAATACAACAATGGAAACAATTATTTACATACAACAATGGAAACAATTATTTACGCCTCACATTTTATTGCAGGAGGCAATGGTGTTTGATGAAAGTTTGAGCGATTGGGTGTTGTTGCTCGCACGAGAGCTCAACTTGATGAGAATGGTTTGACCCAGACTGTCAGGTTTCCGCAGCTTTCAAAGCCTGCCTGCATGGCACAGTGGAGCGTTTCATCGCGTGCATAGCCGACTACGGGTGTTGATGGTTGCCATGCTTGCAACAGGCTCGCCATTTGTCTGAAGTCTTGAGGGGACAGTGCACCAGCAAAGATGTTGGAGAGGCCGGTTGAGTTGTCAGAACTGTTTCCGATGAAGCTCTTGGTGTACTGTCCCGCCTTCCCAAAGCCCCAGAAGGTCATGCTCGGATTGGTGAGAAGAGCAGGTGGAAACATTCGCCGGTCTGTCAGGTTGCCGCTTGCCTTCCATTCTGTCTCCCAATGCTCCAATTGCTGAGCCGTTTTTACCTGCTCCCAGCCTGACGTGTCTTCTATGATCGTCTCAGTGAGGTGAAACCAGCAGGCATCGAATAGCTTATTGAAACCAGATTGCTCCAGTGGAAGGTCGGCAAGACTGTCTTTGACATAAAAATCAAATGTTGCAGTGCGCGTGAGGTCATTGATGAGTTCAGGTTTTGTTGCCGGGAGGCAGGTCACGATGCTGGAGTAAAACGGAAGGGGCGGCACAGTTGTGTGAAACAGCTCCTTGGAGCGCTCATAGGGAATGCCATGGGCTTCAAACATATGCTGATAAAGATCTGCATTGTTTTCAGCGGCTTCCAACTGCCATGCGGCTTTGCTCATGATAGCTGGTTTCACGTGTCATCCATCTTTTACACAAGAGAGGATCATAGGAGAATGTGGTGTGGGATCAATAGCCAGCGGCTGCGTATGGACCTCCGCCCTGACGGTAGACGAGCAGGGTGCGGGTGTAGGAGAGGGCCTCGGTGCCGGTTTGATCGTGGGCGACGGTTTTTATGGTCAAAATGCCTTGGTCTGGTCTGGAACGGCTTTCTCGCTTTGCCAGGACTTCGCTTTGCACTTTAAAGCGGTCATCTGCATAGAAATGACGAGACAGCTTTGTATCGGTCCAACCCAGATTGGCAACCACACGGCCAAAGGTGGTTGTGGTGGCGGCGGTGACCAACGAGAGGACGTGCAGTTCTGATGCTGGCAGACGGTCTCTGCCGTAGACCTCCCGCGCGAACTCATGATCACGGTAGAGTGGGTGCCATTGCATGGTCTGGACGGCGTGACGGAGCATGGAAGACGAATGGAGTGTGATGTCCGGGCTGTGCTCGAAGACCTGACCTGCTGCGAACCCCTCAAAGTAGATGCCTGTTGTTTCCTGTAGGGACCCATCCTCACGTTGATAATAGGCCAAAAACCAAGGGTTACTGCTAGAGTTGGGAAGGTTGCCCCAAACCGGATGCTTGCCTTTTTTGAAGATGCTGACGGTGTATGTGAGGTTGGCGACCTCAACACCTTTCTGATTGGTGCTGGAGGCTTTTACGGTGACGTTGCCGGTTTTATCTTCGCTCTCCTCCACTGCGATGATTTGGCTACAGCAGTAGAGCGTGTCGCCATCGAAGATAGGCGCAGTCATGGAGATGTTCTCAAACGCTGTGATGCGGTCTTTTCTGGCGAAGGTCTTCCAGCTCATGCCGAAGATCTTTTGCAGTGTCAGCGTGGAGACGACGAGAGGTTTCCTGAACTCCGTCTGCGCTGCGTAATGAGCATCATAATGCAGCATTGCAGCATTGAAGGTGTCCAACGCTTCCTCTGCATTTTCCTGCTGAGAAACCGTCATGCCGGGACGATGGTGAAAGATCTGGCCCACGGAGAATTCTTCGAAGTTGAGGCCGTAAATCTCCAGAAAGCGATTTTCCGAGAATTGAGCGTAGGCTGAATACATGATGGGCTCCTTTCAGCCTAGTAGATGGTCAGGTTTTTGGCTTCTTCGCGCAGCTCATCGCGAAATTGCGGGGCGGCGAGCTCAATGAGGGCGTGGGCGCGCTCTGAGGTGGACATGCCAAACAGGTTGGTGCAGCCGTACTCTGTGGCCACATAACTGACGTCATTGCGCGGGGTAGTGACGATGTTCTGCAGGCGTGGGACAATCTTGGAGATACTGCCGTTTTTCGCGGTGGAATGGGCTGCCAGCACGGCAATGCCTTCTTTGGAGCGGAATGCACCGCGGACGAAGTCCAGCTGCCCACCGCTGCCGGAAATCTGACGCCAGTTGATGGATTCTGAGGCCACTTGGCCGAACAGATCAATCTCCACGAAGGAGTTTACGGAGACCATCCGGTCATTTTGGGCGATGATGTGCGGATTGTTGACGTAGTGCGCTGGATGACAGGCCATGGTGGGGTTGTTGTCGAGATAGGCGTAGTAGTCGGGAATGGAGAACAGCGCGATGTTAAAAACGGTGTGCCCGACATTGAGCTGTTTATACCGGTTGGATACGTTACCGGCCTGTATCAACTCGAACAGCGTATCACCCAGCATTTCTGTGTGAATGCCAAGATCAGATTTTGTCTTCAGGCGTTTGCCCACTTCATTCGGGACACCGCCAATGCCGAGCTGAATGCAAGCGTGATCTGGCACAAGTTCAGCAACAAATTCTCCAATCTTATGGTCCTCAGGGCTTGTCGGTTTCTTCGGCAGGACCATGAGGTCGCTGTTGTGCTCAATAAGGGCTGAGACCTGAGAAATATGTACGAGCCCAGACCCAAAGGTGCGTGGCATATTTTGATTGACTTCAACGATAATCTGGCCAGCTTCAAACGCCAGGGGGATGGACATGCTGCCATCCACTCCAAAGCTGAAATAGCCGTGCTCGTCCATGGGAGAGACCTGAAACAAATGCACATTGGGCTTGCCATGACGGGAGAAAACACCTTGTGCATACAGGCTAAAATGCTCTGGAAGGTAATGCGGGATGATCAGATCCGGATGGGTCTGTCTTAACTCCTTGGCGTGATCAGCAAGTTGACGAAAACTTCCTCCTAAAAAGGGGCAGAGCAGCTTGATCTGTTTGAGGACATCGACATTTGAAAACTGATCGACAATCTCTTTGCGCGAGCGGAGCAGGTAAACATCTGGTGTGCTGCTGAAGTATCCGGCAGCAGCAGCCTCGCAAAAGGCTTGGGTAAGGCGAGGAGGGGTTCCGCAATAACACCCGAAGGTGATCAGCTTTGTATCTCTTGCAAGCGTTTTTATCGCCTCATCTGCGCTTATCAGTTTTTGTTGATACAGCTGATCAAAGTGGTCTGCAGGCATGCGGTTATGTCCGGGGTCCATCGTCAAAGAGATCAGCTTGATCCTATCCATTTTCAGGAAATTAATTGTTACTGATCTACATTCTGACTCAACGGCATCAATGGATTAAGTTGGAGTTCCGGTGTGAAGAGCCTGTTATTCTTACCTGCAGATAAAGCCCACCTTTTCCCGAAGGCGACAGCATCGGGAGCAGGGTGTGTGGTGCTTGACCTTGAAGACGGTGTTTCTGAAAAGCAAAAGCCAGCCGCTAGAGATCTGCTGCGCGGCCTTCAAGATGAGATCCGCGAGCATGAGGCCTGTGAAATCGGCATTCGCATCTCATCGATGAGCACGCCGGATGGACTGGAAGATGTGCTGTGCCTGCTGGACCTGGCGCACCTGCCAGACTGGATATTTCTGCCCAAATGTGAAAGCCCACGTGATCTGGAGCAACTGGATCATCTCCTTCACGCACATCCTGGCAAAGAGATGGTACGGATTTGCGCATTGCTGGAAACGCCAGCCGGACTGTCCAACGCAGAAGCGATTGCCTCAACCCATGCGCCGCTTCACGCATTGGCTTTTGGGTATGCAGACTATACGGCAGAAACAGGTGGTACTATGGGCTGGAACAGTCTTGTGTGGCCCCGTGGACAGTTGCTGAATGCAGCTGTGCAGAACCATCTTTGGGCCATTGATGGTGTGTTTCTGGACTTCAATGATCCTGAAGGACTTGAGGATGAAGCCCGCAATGCGCGAGATATGGGATATAACGGTAAGTTTGCTATTCATCCTTCTCAAGTCAGCGTTGTCAATTCGTGCTTTGAACCCAGTGATGAGGAAGTTCAGTGGGCCTTGAATGTGCTTGAAAAGCAAAAGGATACGGCAGGACAAGGCGCTTTTGTTGTTGATGGCAAGATGGTCGATGCACCTGTGATTTTGCGTGCAAGACGTTTGCTTGGCCTGAGTGATGGTGATGATCATCCATAGTATGAACTAGCTGTTAGATACTTAAGTATTCAAATGATACAATACTTATAATTGCTATATTTAGATCGAATAATAGTAAGTAATTCCATAATCTACCTTATGCATACATTTGATTTATACTTGGTATTGCTAGGTGGAGGCAAGTGTTTTGTGGTGTTGCATGGAGTAGGGGGAGAGTGGCTAGTCTCCGCTCGACTCATGACGATGAAATGATCTCAGGTGAAATCGCCTAAAAGCTACGTAGTTAGCCTAAGTTGATGAATTTGTTTCACTTTACGGAAATGTATGTCCTTGAATACACCTGATTGTCGTCCGCGGGTTTTGTATTAAAGAACAAGCCTTTTTAACTTTGAGTGACCGGCGAGAAACGTTGTTAACCGCGCTTGCATCCTTGAAATATCATCTCTTTTATACTTGGCTGGAGGTTTGTTAGGCTCGGGTTGAATGCTGGTGCTGCATACCTGCATTTGCAAAATTTAGCTTTCCCTGTATGCATCTGGGCCGCTGCGGCCCGAACAGGTCAAGGAGCCCGTCATGTCTATGATGAGAGCGGCCGTTGTGCGCGAGTTTGGTGCACCGTTGGACGTGTGTGAAGTTGAAAAGCCTACAGTAAATGATGACAGTGTTCTGGTGAAAATTGAGGCCACTGGCGTGTGCCACACCGACCTTCACGCTGTTGAAGGTGACTGGCCAGTCAAGCCGACACCAGCCTTTATTCCGGGCCATGAAGGTGTGGGCATTGTGGTTGAGAAAGGCCGGAATGTCACTTCGGTGAAAGAGGGGGATCGCGTTGGAATTCCCTGGCTGCACACCGCTTGCCGCTGCTGTCGTCACTGTGTTGATGGCTGGGAAACTTTATGTGAAAGCCAGCAAAACACGGGTTACAGCGTCAATGGCAGCTTTGCAGAATATGCTTTGGCAGACCCGAATTTCGTCGCTCATTTGCCGAAGGAACTTGAATTTGCACCAGCAGCACCAATCCTGTGCGCAGGTGTAACCGTTTACAAGGGGCTGAAGGAAACGGAGACAAAACCGGGACAAACGGTTGTGATTTCCGGTATTGGCGGTTTGGGGCATCTGGCTGTTCAGTATGCCAAGGCCATGGGCTTGCATGTGATTGCGGTTGATATTGCAGAGGACAAACTGGAGCTTGCAAGATCACTTGGTGCGGATATGACGCTGAATGCCTTCAAGTGCGATCCGGTGGCTGAAGTGCAAGCTGGCGGTGGTGCTGAGGGCGTGTTGGTCACAGCAGTGGCTGGCAAGAGCTTCCAGCAAGGTGTTGGCATGTTGGCACGTGGTGGCACTATGAGCCTTGTTGGTTTGCCTCCTGAGGACTTTCCACTCAACATCTTTGATATGGTGCTCAATCGCAAAACATTACGTGGTTCCATTGTGGGTACGCGAAATGATCTGCGGGAGTCATTAGAGTTTGCTGGTGAAGGCCAGGTGGCTGCGCATTACACCACAGAGCCGCTCGACAACGTCAATGACATCTTCGATCGTATGCGTAACGGCAAGATTGATGGTCGTATTGTGATGGACTTTTAAGGCCTGAGAAGACGAATGAATGCCGCAGATGCCAAATCTGGTTCTGCGGCATTTGCTTGTCTAAGCGTACCTGGTGAGATCGTTAGCACCTCGCTCATAACAGGTCGGGATGCGCTCCAAGTTTCTCCAGCAGGCGGGTCATCTGGGCACATTCTTCTTCAGAATACACCTTGCTCAAAAGCGGATAGGCGACATTCGCCATGGCGCTGAGAGCCGTTGCGAGTTTGCTTTCGCCTTCCTCTGTGATGTTGATCAGGATAACCCGTTTATCCTCTTGCGAGCGATGCCGCGTGACGAGGCCTTGCTTCTCCAGCCGGCCGATGATCTTTGTTGCGCCGCCTTCGGTGAACATCAGAGCGCTGGAAATATCACTCATCCGCACTTCGCCTCCTGATTGCTGGACGCGTCCAAGAAGCTCTTTTTCTGACAAGGTCAGATCACACGCCTCAGTCACTGCCGTTTGTAGCTTCTGTCGAAGGCGAGCGGCTTGCTGCAACAGCAGATGCGCTGTCTGAATGGTTGCCTTTTGGGATTCTGGGGCGAAATCAAACTGAGTCATCACGTATCCGAGGTGTTACAAATAATACTTGACTGGATTACTAATCCAGTCAAGTATTATGGTCAATCAATCTTGACCGACTGTAAACAAGGATAAAAAAGTGTCCATAGGCCTCACCCCATCTAAACCTCCAAAATCCAGTGTTTTGCGCCTTTTACGGTGTATGTTTCGTCAGGGGGCGAGAACCCGTATTTGTCCTCCTGGACCACGACTTGACGGAAAAACTGTTCTGATAACAGGCGGATCAGCGGGTGTCGGCGAGTATGTTTCCCGCGGATTGATTGCACGAGGCGCCAAGGTTGTGTCTTTGTCCCGCGGCATCTCTCAGGGGAATAGAGGGGACTCAGACCTCCAGCAAGTTAAGTGTGATCTATCATGCTTGCAGTCTGTGGCGGATGCAGTTGGTAAGGTGGGGAACCAGAAAATTGATATATTGATCTGCAACTCGGGTGTTATATTGCATGATCACAAAATGGCCTCGGACGATATTGAAATGACCTTTGCAGTCAATGTCTTAGGTCATCATTTGCTGTATCGACTCCTGATGGAGCAAGGCAAGTTTGCGGAGGATGCACGTATTGTGATGACATCGGGAGACGCCTATATCATGGCTCAAACCTGTGATGTGAACCCGCTAAACTACTCAAGCAACAGGGTTTATGGTGGCAGCAAACTGGGTAATTTATGGCAGATGCGGGAGCTCACAAAACGCTATCCGGCTCTCAAGAGCTATGCTGTTCATCCCGGGGTTATTTTGAGCGGTTTTGGTGGGTTTGCTGAGCAAGGCGGGCTTAGAAGCTGGTTGGCCCAAAGACTGCTGATATCAGAAGAGCTCGGGGCGCAGGCTGCTCTTATTGCAGCTACGCAAGATGTTCCCAGCGGGACTTATTGGCACAACGTCTGGGGCCTTATGGATTTGCCTGATGGAGATGCCAGCATGGATCAGCAAAAATCAGCGGCTCTTTGGAACCAACTCGAACAGCTTACAGAAGCTTACTTTTGATTGCCTAAAGGCCGTGTGCCATGCCTGAGAGCTTCATCATGCCAATATCGCAGACATGGTGAGCGGACATTTTAGAGGCGCGAAGGACACAGATACCTACGCACAGGCCGTATATATAATGTTGCAACCAAGCAGAAGTGGCGGGTGGGGCGCAATGCAGGAATGTCATAATGGGTAGGGCTTTACACCTTGCTGAAGCGCTCTGGCCCTGACGGACGGAGACCCCAAATATCGCAGGACGACAGG